>NZ_JBWKUH010000003.1:0-354679 GCF_059420745.1 Sphingobacterium sp. GW821-FHT03E03
CTTTTTGAAGTTTTTTTTCTTTTCCTTTTTTCCGATTTCCGCGCCTAACTTCCGTTAAACCCTTCTTTTTTTCATGGTCCCTTCTTTCGAAGTAACCGCCCCTCCCTTGCGGAGTGGTGCAAAGATAGGGAGTTTTCGGGCAAACTTCCAAGCCTTTTGTTCTTATTTATTTCAATATGTCTGTAACTCGCTGGGAACTTGGCGGATTGTTTTTTGTTCGGGGGCTATCAGGGGGGGGCGTCGGGGTAAGAATAGGGCCGTGAGGTGGAAACCGGGGCACAAAGGACAGAATAACACGATAATATGGAGACTGCCGGAAAGGGACACATTAATCCGTACTTCAGCACTGGAATGGGAACCGGCAGACTGCAGGAACGCTCATGGACGGAAAGATGGCCGGGGTTTTTAGTCAGATCGCCTATGGACAACAGGTTTATAACTCATGGACAAGTTATACTTTTACTTAGGTTTTAGTTAGGTTTTGTTTAGGTATAGTTTAGGTTTTGTTGAGGTATAAGCTAAATTATACCTAGCTAATAGCTAGCTTAATTCTACTCTATTGCTAAGTTAATGATGGACTTGTTCATAATAACGAGCAGCAATGAGGAGCCATGGACAGTGTCCGATGATTCGGTCCTCCTTTGGGAGAAGCAATATAGATACAGTACGATCAGCAGCTGCACCAACAGAATCTAAGAACTAAAAGGGATATAACAGCGACCAATCCTTGTTATGCCTATCTATAACGTTAGGACATCCGAACGAAAATTCTTTTAAGGACACAAATAGTCTCACCGCCTCGGAGATAAATAAGATTCAATCAACGGAAAACACGAAACATATGGAGTAGGATAAACGTGGCGCAGCCATCGTCTTTTTCTCAAAAACGATAGCTGCGCCACGTGAATTAAATAAGATATCAGAGACAAGAACACGAAATCATGAACAAAACATCGTATTGTTATTAACAATTTTGAATAAGATGATGTCCCATATTTGGTTTGCACTCAGGTTTAGGAAAACGCATTGAGCCCAGTAATATCCTGCCCAGTGATCAATAAATGAATATCATGTGTACCTTCATAAGTAATAACCGACTCAAGATTCATCATATGTCGCATAATTGGAAAATCCCCAACAATGCCCATTCCTCCCAAAATCTGCCGGGATTCACGCGCAATCTGTAAAGCCATATTCACATTATTCCGTTTAGCCATCGAAATTTGCTGTGGGGTTGCTTTCCCTTCATTCTTTAAAAGCCCCAAACGCCAGGACAACAACTGAGCTTTCGTAATTTCTGTCAGAAATTCAGCCAATTTTTTCTGTTGCAACTGAAACCCGCCAATTGGTCGGTCAAATTGTTGACGCTCCAGAGCATATTGAACAGCCGTTTCATAACAGTCGATCGCCGCTCCTATCACACCCCAAGATATTCCATACCGTGCAGAATTCAAACAAGAAAGCGGCCCACGCATCGAGTTTACCTCAGGCAATACATTTTCAGCGGGAATAAAGACATCATGAAAAACCAGCTCGCCAGTTTTAGAAGCTCGTAAAGACCACTTATGTAATGTTTCGGGTGTTTCAAAACCATCCATTCCACGTTCAACAATTACCCCTCGCACTTTTCCCGCCTCATCACGTGCCCAAACTACAGCAAGATCACATACTGGTGAGTTTGTAATCCACATCTTAGCACCGTTCAATAAAAAACCACCATTACTCACTGTCAATCGCGTTTCCATCCCTCCGGGGTCAGAACCGTGGTTCGGTTCGGTTAAACCAAAAGAGCCCACAAGGTCCCCGGAAGCAAGTCCCGGCAAATATTTACGGCGTTGCTCCTCGCTACCATAGGTATATATCGGATACATCACCAAAGAAGATTGCACCGAAGCAGCCGAACGAACCGCAGAATCACCGGCCTCCAATTCCTGCATAATCAAACCATAAGAAATCTGATCTAATCCCGCACCACCATATTCTACTGGAATATAAGGACCTAAAGCACCTATTGCACCAAGTTTGGGCATCAACCCTGCTATGGCCTGATGTGCCTGTGCTGCATCTTCTATGACTGGTTTTATCTCTGACCGAACAAAATCCCGAACAGCACGACGGACAAGCTTGTGCTCCTCTGATAAAAGGTCATCCACTTGAAAATAATCAACATTTATTTGTTTCATAATCGTATAGTCTACATTAGCTTATCTAAGATAATAAAATATTTTCAAAATGAACAATATTCACACATAACTTGTTTAACAGAATTTTATTCCCTATATTTAATATATTCCACGAATAAAATAAACCATTATGATAAAAAAAGAACTTAAAATACTCGGCATAACATCCCAGAATTTAGGCTCGTCAACAGGGCAAAAGTGGTTTTCTGGTGGTGAGGTATTCGTATCCCTATCTCCTGTAGATGGAAAACTCATTGCAAAAGTGTCTGGTAGCAGCCAGAAGGATTATGAGACAGTCATCGGTGATGCTCAAAACGCATTCAAAGCATGGCGACTTATCCCCGCTCCCAAGAGAGGAGACATTATCCGTCAACTAGGCGATAAATTACGAGAATTGAAACCGACACTCGGAAAATTAGTCTCCTATGAGATGGGAAAATCCTATCAAGAAGGCATGGGGGAAGTACAAGAAATGATTGACATCTGTGACTTCGCGCTGGGGCTATCCCGACAACTCTATGGCAATACCATTCATTCCGAACGTCCCGGCCATCGCATGTATGACCAATACCATCCTTTAGGTGTAGTCGGTATTATTACCGCCTTTAATTTCCCTGTAGCCGTTTGGGCATGGAATACGGCCATCGCTTTGGTTTGCGGAAACACCGTCGTATGGAAACCCAGTGAGAAAACGCCACTATGTGCCATTGCCTGCCAAAAACTATTAGCAGAAATCCTCCATAACAATGGATTACCTGAAGGTATCTCCAACCTGGTCATGGGCGACAAAGAAGTCGGTGAATGGCTTGCTGCTGACAACCGCATCTCCTTAGTGTCGGCAACAGGATCAACACGGATGGGAAAAGAAGTCGCTGTTACAGTTGCGCAACGATTGGGCAAAACGCTCTTGGAACTTGGTGGCAACAATGCGATTATTGTTACCCCAGATGCGGACCTCAACATGACAATCATCGGTGCCGTATTTGGTGCCGTGGGAACAGCAGGACAACGCTGCACCAGTACACGACGACTGATTATCCATGAGAGTATCTACGACAAAGTCAAGAAGCAACTGACAAAAGCCTATGGTCAATTAAAAATTGGCGACCCTTTGGACACGAAAAATCATGTAGGACCATTGATTGATAAAGCCGCTGTAAAATCATACTTAAACGCACTAGACAAAATTAAAACACAAGGGGGAAAACTTCTTATTAAAGGAAAAGTACTAGAAGGCAAAGGTTACGAAAGTGGTTGCTATGTACAGCCCGTTATCGCCGAAGTCGAAAATCATTATGAGATCGTGCAACACGAAACTTTCGCTCCCATTCTATATTTAATAAAGTATCAAAGCGACATAGGCAATGCTATCGCCTTGCAAAATGGTGTCAGCCAAGGCCTGTCCTCAGCTGTGATGACAAACAATCTGAGAGAAGCCGAACTATTTCTCAGCGCCGCCGGATCGGATTGTGGCATAGCAAACGTCAATATCGGTACCTCAGGTGCAGAAATCGGTGGGGCCTTTGGCGGAGAAAAAGATACCGGAGGTGGTAGAGAATCTGGTTCGGATGCATGGAAAGCATATATGCGTCGCCAGACAAATACCATTAATTACACAACAGACTTACCATTGGCACAAGGTATAAAATTTGATTTATAAACCATTCAGATTCGAAATTATGAGCAACGTACATGAAAGACTAAGTAAACATATATTGGCAGACGGGTTTCCACTGGTCATGGATATGGAAAAATCGCACGGCTCTTATGTTGTCGATGAAAATGGGGACGAATACCTGGATATGTTTAGCATGTTTGCCTCTATGGCTGTAGGCTATAACCATCCCCATCTGGTCAAGCATAGTGAGTTTCTGGGCAAGATGGCAGTCAACAAGCCTGCTATATCGGACATCTACCCCAAAGAATTCGCAGATTTTGTGGATACATTCGACCGTGTGGCAATACCAAAAGAACTCCCCTATGCATTTTTTATTTCCGGTGGAGCACTGGCTGTGGAAAATGCATTGAAAGCAGCCTTTGACTGGAAAACTAGACTTAATTTCGCTCAGGGCATACAAAAAGAAGCGAGTCAGGTCATCCATTTTAAACAGGCTTTTCATGGTAGATCGGGCTATACGCTCTCCTTAACAAATACGCAGGATCCCCGAAAGTACATGTATTTTCCAAAGTTCAATTGGCCTCGTATTGTAAATCCCAAATTAACGTATCCACTAACGTCAGAAAATATCAGCCAAACAATAACCGTAGAGGAGAGGGCAATCGCAGAAATCAATCAGGCCATCCACGACAATCCCAACGATATTGCCTGCATTATCATTGAGCCAATACAGGGCGAGGGTGGAGACAATCATTTTCGGAAAGAATTTTTCCAACAACTGCGTCAGATCTGCGACAAGAATGAAATTCTCCTGATTTTCGATGAAGTACAGACAGGGCTGGGTATTACCGGAAAAATATGGGCTTATCAACATTATGATATTATACCGGATGTACTTGCTTTTGGTAAGAAAGCTCAAGTTTGTGGGATATTAGCGAACAAGGAAAAATTTGATCAAGTGGAACATCATGTGTTCAAAGAATCCAGCCGGATCAACTCCACCTTTGGGGGAGATTTTATAGACATGCTCCGCTTTAAACTAATTCTTGAAGTGATCGAACAGGAAAATCTCTTGGCGAATGCTGCTGAAAAAGGAACTTATCTTAAGAGTAAACTACAGAAAGTTATGAAAGATAGGCCGCAACTCAGTAATTTAAGGGGTGAAGGGTTATTTGTAGCGCTGGATTTTGATTCCGCAGATTCCCGTAACGAATTTATCAAAAGGGCTTATGCCAACAAATTGATCATGCTGGGCTGTGGTGAAAAAAGTATACGATTCAGACCGCATCTTAATATCAGCAAGGAAGATATTGACAAAACGATCATGATCATCGAAAACAGTCTTTAAAAAAAATGCAGTACTATCGGTGACTCATTCACAAATAGTACTGCATTTATTGACCAAGGTCACTATTTTCTACAAACATTTGGACGATCTATGTCCACAAGCTCTGAAATTCCATATTCATCAAAAAGATCCAATAAGGCATCTGTCCCTTCTTCCAGTTTGAAATCCATCTCTTCCTTATAAACTGGAATCATTGCATAGAAATTAATGATATTGCCATCTTTTGTTTGAAGTTCCAAAAATTCCTCATCAAAGCTCAACATCGGAGGCAATAAGAGCATACAGCCAAAACCGGTATTTGCTATTTCTTCGGCCTCCATCCCATTAGGAATAGTATGACCATAGCCTAACCATGTTTTATACTCATGTGGAAAACGCGCTAACCTTTTCAAAAAGTAAACTGGCCAGTAGTTGATATCATCCTGAAACTCTTCATCGCCTATTTTCCAATCAGCAGGAAGAACAACCATTAACTCGGCACGCTCATAGGCTTCCTTATCGTCTATTTCCTCCGGAACATTCATGGGAAGGTCGCTCATACCAGAAGTTACCAGGATATTGTATGGATAGTTCGCACTAGGCTTTATCCAGTGTACATCAATATGCACCAATTCGGATATAATTTCGTGAAAGACCAGATCTGGTTCAGCGATATATTTTGTCAAATGCTCCTCTATCTCTTCAAGATACACACATTGTACCTCAGGGAATAGATCTTTCGGATCTTTTTCCTCAGGCTGACTTTCATAACGATATATAGTCGAACCTCCGGCAGTAATTTCAACATCTTTCTTTTCAGTGGAAGATTCGTCCTCTCCCCCGCTCATGATTTTTTTGACTTTATCCCAAAATGACATATGAAGTGAATAAATGGTTAATTTTCTAAATTGCATTTCAATTATTCAAGAACAGCGACTACTGGCTGCCGAAATTTTGTTTTGACTGGCTTTCCCTTGACTAAAGCTGGCATCCACTGTGGTGATTTCCGCATTGCCGCCAATACGGCTTTTGCAAATTCAGGGCTTACATTCTCCCGATTCTCAATTTCAATATTACAAATAGCTCCATCTTCACAAACGATAAAATTAAGAATCGCTGTTTGTTTGAGGCCAAACTTTACGTAAGCGACACTATCCATAGCACCCACGGTACGTGTCAGATCGAGGTTATTTTGCAAGAATCTTGACCATGCCCTTATCCCACCCTTAAAATAAGGAAAATCATCCACATTTTGGACTAGACTATCTGCAGGAATATTACGAACAGCAGCAGTCTGCGCCTGTGAAGTCAAACAAACGATAAAAAGCAGGACTGTCGAAACAGTAATTTTAAATTTTGGTGAATACATAGCCTATCCCATCCATAATCATACCATTTTAACGCGTATTTGGACCAACTTATTACTTTACTTTCTTCAGATTCAATTTAGGGGCATATCAACATCCGTGATAAAAGCACCTTGATCATCCAGCAAAAAGCTAATTGGTTGTTCTGGATTTTTAATAATTTCGAACAAGGTCAAACCCCAGGGTTTCCAGAAATTTTCCAGTACCTGACCGTAGGTCTTATTCTGCCAATGATCAAATATAGGTTTCATAGACATATCCGCTAACGGCATAGGTTCAACATAGACTTTCTGAGGTGTATTTAAATAGGTGTAATCCGGCAGGCGGTTAAAAAGATAAGCAGAGTAGAAATAGCGCGCACACAACTCTTCAAACTGTATGGGGTGAAGCTTTTTCCCTGCAATCGTCTTCAATATGTCTTCATGATAGATATTGTTTGTTGCATTATCCTGAAGGCAAGCAATAACCGCAAAATCTTTCATTCGAATAGAAAAAATAAGAGTATTTATTTCATCACGATACATAAAAGTATCAGGCGCATTTTCTACTGGAACTACAACAAGGGAAAATGGGAAAGTATTTTCAAATTCCATCGGAACGACCAACGACTGCAACATGGCGTGCAAGTTGGTAAAACGTTGCGCCAAAGCCTGCGAAAAGTTCATGTCTTCACCTGAAGCTTTCTGTTGACGGATTCCAGCAAGAATTTCGTTATAGACAACGCCATAGATGATTTTTGTCATCCATTGAAAAAGTAGCAAAGGATCTACTTGGCTGACCGCTTCGTAGCCCTGCTCAAATGATTGCTCAACGGCACGTTCCATTTGTTCTATTGCTTCAGCTGTATCAATCGAACATGGAAGCTTGAGTGACTTATAAGTCACTAGATTCTCATCCAACATTTTGAAAGGCTTATCTTCCAATTGAAAAGATTTCATCATCCAAACAGGAAAGACCTGGATGCTCTCCTCCTCAGACTGAAGTTTATTGCCTGTTAAAAAACAAATAGTTGGATCAAATTGAAATTGTTTGAATGGATTATACAAAGTTGTTGCCATAATGCCAGCAAAGTTAATACAAATCAAAAAGGACACAAGAAAAGGAAAACCTTATTACGATATGGTGACTTGTTTATTGAATTTATTTTATTTTCAGAAATTTTTGAAAATTCAAAAACTATATATAAATTTGAGTAAGAAATAAAAATGAAGATGGAATTACAAGAAGCAAAACAGCAATTTATAGATACTTGGGGAGCGTTGGGTTCCGAATGGGGGATCAACAAATCCGTTGCTCAGGTACATGCATTACTCCTTTCTGCGAGCAACCCCATGTCTACAGACGAAATCATGGAGAAGCTGGTTATCTCCAGAGGTAATGCCAACATGAGTATCCGTCAATTGGTCGATTATGGTATTGTTTACAAAAAACATATTGCAGGAGACCGAAAGGAATATTTCGTTGCGGAGAAAGACGTATTAAAATGGGCGATGAAAATTGCTGTTATGCGCAAGCAAAAAGAACTTGATCCGGTCATGGATATTCTCAGAGAAATCAGTAAAAATACCGAGAAAGATAAAACGCCAGAAGGCAAGGAGTTTCATAAGACGGTAAAAGATATCCAGGTATTAACAGATCAACTCGAAACCATCGCAAACAAACTATTCAATACCAGCGGCGGGGATCTGTTACTAAAATTGATCAAACTAATGATGTAATCTTATGAACTTTAATATCCTTGCTTACGCAATATATGGCTTGCTAACCTGCTACATTATCCTTTGGGTAGGTCGCTTGTTTCACAAAAATGGTCGGATTTTTATTCTTTCGTCGTTTAAGAACAACGTTGCTCTAACAGACACGACAAACAATCTATTGCTTATGGGATATTATTTGCTCAATATTGGTTATGCTGTCATTCAATTCAGTTACTGGAAACAAATCCAAACATTTGAGGATCTGATCAGCAGTATTGCATTAAAAACAGGAACATTATTATTTGTACTTGTCTGCATGCATTACTTTAATATGCTTGGCATCTATTTCTTCGCTAAAAAGACAAATTCATTCACTATTAAATCATAATATCATGGGAAATCTAACAGTTATCGGGTATTTTATTTATCTACCCATTGCAATTGCACTGACCTATTATGTTGCGTATGTGCTTTTCAAAAATAGTATCGTGTACATGAATGATATTTTTGCGGGGCGACCGGAAGTCGCCAATGCGACAAACAATCTTTTCCGGATTGGTTTCTACCTCATGAACCTAGGATTTGCTTTGTATATCCTCGAGATCAGCTTATATGAACCGAGTGTACAGGCACTCATTGAGCGGCTCAGTTATAAAATCGGTGGATTCAGCATTTATTTAGGTGTCATGCTTTTTCTGAATATGTTTCTATTCTTCCGGGGCAAAAGAATCGCAAAACAAAGAAGAAATATGCCAACAACAATTAACGAGTAAAACAGATCTCTAAAAATGGTATTATCATGCCTAAAATAGTTATTGCAGGTGGAACAGGTTTTGTCGGACAATATCTTTCCAAAAGATTCCAAAGAATGGGATATCAGGTGATCCTCGTTGGCAGACAGAAAGGAAATATACCCTGGACCGATACGGATGGCATTTCAGCCGCACTTGAACATGCTGAAATGTTGATCAACCTCGCGGGCAAGTCCGTCAATTGTCGCTACAATGCCAGCAACAAAGCACAAATATTTTCTTCAAGAACAGAGACCACAAGTATTTTAGGTAAGGCAATTGAAAATTGCACCCATCCTCCTATTCTTTGGTTAAATGCAAGCACCGCAACAATCTACCGTCATGCAGAGGATCGACCAATGACTGAAAGTAGCGGTGAGATCGGAACGGGATTTTCCGTCGAGGTCGCAAAGAAATGGGAGAAGACATTTTTCGATTTCCACTTACCCCATACCAGACAGGTGGCTCTTCGGATGGCTATTGTCCTAGGCGCTGATGGTGGTGTTATACAACCTTTTAAAAATCTTGTTCGCTTCGGTTTAGGTGGAATACAAGGCAACGGTGATCAATATTTTAGCTGGATACATATTGAAGATCTATTCCAGATTATCTTATTTATACAAAAACATCATGAAATAGATGGCATCATAAATTGTGCTGCCCCCAATCCGATTACGAATAAAACCTTTATGGGGACTTTTCGAAGCGTCATGCATCGAAAAATTGGTCTCCCCTCACCGAAATGGTTGTTGGAAATAGGTGCTTTGTTGATCGGGACGGAAACTGAACTTTTATTGAAAAGTCGTTGGGTAATACCAGAAAGATTAACGGAACTTGGTTTTACATTTCAATTTCCAACGATTGAAAGGGCTTTAGACGATATTTTAATTTTGAAATAAACGGAAACGATGCTAGCTACAACGTGGGATAGGCCGACCTATCCCACGTTAACTTTAAAGTTTTCGAATACCAGTGGAGCATTTACAATAGCGCCCTCATTGTTTTTAACCCCCTTAAACTCCGAGGTTTTCCCTTTTTCCAAAAGATTCTTCATTTCTTTTTCTTCCAGAAAAATACCGTTCAATGTTCGCCAGATCTTAAAATCACAACCACGGGCATAGTGATCACATTGTGCCATCCGATCATATAGGAGGATTAAGCCTTTCTCACATTTAGGGCATTTGATTTTCCCCTTTTGCTGTGGTTTAACTTCCTCTTGGGCCAATGAAATTCGCAGTGTCAATAATTCTTTGGTAATTTTCGCTGTGTAGTCCTTTATATGTTTCATAAAAACATCATAAGAAACCTTATTGGCCCGCATTTCCTCCAGCTTTTGCTCCCATTTTCCAGTCAATGTTACCTTCGCAATCGAACGATCTTTAACTAGGTTATACACTGCCAGTCCTTTTTCAGTCGGAATCAGCTTTTTCTTGTCCCGTTTTATATAGTCACGCTGAAAAAGTGTCTCTATTGTTGCCGCACGGGTCGCTGGTGTTCCCAAACCGCAGTCTTTCATCGCCTGGCGCATTTCATCGTCTTCAATTTCTTTACCGGATGTTTCCATCGCTTTTAAGAGTGAAGCTTCGGTATGAATCGGACGAGCCTTGGTAAAACGTTCAGCGAGTTCCAAAGTCAATATTTGCAGTAATTCCTCAGCCAGCAATTTAGGTAACTGCGCATTCTCATTGTCTTGGTCATCGTTGTTCTTATCTTCATCTGGAGCTTCTATCTGCTCGGCAGAAAGACGCCAGCCGTACTGTTTGATGACCGTCCCTTTTGCGATCAGCTCGACACCTTGCGCATCTATCGTAACTGTGGTGATATCCTTGATACAGACTTCCGAGAAACTCTCGACCATACGCTTAGCAATCATGTTGTAAATATTTTGCTGTTCTTTCAACATATGGCCGGGCTTTTCATCGGTAACCAACAGCGCATGGTGATCGGTTACCTTTTTGTCATCAACAGAACGCTTATTTAACTTTGCTCCAATTAAGTTCTTAGCAATGGATGCAATAGATTCCTCCGCATAATCCGAGAGATGCTGAAAAAGCGCTTCGATCTGTTCGAAAACATCCTCACCAATATAACGGGATCCGGTACGGGGATAGGTAATAACCTTTTTCTCGTAAAGTGTCTGTGCAATACTCAAGGTTTGGTCGGCTGAGTAACCATATTTTTTGTTCGCATCCTGTTGAAGGGAGGTTAAGTCAAATAATAAAGGAGGTTGTTCCTTTGTCTCTTTGGCCTCTACTTTGGCAACACGCGCATTTGTCCCAACAGTCAATCGGGCGATTGTCTGTTCGGCAACATCTTTTTTATCTATTTTGTTTGACGTGGCTTTAAAACTGATATTATCTTTCTCAAAGCCTGCCTGGATTTTATAAAATGCCTGCGGCTTAAAATCTTTATTTTCGAGGTATCGCGAGCAGATCATCGCCAAAGTAGGCGTCTGTACTCTTCCCAAAGAAAGAAGTCCTTTGTTGCCTGCAGCCAAAGTGATTGCCTGTGTGGCATTGATCCCGATCAGCCAATCCGATTCTGATCTCGATCGGGCAGACATGTATAAACTATCGTATTCAGTACCCTCTTTTAAGTTTGCGAAACCTTCTTTGATGGCCTTATCCGTCTGACTTGAAATCCAAAGCCGTTTAAACGGCACCTTTGAACCCAGGAAGTAATATATATTACGAAAGATTAGCTCACCTTCCCGCCCGGCATCCGTCGCTACAATAATTTCTTCGGCCTGTTCTAATAGTGACTTTATTGTATTGAGCTGTTTGACCGCACCGCCATCATCCATCTGCTTTCCATCCCGTTTGACTTTCTTCGATTCCAGTTTAAAATTTGCAGGTATGATGGGAAGATTGGAAATAGTCCAGCTATTATAACCGTAAGCCTGAGGCGTACACAATTGAACCAAATGACCAAAAGCATAGGTAAAAGCATAGCCATTTCCGGCGATATAGCCATCTTTGACTTCCTTCGCTCCCATCACACGGGCCAGATCACGAGCCACGGAGGGCTTTTCAGCTATTACAACCTTCATTTTAGAGTATTGAGATTTGAATATTGAGATTTGAGACGCAACATGTACATGCTCTTAGCTTATCGAGTACTTTCATTTTTACTTTGACAAGATAACTTACAAAGTTATCATGATCTTAATAAATCGATAACCAGGATCACAAGTTAACAAACTAAATTGTTCGCAAACCTATTCGATACTCGGAATTGTTATTCCTTTAATCTTACGATAGAGTTCGATGGCATATACATCGGTCATTCCAGAAACAAAATCCAGCACAGAACGGATTTTGGAATAGGAGTCCTGTTTGTCTGTATAAAACTGCTCCGGAATTAAAGCGACTAATTTCTTGTCGTAATTATTTTTGTTCTTTTTAAGGTATGCCGGTACAAACTCCTTTAATAAGGCATCCATCACCCGATAACCGGCAATCTCAATCTGGACTACCGTTGGTGCATTATAAATCTTCGCAATGGATATTTTTGAGATTTTGTTCATTTGCTTTACAATACTGTCATCCAGCGCATCCATTAATGCGGATGAAAAAGTCCCAGATAAAAATTGCTCTTGTTCACGAACAAATACATCAACACAACCCTTGATCAGGGTGTTGATCGCCTTAGCCCGCAATAGTGCCACGCGACTCGGTGTATCCAGCAAACCGTCCAATCGGTCACGAAGATTTTCGGAACCACATAATGGCAACAAAAGTTCTTCTACTTCTTGGTAGGATAATATTTTCAGATGATGTGCATCTTCCAGATCAATGATATTATAACAGATATCGTCGGCAGCTTCTACAAGATACACCAAGGGATGTCTCAAATAACCCTTGGGATTGGAAGGATCTTTTAGTAACCCTAACTCGTCCGCAATTTTCTCAAAAGCTTTTTGCTCCTCTGTAAAAAAACCATATTTTTTGCGATGGTGGCTTTTTTTGACATGCCCATCAATAGCTAAACACGGATATTTCACAATAGATGCCAATGAGGTATAGGTCAAGGCAAATCCTTTTGGATCTTTTCCCTGAAAAGCGTGAGTCAAAATCCGCAGGGCATTGGCATTACCTTCAAAATGGGTTAGATCTGCCCATTCTTCGGCTGTTACCTGTTCCTGATATTTCCGTCCATCTCCATCTGTGAAGTAGGTAGATATCGCAGACTCCCCTGAGTGTCCAAATGCAGGGTTCCCCAAATCATGAGAGAGACAAGCCGCTGAGATAATATTTCCAACCTCTTGTAGGAACGGATATTCGGTGTCTATATTTGGGTTTTCTTCCTTTAACTGTGCATAGAACATACGGCCGAGTGAGCGACCTACACTGGCTACTTCCAAACTGTGTGTCAACCTATTGTGTACAAACACAGCCCCTGGAAGCGGAAAAACCTGAGTTTTATTCTGTAATCTTCGAAATGGGGAAGAAAAAATCAACCGATCATAATCCCGTTGAAATTCCGATCGAGCCACAAGGTAGCTATCAGCTGTTCTATCTTCATACCCCCAGCGTTTTGCAGAAAGCAAATCTTTCCAGTTCATTTTTTCAGACATAGCGCAAATATACCATTTCTCCAATAATTGGTTTGAACCAAATCTCAAAATGACAAATTTTACAGGCAGCTGTTACCGAGGTCATTTTTATACAGGTTATATTCTGTATCTTTAACTTTCAATACCAATAGGAACAATCATGACTAAATATCAATCACTTATTCCAAAATATTTTGAAGGCATTATAGAAGGAAAAAACACCCATTTACTTTTATTAAAAAATGAGGGTGGTATGCAGGTGCTCTTAACGGATTATGGCGCGCGCATTGTCAGTATCTTAGTCCCCGACAACAAAGGTAATCTGGTTGATGTAGCCCTAGGCTTTGATTCAATACAGGGCTATCTGGAATCAGACGAAAAATACCATGGCTGTACTGCTGGCCGTTTTGCAAACCGTATTGCAAATGGCAAATTTGAAATTAATGGGAATCAGTATACACTTCCTCAAAATAATGGGATCAATTGTTTGCATGGCGGTATCTCAGGCTTCCACGATAAAGTTTGGGATCGCAGAGTGACCTATCAATCCCATGTAGAATTTTACTATGTTTCTAAAGATGGTGAAGAAGGCTTCCCTGGGAATATAAAAGTAATGGTTTCTTATACCCTAACCAGAAACAACGAAATCGTCATCAAATACCACGCGCAATCAGATGCTGACACACATGTTAATTTAACAAATCACACTTATTTCAATCTTGATGGGGAAGGAAGTGGAGATGTATTGCAACAGGTGCTTCAAATAAATTCAGATGAGGTGCTATTTGTTGATGAAAATCAAATACCCAACGCGATCGTACCAGTTGAAGGCACTCCTTTTGACTTTAGAACCCCAAAAAAGATTGCGCAGGACATCACAGAAAATGATGAACAGCTTATTTCGGCCAAAGGTTACGATCATTGTTATGTCAATAATAAACCAATCTCGCAGCCCTGTGCAACAGTCTATTCAAAAAACACAGGAATACAGCTGGATGTATTCACTACCGAGCCAGGCTTGCAGCTTTACACAGGGAATTGGATGACAGGAAACGACATCGGTAAAAGAGGAAATAAATATTTGCCCTATGCGGGATTTTGTCTAGAAACACAGCATTTCCCCGATAGTCCCAATCAAAGGGAATTTCCTTCAACCTTGTTAAAAGCCGGAGCGCAATTTGATTCAGAAACACACTTCAAGTTTTCAATAAAGAAATAACAAGAAAAGACCAAATTCTTAAAGAATTTGGTCTTTTCTCATTGTATTTAAGAGCCTATTCCCCTCAGTGAACACGCATTAATTTCATTCATAGACTCAAGGACACACACCGCTCTTATTTCACCAATTCTTCCAGGGCCTTTTCTACTTTTTCGAATTCGAAAGTCGCTTTCACCTGCTGAAACATGCGCTGAATCTGATCATTACATAGATTCCCAATACTACCTTCATGTGTATGATTTACTTCTTTCGATGGTTTGAAACGTCCCTCATCAATATCAATACCAATAGTCCGATATGCTTCGCGGAAAGGCACGCCTTTGAGCACCTCATTGTTTACAACCTCTACCGAGAATAGATAATCGTATTTGGGATCATCAAGAATATTGTCTTTTACAGAAATATTTGCCAGCATAAACGTAGCTATTTCAAGACATTCATTAAGTGACTTAAATGCTGGGAAGAGATTTTCTTTCAACAGCTGGAGATCTCTGTGATAACCTGAAGGAAGGTTCGTTGTCATCAAAGCAATTTCATTCGGTAAGGCCTGAATTTTATTACAACGGGACCGAATTAGCTCAAATACATCAGGGTTCTTTTTATGTGGCATTATACTGGAGCCCGTTGTCAAATGTGCCGGAAAGGATATAAAACCAAAATTTTGATTGATATATAGACAGACATCCATCGCGAATTTAGCTAGGGTTGCCGCAATAGAACTCATCCCCTGTGCCAGAATACGCTCGGTCTTTCCTCTCCCCATCTGTGCATAAACCACATTATAATTCAAATCTTCAAAGCCCAATAACTGGGTTGTCATCGTTCTATTTAGTGGAAAAGATGAACCATAGCCCGCAGCAGATCCCAGGGGGTTCTTATTACAGACCTTCCATGCAGCTTTCATCATTTCAAGGTCATCCACTAAACTTTCTGCATAGGCGCCAAACCACAAACCAAAGGATGAAGGCATCGCAATTTGAAGATGTGTATATCCCGGAATCAAAACATGCTTATAACGCTCACTAAGTTGAATCAATTCATTGAAGAAAGACTCCGTATTCTGAATAATATTTTGGATTTCGGAACGGAAGTATAATTTCAGATCTACGAGTACCTGATCATTGCGGGATCGACCTGAATGAATTTTTTTACCTGCTTCACCAATACGCTGTGTAAGTAGCATCTCAACCTGTGAATGTACGTCTTCTACCGAATCTTCAATCTGAAAATCCCCTGCTAAAATTTCTTTATAGATATTTTTCAATTCCTTCTGTACCACAACAAGATCTTCATCAGTCATGAGGTTGATACTATTTAACATACGTGTATGCGCCAAAGAGCCCAATACGTCCGCTGCCGCAAGTTGTAGGTCCATCACACGGTCATTACCTACAGTAAATGATTCCACAAATGAATCAACATCTATATTTTTTTGCCAGATTTTCATTAATATATTAATATATTTTGTTTTATGATAACGAAATTATGATGAGCCGATTATTCATTTCGGTTTAGCTGCTGATCATAGCCCACAATAATTTTCTCTGAATATTTATTTGTATGTCACTACATCCCCGCGTTAAAGACATTTATATGCCTTACGGCGATAAAGTTTTTATATCCAACACGATCATACGCTATATCCGATTTGTTTTTTGCGCATGAAACAATCATAGGCTCATTATACTATCTGCGGTTCTAAAACGATCGATTTGATTACGGATATGTACATCTATTATTAACATGACAAAAATACCAATTGCAAATGGTTATATCAATGCCAAGCTGTTTTAGGTTCAACATTATTCATGGAAAGGGTAAAAAGTAGAATTTTTGACGTAGAAAAAAACCTGTTACAAAAAAAAACAAATGTTAAAAGTTTGTTAAATCGCAATAAACACATTTTATAAGTAACCACTCACTTTATTTTTAAAACTTATTTTGTCAGTTTTTTAAGTATTCCTATGTTTGTAGTGTAAGGGAGATGAAAAAATAAAAGCCGGTAAGGTTAGTAAATACTTACCACTTTAAATACACCGAATTTTAGAACCAAATATGATAGACCCCAACGTCTTAAAACTTGCAAGAAATTACCTAACCAATTGTGAATCGAAATTTAAAGGCACGTCAAACCAAGATGTGCCTTTTTTCGTATTCATACCACTGGAGTTAGTCAACATGTAGCGTATATTCTTGCCTAAAATACTTATCTTTGTGTATCATATTGAGAATATTCAACATAAAACGTATACGATGGGAACAGAAAGCAAGAGACAGCAACGTTTTGCTGGGGTCATTCAACAGGATTTAGCAGCATTATTTCAACGCGATGGCAAGGTATGGGCTCCAGGGGCATTCATTACGGTTACACGTGTTCGAGTTACTCCCGATCTAGCTATCGCACGTGTTTATTTAAGCTTTCTAAACACGAAGACTGCACAAGAAGATATTAAAGCTATCCGTACCAAAACATCTGAGATACGCTATAAGTTGGGATCAAAAATTAAAAACCAGGTAAAAATTGTCCCTCAATTGGACTTTTTCCTTGATGACACCAATGAATATGTGGAGCACATGGACAAATTATTTGAAGAAATAAGTAAAGAGCCACGCCAACCAGAAGAATAATGTACCTTAAACTGGCTGATCTAAGAATCAATGATATTTGAACTGGATAGCAAAAAGCTGGATTTTCCACATCCGAGCTACGCCGAAAAAGATGGCCTATTGGCCATCGGAGGTGACCTTTCGGCTGAACGGCTATTATTAGCTTATAGCAATGGTATTTTTCCTTGGTTTAGTGATGATAGTCCAATATTATGGTATGCACCTAATCCACGGTTCGTTATTTATCCATCCAAGATAAAGATCAGTAAAAGTATGGCTTCCTGTATACGGAAGAATACATTTTCGATCTCCATAGACCAAAACTTCAATGAAGTCATTAAGTCCTGTTCTTCGATCAATAGAAAGGATCAGGATGGAACATGGATCACAGAAGACATGATCAGGGCCTATACAGCCCTATATACCATGGGCTATGCCCATTCTGTTGAAGTATGGCAAGAGGGGGTACTTGTAGGCGGACTTTATGGCGTTCTGATCAATGGTGTATTTTGCGGTGAAAGCATGTTTTCCAAAGTACCAAATGCATCCAAAGCTGCATTGATCTATCTAGCACAGGAAATAGACCTACAGTTGATTGACTGCCAATTTCATACCATCCATTTGGAGAGTATGGGCGGTGAATACCTTCCCTTATCAGATTATTTAGCAATACTAACAAAAGATCCAAGATATGAACAGTCCCTATAGCAAACATTTTGATATTGACACAGCGATAACTTACTTGACTACACCTGGCTCAGGTCTACTTTCACGTGAAACAAAGCAATGGCGTGCGCAACGGGATCAAGAATTCCATGATTCGAACACAACACTTCGTGAACAACAGGGTGCGGCATTGGATTCCTGCCGAAATACACTTGGACAATTCTTCAATTGCTCCGGGAACAACGTGTTTCTGTCAAGCTGCTTTTCTTTTGCATTCAACGCATTGTTAGCGGGCCTACCTAAACATTATAAGGTTTTGCTTTTGGACAATGATTATCCTTCGGTAAATTTCCCAACAATAATAACTGGGTTTGAGCACAGCTTCGTCACTATGGACGAACAGCTTGAGGCTAATATATTGGATGCTATAGCTACCTTTAAGCCAGATGTACTTATTCTATCAATTGTTCAGTATATCTCTGGTTTAAAAATAGACCTTTCTTTTATACAGGAATTAAAACATCAGCATCCTGAATTGCTAATTATTGGTGATGGTACACAATTTTTAGGAACAGATTTATTTGATTTTAATACTTCAGGCTTCGACGCCGTACTAAGTAGCGGATATAAATGGCTTATGGCTGGATTCGGAAATGGTTTTATTCTATTAAACGATCAGCTTAAAGAAATCCTCTATGCTGACGTACAGAAAAACTACAGTTATCTCAACAATCAATGGATGAATAAATCTGTTGTTCAACTTTGCTTTGAACCGGGGCATTTGGACACCTTAGCTCATGGAACCCTGCAACAGTCTCTGATGCAGTTTGAACAATGGGGTTATGCTGAAACCGTTTCATACACACAAGATCTGTTGGCGCAAGCAAGGGGTGAACTGGCCAATAGAGGGCTAGTACTTGATAGCATTATCAATAGACGTCCACAAAGCAATATCTTCAATATACAGATTAATCCAAACAATTTTCAACTCCTGATAGATGAGGGTATAAAATGTTTTCCTCGCGGTACTGGCATTCGTGTTGGATTCCACCTCTACAATGACCATGCAGATCTTGAAAAGCTATTACATATTATAGATACAAAAATAAATTAACCATGAAATTTAGAATAGGCGACTTAGTCAGGTTCGTTGATGAGCCCATTGAAGGGCATATCACTTCCATGCAAGCCAACAATATTGTAGGAGTAACGGATGAAACAGGATTCGAAATTCCTGTTCCTATGGACAAGATAACCCTCGTTTTTGGAAATATGCGCCGAGCGGATGATGAGCTTGATCAACATGCAACTCCATTGACCCCAAACCGATTTATCGAAAAAGGGATTTTACTGGCCATTTCCGGCGATCACAAAGATGGATTAGCCAAGTTGCATATCGTCAATGAGACAAGTTATGAACTCCTCGTATCGGTTTCTGAAGCTACAGCGAATAAAGTGAAAGGACTTTTTAGCAATAAAATACCACCACATGATTTCATCCAGTTCTATACAGGAAACTTTGCCAATGTGGGTAAATGGCCAACATTCCGTTTTCAAATCATTAGACATAGCAGCAGTTTGCAGGAACTTACTAATCCGATCAATAAGGAACAACGTGTGCGTCCTGTGGACCTGACTAATCCAAAGATGCTTCATGAAATTTTGGATGAAAAAATCTGGTCTTATGAACTGGACAAAATCGAAGAGGATTTAGGACTAGATAAACTAAAGACACATTTTATACCGCATCGTCCAAACAAAAAATAAGCTAGATAAATTATCTAGCTTATTTTTTAATGCATTACTCATTTGTTGACCCAATCTTCTTTGTGCTCAACAATAACAGTAGGATCCCGATTAAATAGACTATCCAGCCCCAACGCATATGGAGTGATTTGGAAAGCAGTTTGTCCGCAAAACCCCAGTCAAAATAGTTGTTGATTTTAAACCATACCGCAGAAACACTTAATAGATACCAACATGCTGCCAATCTGGTCATCCATTGATAGGCGCGAACTGCACGAACAAAAAATAACAATGCTGTTATTCCCAAAATCAGCATAGTGATAAAAAATAAATAGGCGTCCACCTGATAAAGGTTCCAGTTACCTTTGATAGGAACTTTTAAAAATGGAGTCATACTGGACAAAAAACAAATGATAAGTCCAACAATGGCAAAATACTTCCTAATGATGACCATGGTTCAAATTACTTTAAAATTGACACGAATATAAGTTGAATATTGTCACTTATATAACTTGTCTTCAATTTTCTGAAAAATTAATCTATTTTTAAAACGAAATTCTCGTACAGAATTCCGAACATGGAGCTATACCTCAAAAAACAACAGTAAAGCAAGCAAAATTGATTGCATAATAACTGGGTTAGAAGAGTATCTGAAAGGAATTCCTACCTGAAAGTTTATTTAAAATTAAACCCGGATATTGAACATGAAAAGAGCATTTGAAGAAACTGCAGCGGAACAGTCACCACTGCCAAAATCAAAGAAAAAAATATATATTATTATTGGAATTGTCTTGCTATTGGCCATACTTGCCGGCGGAGGATATTACAATTTTGTCCAGCAGCAAGACCTTGATGCCATACCTGTAGATAGTGCAGCAACAGCCGTGGACGGATTTGAGAATGCAGATCCAAAAGATCTCGAAGAGGCTGATGGCTGGAGCTCCATTGATGACTACGTCCATTGGAACAATGCCATCTTTACAATCCCTGAATATGACAATATTCCATTACGTTACCGCAGAGGCATTACAAAAATCTTTATGGGGAATAGCTACCTTGAACCTTCTGGTGATAAACCCATCTATAAATTTACCCGTATAAAGGATCGTGCAAAATCGGTATTCTGTTACGGTAATTTTACTGATCGTCATGACGCGGACAATTGGAACAAAGAAATGGCGTTTCTTGTGGAAAAAAATGACTATCAAAGCAGTGCGATCTGGATTATATCAGCAAAAGGAGATATCTTGTTTTGGAAAGAATATTCCAGTGAACTTCCTTTGATCAATAGTTTTAAAAAAGGACAGAAGATTTTTATGGATGAGATGAAATTAGTTCCCGCTCCGGCCGATGGAATTATTGTTAAAAATAAAAGTTCTAAATATGCTTTGATTTACAATAAAGGAACAAAAACTTTTGATACCTATTATCAGTATAGTGACAGTGAAATTCAAGAAGCAACCACTTCTGAAGAGGGCCCTTATATGGAGGAATTGGAAGATATAACGGTAGACTCAGTGCAAACAGATACTGCCACTAATAACTAGTTTTACAACTTCATTTGGCTGAGATTTTCATCACGCTGATAGGTGATGAAAATCATCTAATCGAAAAACAAAATATAACAAGCTAAAATACAGTCAATTAAACACAAAAAACATCTATTTAAAATCTTTCTAAATTAATCCCTTTGACAGATTTTTGACACAAGCACAAAGCATTTAAGCTACATTTGTACCGTTAAATATAAGCGAGGGATTAGAGCTTTGAAAAATCTTAAAGTATTAGCGTTTACTCATAAACATGTCGAATTAAAAGATCTAGGTAATCTAGTGATCTGCAATGAGGATTTAGAAAGTCGCCTCATTAGCCTAAAACACAGCCTAGATATTCCGGAGATCTTTTACATTGGTACTTGTAACCGAGTAGAGTTTGTATTTTATGGAGCTCACGAATTGACCAACGAATTTATTGCGGAGTTTATGGGAAAATTGAATTTCTGTGTTCCGCAAGAGCGACTTCAATGTTATTTGGGTCAGGTCAACAAATATGAAGGAATGGATGCCTTACATCATTTACTTCGTATGTCCTGCTCACTTGAAAGCCTTGTTGTTGGCGAAAAAGAAATTTTGGCGCAGGTACGTAGAGCTTATGATCGCTGTAGAGAAGCCGGTTTTACGGGTGATTTCCTTCGTCTAATGATGGACAGACTGGTAAAGACAGCAAAAGAAGTTTATACCTATACTAAAATTTCCAGAAACCCGATTTCTGTTGTATCCCTTGCCTACCGCAAACTACGCGAATTAAAGTTAATTGAAAACCCTAGAATCGTCATTATCGGATCAGGGGAAACAAACCAAAACTTAGCGAAATATTTCCAAAAAAATCAAAAAGCCAAATTTGTCGTTTTTAATCGCACACTTGAAAACGCAAAAGCATTAGCTGAGGAGTTAAATGCTGAGGCTTATCCGCTTGCTAGCATTGGCGAATACAAAGAAGGTTTTGATATTCTGATTACATGTACCGGTGCTCCCACATCAATTATTGATAATACCTTGTACCAATCACTATTAAATGGTGAAACCGACAAGAAAATTATCATTGATTTAGCTGTTCCAAATGATATTGATGCCGAAGTTGTCAAAAATCACCCGATTCATTACATCGAAGTCAGTAGTCTACAAGCTATTGCGGAGAAAAATATCCAGGAACGTTATAATGAGTTGGATAGTGCAGAAAAAATCATCCAAGACAATATTCAGGAATTCTTACCACTCATCAAACAGAGACGCGTAGAGGTTGCCATGCGTGAAGTTCCTGAAAAAATTAAAGAAATCAAATCATTTGCTTTAAACGAGGTCTTTGCACAAGAAGTACAGGCATTGACACCTGAAGCAAGAGAAGTATTGGAAAAAGTCATCAACTATATGGAAAAGAAATACATCAAAGTTCCAATGGTAATGGCGAAAGAGATTTTGGTTAAAACACCTGAGACCGAGAAAAACTAATTGCAATCATATCCCTGCAATCATTTCCTGACAAAATATATGTGTTACTTTCTTAACATGCGACCAACACTGGTGTTCGTATGCGGTTTCCTTTTTGTCATAGCCCTACCTCTATTCTAGTTTTCGGTTTATCAATCATTTCCTTTTAGATAATGACAGTAACGTGTCAACATATTCCACCTATTTATTTATTTTTGCTTCGATAAATGGTATTAAACACATTTTAATAGGTAAAGTAAAATAACGTGAATAGAAAACTAATTATTGGCACCCGGGGAAGTGTTCTTGCAATGTGGCAGGCAAATTTTGTGAAAGACCGACTACAGGAAATCGGTATCGAAGCAGAGTTAAAAGTCATCAAAACTCAAGGTGATATTATTCAGCACCTCCGTCTGGATAAATTGGAAGGTAAAGGATTTTTCACCAAAGAACTTGAGGAAGAACTTTTAAACGGGACCATTGATTTAGCTGTACACTCACACAAAGATTTACCTACAATCAATCCGCCGGGATTGATTATTGCCGCCGTTTCTGAACGGGAGGATCCTTCCGAATTATTGATTATCCACAAGGATTGTGTAGATATCAAGAAGCGTCTATCCCTAAAACATAACGCAACTGTCGGAACATCTTCCAACCGTAGAAAAGCACAAATATCAGCTTTACGTCCAGACCTGGAATTCGATGATCTAAGAGGTAACCTCCAGACAAGAATGCAGAAGCTGCGGGACGAACAATACGATGCGATTGTGCTGGCAAAAGCCGGTATCAGCCGTATCGAAATGGATATCACAGATTTTCATGTCGAAGAAATTCCACCAGTAGAAATTATCCCAGCTCCAGCACAGGGTGTATTAGCGATTCAGATCCGTGAAGTCGATAAAGAACTCTTTGCTGCATTGCAACCACTAAATAACAATGAGGTCGCTACAACCATCGCTGTAGAACGTTTGGTATTGAACAAATTTGACGCTGGATGTCATGCACCACTCGGATGTTATTGCCGCAAAAGTGGTGATGAGTACGAAGCTTGGGCTTCCATTGCCGATACAAGTGAAGACTTTCCTGACCGTGTATACTTGAGAGATACTGATCCAACCCGACTGGCTGAGCGTATTTTCAGTAAGTACGCAAAAGATCGTAAGTTGCCGCAATCTGTCTTTATTTCCAGGGAGGTAGACGAAAATTCCTACTTCGCCCGTGCGATGGCCAAACATAATATCACTATCGAAGGCCGTTCATTGATCAAAATATTTCCGATCATCAATAAGTTGGATCCTTTTATCTTAAAACATGTCGATTGGATCATATTTTCAAGTAAGAACGGGATTGAGCATTTCTTCAATCTGGAGCCGCGGTTAAGTAAAAAGACCAAAATAGGCGTTATCGGCCGTGGTTCGGAAGAAATACTACGTAAGTACGATCGTGTAGCGGATTTTTCCGGTGACAGCGAAGGTATTAACATGGATGAAATCGCCAAGAAATTTGCCGAATTGGCAAATGGTGGAACGGTACTTATCCCGCGCGCAAAGGAATCGCTTGAGACTATTCAGAAAGCATTAAGCCCAGAGACTAAAATCATTAATATCCCAGTCTATGAGACTGTATTGGAAGAGGACGTCGATCCATCCAATGCAGAAGTACTGGTATTTACAAGCCCTAGTAATGTAGAGGCTTATTTTGCGGACAATCTTTTAGAACCGGGACAAAAAGTCATCTGCATCGGTCGTTCAACCGGAGCCAAGTTTGATGAGATGAATGTTCCTTATACACTTCCCTATTCACCAGACGAAATTGGTCTCTCAGAGGCTGTTTTTGGCCTGGAATATTAAATGGTATTGGGAATTTAGTATTGCGTATTAAGCGTTGGCAAACGGAATTACTGCCTTGCAATTGAACAACACTGGATCACTAGATAATAAATAAATTAAATATAATGTTACAACGTCCGAGAAGAAATCGTAAATCTGCCGTGATTCGCGACATGATTCAAGAGACACGTTTAGACGCGTCAAATTTGATTTTTCCACTTTTTATTGTAGATGGCCAAAATCAAAAAACCGAGGTTAAATCAATGCCGGGTATCTACCGCTATTCAATAGATAATTTATTGAAAGAAGTGGAGAGCTGCCTCAAATTAGGCTTACGTTCATTTGACCTATTTCCCAATATCGAAGAATCATTGAAGGACAAATACGCGACGGAGAGTTACCGTGACGGAAGTTTGTATTTACGCGCTATTGCAGCAGTAAAGCAAAATTTCCCCGAAGCCTGTATTGTTACGGATGTAGCGATGGATCCTTACAGCAGCGATGGTCATGATGGAATTGTCGAAAATGGCGAGATCCTAAACGACGAAACATTGGAAGTATTGGGCAAGATGGCACTCGCACATGCGCAGTCCGGTGCAGATATTATCGCACCATCCGATATGATGGACGGACGTATCGGGTATATTCGTGAGCTATTAGACCATAATGGTTTCACAAACGTGTCTTTAATGTCGTATACGGCGAAGTATGCATCAGCATATTATGGCCCTTTCAGAGATGCTTTGGGTTCTGCTCCTAAACATGGGGATAAGAAAACGTATCAGATGAACCCAGCAAATGCAAAGGAAGCACTTATTGAGGCCCAGTTAGACGCGCAAGAAGGTGCGGATTTTCTAATGGTTAAACCAGGGCTTCCTTATTTAGATATTGTGAAACTTCTCGCTGATAATTTTGATCTCCCAATCGCGGTGTATAATGTCAGTGGTGAGTATGCCATGTTAAAAGCTGCCATTCAAAATGGTTGGTTGGATGAACGTGTGATCCTGGAAACGTTATTAAGTTTCAGACGTGCGGGCGCAACAGCAATTTTATCCTACCACGCCAAAGAAGTTCTGGAAAAAGGTTTTATTTAGGCAAATAAGATCGGGTGTTCGCTCTAAAAACAACGAATTGCTCAAAGACAAAAGTAAATACTAAAAAAGGTTCGAAATTAAGTTTTCGGACCTTTTTTGGTCAAATAAACGCAGCAAACGAGATCACTTTATTTATCAATAAACAAGAAATACGATTGCGAAAAAAAGAGGATACCCTGACCTTTAAATAAGGAATATCACTGAATTCTTGATTCCTTACGTTTCCATGAGACTTATCTTCGCAAAAAAAGATAACTTCGCATTCAAATATAATGACTATGCAAGCACCTGATATTTCAAGAGCAAAATCTGCTGAATTATTTGAAAAAGCAAAACAATATTTCCCCGGCGGTGTGAATTCTCCGGTTCGGGCTTTTAAATCCGTATTTGGCACCCCATTATTTATAGAACGAGGTGACAAAGCACGTCTTTGGGATGCCGATGGCAATGAGTTCATCGATTTCTGCTGTTCGTGGGGTCCTTTGATTTTGGGACACAATAATGATCAAGTTCGCGAGGCCGTTGCAGCACAATTAGGTAAAGGATTGAGTTTTGGTGCACCTACTGCTCTGGAAAATCAACTCGCCGAATTAATTATTGAAAAAAATAAATATATCGAGAAAATCCGCTTCGTCAGTTCAGGAACCGAGGCTGTGATGTCCGCAATCCGCTTGGCAAGAGGATATACCAAACGCGATAAGATTATCAAATTTGACGGATGTTACCATGGTCATTCGGATTCGCTTTTAGTGAAGGCTGGTTCTGGATTGGTTACTTTCGGAGAAACTTCTTCGGCAGGCGTTCCCAAAGCTTTTGCAGAGGAAACAATCGTCATCGAATTAAATGACAAAGACGCGCTGAGAGCTGCTTTTACAGAATTTAAAGATCAGATTGCTGCAGTAATCATTGAAGGTATTCCAGCCAACAATGGTCTATTAATGCAATCCAAAGAATACATGCATTTCCTGCGTGATATCACAAAAGAAAATGGGAGTATGCTAATCATGGATGAGGTCATCACCGGATTCCGGATCGGTTTTGAAGGAGCCTCTGCTTACTACGAAATACAGCCAGATATTATTACCTATGGCAAGATCATAGGCGGTGGTATGCCAGTGGGAGCCTATGGAGCATCCAAAGAGCTTATGGCATGTATATCACCTGACGGTGCCGTTTATCAAGCTGGTACCTTGTCAGGGAATCCTGTGGCCATGGCAGCAGGTATTGCAGCCCTGACTATTTTGGCGCAAGATGATTTCTACACAAACTTAAATACGAAAACTGCGGCATTCGTTCAGGATCTTCGTGATTATATCGCTGAAAAAGGCTATCAAGTACAATTATTCCATGTTGCCTCTATCTTCTGGTTTGCATTTACTGAGCAAGAAGATATCAAGAAAGCAAGTGAAATTGATCACGCTTCCATGGAATCATACAAAATCATGCACCGCGAACTCCTGAATAGAGGGGTTTACTTCGGTCCTTCGGGCTATGAAGTTGGTTTTGTTTCTGCTGCGCATACTGACGCGGATTTAAATACCGCCAAGAAGCATATTTTCGATGCCTTGGACATCGTCTTTCATTCATAAAAAAAAGTATAATACAACAATGCCCCAAAAACTAAAATAGTTTTTGGGGCATTTATATGCTGTTTAATCAAGAATCTCTGTCTGAACTAAAGTTCCTGTTGAATTACAGCATGGGTATCAGCCAACTTTGTGGCGAGCTTTTTATCCTTTGATTTTATCTTATTCAATCCCTGAACAAGTTCATCCAGTGAAAACTTACCTTTTATATCCATAAATACACTTTCATCTCCTTCGTCATGTACCAATAGCGAAACCCGGCTGATCACATTATCTTTATCAATACGTGCATTAATCGATATTTCCTCCCCTTCACTGTTGATCACCAGTAGCTCCTCAAATTTGTTCTTCTTTAAAAACTTATGGTAATCTTCCAATATCAACATATTCTTTTCGCGATCATTGTTTGATAATGTCATCATCCTGAATTTTTTCAACTTTTTGACGATGCCCGCCATGACCTGTGCATCCTCGTCGTTCTCATCCTGCAATGCCTTTTTGATAAATGGTTTTGTCAACCACATCGGCAAATTAATGGCAACGATCTCTGCATTATTCGAAACATTGGATCCCCTAACAAAATCCATGTTGGAGCCTTTTTTGATGATACAGGATTGCAATGAAAATAGCACTCCAATAAGGCATAACAATGTTAGTAATCTTTTCATAATATCTACTTTTTATTGTTATTCTGTTTGTCCTTACTCACTTTGTTGTTTCCTTCATTGACCAAGTTAGTCACGTCTTTCAAAGGTATCGCCCCATCAAGAATCATAAATAAATTTTGCCCATCCCCATTTATTGTGAGCAACAAATTGTTTAGGATATCTGCATTCGCAGACATATTCTCCACCATGAATCGAATATCTTGACCTTCACTGTTGAGCGACATAAGTTCCTCGTATTTTAAATTTGAAACCGCACCACGAATGATACCTGTCAAGTCCTTATCTTCGCCATCTTCTACAATTAACATACGTAAAGATTTAACATTCTTGAGTAGTGGCGTAATCGTTTCCATATCCTCATCATCAATTTTTAAGTTCCCCAACAATTTGAACATAGGGGCTCCAATTTTAAGCGTCGTTACTCCTTTTTTCCCTTGATATTGCTCGAAAAGTTTATCTAACTTGGAAATCTGTGCGTTTGCCATACTTGCTACAAGTAATAGGCAAGCTATTAATAATCCTTTCATACTATTTTAGTTAATCGATATTGACATTTGTTTTATATTCATTGCTTTATCTACACCATTTTCCAGATTATTCGCCAGTAATCCCAATGAGCGGAGCGTCAGTTCTACAGCCTCCTCTTCGTTGGCAACAGGTTTACCGTTTAATACAACATAATCCGCTTGATAGCCTTCCTCCATTTGTTGTAAAGATTGCACAACCTTCTTCTTTTTCGCCATCATTCTCTTTGATGGTATGCGCTGATTGAAACGCGTCGAAGTATTTGCCGTGAGCATTGCACTTCGTTTCCTGTCTCTGCTTGTTACGGTCTCTACATCCGAATGAGCTGTTGCTTCACTGTTCTCCGTCACCACCTTGGTCGACGGTCTTTGAGTTTCTTTGATCTCTTTATTAGCAAGTACCGACGGCTGTATTGCTGGCTCTTGATTTAGATAAAAGGTCAATCCCATAACCGCCAGGAGAATTGCCGCAGCAGCATATTTTATCCAGATATTATCTCGCCATCGGATGATTTTCTTATCTGCTTTGACTTGATTTTCAAAATCCTCAAACGACCAGTCCATTTTCACATTCTTTTCCTGATCTAATAGCTGAAAGAACAGTTCATCCGATTTTTTCAGCTCTCTTTCTTCCTCCGATGACGACTTACCATCAAAGTATTTATCTTTCAATTCCTCTAATCTTCTGTTTTTCATCATTACAAATTTGAGTTTCACTGTTATTGAAGCTATTGGATCTATTTTTTATTTGAATAAATCCTGAAGCTTTCATAATCAAATAATTTTGTCAACTGCTCCTTTACCTTCTGTCTGGCCCGCATCAGATTAACTCTAACAGCAGACTCCCCCATTTCCAATACTTCACCGATCTCATCTATATCATAATCCTCCACATCGCGTAGGTGCATCACAAGACGCTGTTTATCAGGCAGCGAGTTAATCATTTCCAGAATTATTTCCTTCGTATTTTCAACAGAATTTTCTGTTGTTGAAATAATCTGATGCTGTTCAGCAAAATCTGTACGGACCTTATCTCTTTTAATCCGGTTCAATGCCTCATTTTTAACACTCTGCATGCAAAATGCCTCCAAATTCTTATATTGATACAATTTATCTTTCCCCTGCCACAGACGCATCATCACATTTTGAACCGCATCAAATGCCTCATCGTCATCAACCAAGATCCGTTTCGCAAAGCGAAATAGCTTATCCTTATGGACGAAAACGGTATTCTTAAATTGCTCTTGGTTCATTTTAGTATTTAGTATTGAGATGTTAGATTTGAGATTTTGATCGTACAAACCTTCAGCTTACCTAATTTTTCTTTATCCGTTTTAAATACGCACTATATCATTTCCTTTACCATTTTTGCATTCTATATAAGCAAGACATCTCAAGCTTCCTATTTATTACATCTAATATGAATATTTTTTTAAAATATTTATTTGTTCAAATAATAGGTTCCGATTGTTCTGGGCTGTTACGTATTTTCAAGAACGATTAAACAAGTTTTATTCCAGTTGAATATAACATATTCCGATAATCAAATTGTTGTTTTACCATTATTACAAACAAAAGATCCCGTACAATTGTTATTTAAGATGCTGAGTGTTAAAAATTTAAACAAAAATATCATGAAATACTACAGAATTACAGGCTTTACCGCCGCATTAACTTTATTAATCGGGGCTATTGGATGTAATAATTCAACCAAAAAGGGCACCGACCATACAGATTCAATGGGCAATGCCGATACCAGTATTGCACAGAAAATGGATTCCATTTCCGTTAGTCCGATTGCAGATTCGAAACAATTTCCAGGAGCGAATCTCGGAATTGCTTCGATAACCGCTGAAAAAGTAGGTACAGACTCCGCAAAAGTTACCGTGAAATATAATGTTAGCAACTTTAAGCTTACTGAAATGACAGCGGATGAACATGCAGCTCATATGGCAAACTCGCATGATGGACAGCATATCCACTTTATTTTGGACAATAAACCATATACTGCCTTATATAAACCGGAACACAGTGTTACTTTAGCTTTAAATTCAGAACATTATCTCCTATCGTTTTTGTCGCGGTCTTATCACGAATCCATTAAAACAGCTGAGGCCTCAAAATTGATTAAATTCAAGATAGATGCAACGGGTAAATTGACACAGGAGCCGACACCTAAAGAAGCATCCTTATTCTATTCTCGTCCAAAAGGAGAATACAAAGGTGATGAAACCAAAAATGTCCTTTTAGATTTCTATCTGGTCAACACAAGTATTGCTCCGGACGGTAACAAGATTAGTGCGGATATTAACGGTCAAACTTTTACTTTGGACAAATGGGGTCCCTATGAGATTAAGGGTTTACCTATGGGGAATAACAAAGTAAAATTAACCTTGGTAGATAAAGAGGGAAATGCCGTTACTGGCGATAATGTATCGGTAGAACGAGATATTAAACTCTCCGAAAAATAGTCATTTAAAAGTAATCGCCTGATATTAAAATATCAGGCGATTACTTTTTGTAACAGTCCATTACAGAATCATTGTATTACGATCTTAGCTATGGTAATTTCTCAAAATCAATTTTCGGTGCAGTATTTTTATTGACAAGGTCAAACTTGCTGCCCGGTTTAACAATCTCACTAAAGAAGCCTCCGTTTCTTAAAAAGTAGCCATTTTTTGTCGTTCCACCCATAGCATCAATACGTTGATGAGCACGGTAGGTATTATCGACACTAAATGAAGCCGATTGAACAGGGCGCCATTGACCATCATAAACCCATTGATTTTTAAATTCCACCTGTCTTCCTAAATACCCCTGATTCGGACTAAAATTCTCTAAGAAACTATGAAATCTTTTTAAATATGTATTTGTTTGCAGACGTTTGAAACTGGCGATTACATTCCATGCATTTTCCTCAGGCACAAAAAACCAGGCAGTATAGTCTGTATTTCCTTTTCCATCTGGAACACCTTTCAACAAGAATTTATAGGTTTCACCCGCTTTCCAGAAATATTTACGGTAACTCTGCCCACCGGATCCCTCGTTGCCAAATTCTCCTGTATGCACGTCTTTTCCTTTCTTCAATAAATGGATTTTTTGATCTTCTGGAATACTTTTGGGATCATCCGTATGGAAAGGGCTCCAAACTGAAAAAAGAATACGTCGTTCGGTCTCCGAGTTCACTTGTATCCCGAAGTAGCCCTCACCAAAACCATTGGCCATAAAATATGAACCGATTTTATCTTCTCCTTTTGGTACAGTTACCTCATTGTAATAATAGCTGACATTCCCATCACTCGGGATTGTATAATTTAAGTGGCACGAAGGACCACGACGCGACCAATAGTAATAATCGGGATCATTTGAGTAGGTAAGACCTTCAGATGCAGCTTCTCCACTAACGATTAATTCCGTTACATTGGCAAAGGTATCACCCGACTTACTTAATCCTTTTAAATTCACCTGTACGTAGCCCGGTGTTTTGACATGAATAGACAAGGCCGCTGTTTCGGATAGCTCAGCCCCTTTGATATCTAAGGAGCTCTTTTTTCCCAGGGCAGAAATCTCTATTTTGGAGGAATTTCCAGCATCAGCTTTTGCTTTGAGCTTCAATTCAAGGTTTCCGGTTTTCTCAGTTCTGAAATATACAGATGCAATGCTTTGATCACTCGACCATTTCACCAATCCATTGCGTCCTGAAATTTCTGCACCATCATCTTGTCCGGTAGTAATAAAAGCATTGCCCGCGAGCGGAACGGAATAAGGTTTCGTAGAGGTCTGCGCAGTTCCACCTAATGAAAGGCAAGATAAGGCACCTAAAAAAAAATACTTAATAAAATGTTTTCTTTCCATTTGGGTATAATCTAATGGGCTACTGCCCGTTTCTTTTTTTATAATCATCGTTCCTACCCCTGCCGCTAGATTCTAGCGCAGATTTATAATTGTTCAGGGAATCTGGATTATTTTATGAAGATAGAACTTAGATTGTGATGAAAAGAAACCAAATGTACATCAATCGATTGTGTAAAAAAAATAGTATTAAATCAATACCTATTCATGTAAACCGAGTTCGGTAACCATCTTCTGATAGTTATTCAGAAAATACTTATAGAGTTTAAACTGTTCCGTTTCTTCATATTCCACCTGTTGCAAACCGAATTCAGACACAGTGTAAATCTCTGCATTTGGATAGGCCAGCAAAATTGGTGAATGGGTAGCAATAATAAACTGGGACTTATTGTTGACCAATTGGTTTATTCTTGTTAGCAGCCGAAATTGACTATTGATGGAAAGTGCCGATTCAGGTTCATCAAGCAGATACAGTCCACGTCCCGAAAAGCGTTTATGCATTAAATTAAGAAAACTCTCTCCATGAGAGCATTCATGCAATGAGCCACCATAATTTGTCTCAAGAGCTCCCAAATCATCTTCAAATACATCATCAACCTCAGTTGCTACATTATAAAAGCTCTCGGCTCGTAAGAAAAACCCGTCATTTTCACGAAAGGCTGTTCTTATGACCTGCAGGTCATTAAAAAGTTCGGAATGGGAATCTTTCGTATGGAAATTAAAATTCTTAGTCCCCCCTTCAGGATTGAAACCAGCATTAATAGCAATAGCCTCGACCAGAGTGGACTTACCCGAACCATTCTCTCCAATGATAAAGGTCACGGGGGATCTAAACCGTAATTCATTCAAATTCAATATTGAAGCAATATTAAATGGATAAGCTATTCGATCCTCGATTGGTTTTGTATTTCTTATGGAATGAATATAGTGCATAGCATGTGATAGTAATTAAGTACTAAGCCTTCCGGAATGCCTGTACAACGTAATAGATCACAGGAATAAAAATAAATCCCAGTATCAACGGTAAAAACCATTCGCCCAACCCATCTGAAGTTCCTGCCGAATTCGGAATAGTCTTAAAAGTAATTACACCAAAAATAACCACAATAATAAATTTCAAATACCGTAACATACGGTTTGCATTTGAATATTGTCTAAACGCATTTTCCTCGGTAATCTTAACTGGATAGTTGAAAATATGTGGAAATCGATTTAGGATGGTCATCCCTATAAATAGTATCGTGGCGATAATTGGTAGAGCAAAAATAGTCTCTTTCCCACCAAAACTATCCGCATTTCCTGCTGCATTATAATGAGCTGGAATAGTTTCGGGTAGTTTATAATAATTTATAGCAATCAGATACCATAAGGTGAATAAGGACAGGTAACCAATTAATTCCAATATTATATCGCCGAGTGTCGGTTTGAGTTTTATGCCTGGTCTTTTTTCCATTTTAAAATTGCTTACCGCTACATTGATTTGGCTAAACATGATCGAGTTAACCGCCATTTTATACGCACTAAGTTAAGAAACATGCCGTAACGATACAACGTGTAAATCGAGTGCTAGCCTTTCCAATATTGCATTGATTTCGACCCAATACCTTAGCAATCATTGCGTGTATCCACATTACGCTTTATACAAACCGCTGCGGGTATAAAAAAAGTGAAGAGGTTATCCCCTTCACTTTTCCACACAGTATTAATAACTATGTTGATAACTGTATTTCATTGAGTTTTTATCCATTCTGATTATTCACATTCTGTTAATACAACTGTTGAATAAGTCATAAAGAACTAAAAACCAACACTCTTTAAATTTAATCCTGTACGTTCATTCAATCCGAACATTAAGTTCATATTTTGCACGGCTTGTCCAGATGCTCCTTTCAACAAATTATCTGTAGCATTTAAGATCAGCAACTTATTCCCGTGTTTCTCCAAATGGATAATACTCTTATTGGTATTTACGACTTGTTTGAGGTCGATATTGCTGCTACTAACGTGTGTAAATGGATGTGTTGCATAATACGCTTCGTACAACTCGTAAGCTTGTTCCTCTGTCAAATCGGAGTCAACATATATTGCCGAGAAAATTCCCCGCGCAAAATCGCCACGTTGTGGAACGAAATTTATCTTTTCAGCAGCGCGTGCTAATAATGAATCATCAGACGCTGGCAAAAATCCACTTTGCAATTGATCCAAGGACTCCGAAATTTCCTGTAGGTGTTGATGTTCGAAAGACTTGTATGCAGAAAGATTATTGTTACGCCAAGAGAAGTGTGTGGTCGCTCCAGGTTTCTGTCCGGCACCGGTAGATCCGGTCGTCGCATTGACATGAATCTGATCGGGTAATAACTCTTTACTCGCCAATGGCAATAATGCCAATTGAATATTGGTGGCAAAACAACCCGGATTGGCAATATACTGTGCAGATCTGATCGCTTCCCTATTTAATTCCGGAAGTCCATATACAAATTGTTGCCCTTGGTATAATGTATTTGCCCGAAGACGATAATCTTGCGAAAGGTCAATAATCTTTACAGCTGGCGCAACTAGATTTGCATCCAAAAACTTACGTGCATCACCATGTCCTACACATAGAAACAAAACGTCAATATCGCTATGAAAGTCAGAGGAAAAGGTCAGTTCTGTATCACCGAACAGATCATTGTGAACTTCATATAATTTGTTTCCTGCATTAGATGCACTGTTAGCAAACACAATCTCTACTTCAGGATGATAAATCAATACACGCAATAATTCTCCGCCCGTATATCCTGCTGAACCAACAATTCCTACTTTTATCATATTTTTATTTCGTATTGAGTAGCTAGTATTAAGAATTTACTTCTGCAAGCCTTTGGCTTACAGAAGTATCCTTATTCCCTTATTTTTGATTTACTTTATGCCAGATAATAGTCTGATTTCCGAAAATTTTCGAGAAACCTTTCACATCATCACCCGTATAGCCTTTATTCATCTCACCGTAGCTACCGAATTTATTGGACATTAAATCGTGCTCCGACTCAATACCAATCACAACAAAACGATAAGGATGTAATTCAACGATCACACGGCCCGTTACAGTGTCTTGTGAAGACTGCAAGAATGCTTCTATATCACGCATCACAGGATCGTGCATCTGTCCTTCGTGCATATAATTTCCATAGAAAGCAGCGATTTGATCTTTCCAAGATAATTGCCATTTAGTCAGCGTATGTTTTTCCAAGGTGTGGTGTGCCTTAATTAAAATCACTGAAGCTGCGGCCTCAAAACCTACACGACCTTTGATACCAATGATTGTATCACCTACGTGAATATCACGACCGATGCCATAAGGTTGCGCAATTGCCTGCAGTTCCTGAATGACTTTCACAGATGCCATTTTCTCTCCGTTTAACGCAACTGGCTCGCCTTTTTCAAAATCTATCGTGATTTGTTGTGGTTCTGAAGAAGTCACTGGCGTTGGCCATGCTGACTCCGGCAGATATTGATTGGATGTCAATGTTTCCGCTCCACCCACAGAAGTGCCCCAAAGACCTTTATTGATCGAATACTTGGCTTTTTCTGCCGAATATTCGACACCATGTTTATTCAAGTATTCTATTTCCGCTTCACGGGATAACTGTAGATCACGAATAGGTGTGATAATTTCAACCCCTGGGATCAAGGTTTGAAAAATCATGTCAAAACGTACTTGGTCATTTCCAGCACCAGTAGAACCATGTGCAACACATTCAGCTCCGATTTTCTTCGCATAGTTTGCAATAGCAGTTGCCTGACATACACGTTCAGCGGATACTGACAATGGGTATGTTGCATTTTTCAACACATTACCAAAGATCAAGTATTTAATAGTTTCGCGGTAATAGTCTGCTGTTTCGTCAATCGCTGTATGTGATTTTACGCCTAATGCATAAGCACGTGCTTCAATATTCTTCAATTCTTCATCCGAAAAACCACCTGTATTTACGACAACGGAATGAACCTCTAAACCTAAATCTTGCGTCAGATAAATACAACAAAACGAAGTATCTAATCCTCCGCTGAATGCTAAAACTACTTTTTTCATTGAGATAAATTGTTTTTAATGTGGTGAAACTATTATTAACCAATCCGGCTCTATTCAAACCTTAAATTGACCGTTTCATCGCCTGTTCATTATTTATTTTCAATGGCTGCTACGCCAGTTGACATGCTATGTATGATTCTTGTTAAAATCCTTTGGCAACTTTATTATGCTTTGGAAAATTGACCGCAATAAACTTATTTGCCGACTTCCAAAACTTTGCCTGTATACGTTTTAATAACGATTGTTTTTGTGTGATTCTTTCCAAACGTTCTTTTGCTTCATGCTTGCGCTGAATCTTTTCCCTCAGTTCACGTTCTTTTTCTTCTGGGTCCCAAAGCATAGCTGTACACATACAGTTCTTACGATCCTTGCTCATTAAGATCTCGTAATTAACGCAGCTCTGACATCCTTTCCAAAATTCGTCATCGGTCGTCAATTCTGAATAAGGTACAGGTTCGTATCCCAGTTCCGAATTAATTTTCATGACAGCAAAACCCGTGGTCAGACCAAATATCTTCGCTTTGGGATATTGCTCGCGAGACAAATCAAACACCCTTTTCTTAATGGCTTTTGCCAAACCAACTTTTCGAAATTCGGGATTGACGATAAGTCCTGAATTTGCGACGTAATCTCCGTGACCCCAAGTTTCAATATAACAAAACCCTGCCCATCGACCGTCTTTATGCAAAGCAATCACTGCTTTACCTTCATTCATTTTCTTGGCAACATACTCTGGTTTACGACGTGCAATACCAGTACCACGAGCCTTTGCAGACTCGAACATTTCGTTGCAAATAACCTCTGCATAATGCGCATGCTCAGGTTTAGCTGGAATAATTAAAAAATCTGATATAGTCATTGACTTACGACCCTAATAATAAAACAACAACCATTGTTGCGTTTTGTTACTGAATAAATAAAATAATGGATTCAAAAACCATCGGACAATCATGGTTTTGCTTGGAAAGATTCACTACCTCAAATCAAGCCCGAGGTAGTATGGGTCGTCGGAAGCGTAAAACAGGTATTTCTACGAAAATGAAAGCACAGAACACCTTTCTCATAAACTTCTCAAAAGTTTGAGTATAAGAATAGTCGTTCTTTTTGCTCTGTTTCATTTTATTTCTCTGTCAATTGTTTCTGACGATGCAAATGTATAAAAATATTTTTTTCTTTTCCACAATATTATCATGGATTTTTTGCAAAAATTAAAAAATTACAATCAAGCATCAAAACCGCTCTGTAACCTTCATTTTCAAGCAATTAATAAACAATAACTGGGGCATGCCCCCACACTATAACCGATATTAATTTGACAATAAAACTGATAAAGGTTTAAGGCTTTGTCAATTGAAAAGCTGTGTTTTTTCTATAGGTTCGTTATTTTTAGACAAAAACGATACTTTTGTATACATCATTTAGAGGAAAATAGCATGTCACCGAGTTTAATTTTCTATATTATTTTTGCTGTGCCTTATATCATCTTTATGTATTGGCTTGTCAAACAGGACAAACGTAAATATGCTTGGGGGCTTGCAATCATTACCATAGTTGCCATATTGGCGATCTACGTATCGCAGAAAGCAAGCAAAGTTGCGATGGACAACTATCAGCAACATCAAATCGATTCTAGAGAAATCGAACGTGAAGAACGTTTACAAAAACAGCAGGATAGCATTAATCACGCTCAACAATAAAAAACGGCAAATAAAAATGCTCCAAAAAATATCTAACTTTTTGGAGCATTTTTATGAGTAGAAAACAGAAATACGATTTTGAATTTAAGTTACGTTTAGTGGTTGATCCCTTCTAGTTTAAACAGAAAAGCATATTCCATCGCAATTTCTTTCAAGTAATCAAATCTGCCCGAAGCACCTCCATGTCCATAATCCATATCTGTCTTCAAGAGCAAAATGGAACTCCCGGTTTTGACCGTCCGTAATTTTGCGACCCATTTGGCGGGCTCAAAATATTGAACCTGGCTATCGTGCAATCCCGTTGTAACCAGTAAATTTGGATATTCTTTCGGCTCGATATTCTCATAAGGTGAATAACTTTTCATATAAAAATAAGCATCAGACTCATTGGGATTGCCCCATTCATCATACTCATTTGTTGTTAATGGTATTGTCTCATCCAACATGGTATTCACAACATCCACAAATGGCACCTGCGCTATAATACCCTGATATTGCGCTGCTGCAATATTTGCAACTACGCCCATCAGAAGTCCTCCGGCACTGCCTCCTTGCGCATAAAGATGGTCTGGTGATGTATAACGCTGTTCAATAAGACACTTACCACAATCCACAAAATCATAAAAAGTATTTATTTTACGCATCATCTTTCCATCCTCGTACCACTGACGCCCCATTTCTTCGCCGCCGCGAATATGGGCCAATGCATATATAAAACCGCGATCCAATAAACTCAACCGATTACTGGAAAAACTAGGATCCATAGATGCTCCATAAGAACCATAGGCATATTGCAATAAGGGAGCTGTGCCATCTAATTGAGTTCCCTCTTTATAAACAAGAGAAATAGGTACCCTTACACCATCCCTCGCCAAAGCATAGATACGTTCAGTCTTATAGGCACTTTGGTCATAGCCGCCCAAAACTTCCTGTTGTTTCAACAATGTTTTGCTGCGATCCTCCATATTATACTCGTATACGGAACTAGGTGTTACCAATGAAGTATATCCATAACGCAGTTTTTCGGAATTGTATTCAACATTTATCCCCGGATACACTGTATAGGCCACCTCTCCAAAATCTAGATAATGTTGTTCTTGGCTGTTCAGATCATAAATTGCCAGCTGTGTTAATCCATCTTTTCGTTCAGCTATTGCCAAAAATGATCTGAATTCCTCAATATCGCTCACGAGGACGTCTGGCCGATGCGCTATAAATATGGTCCAATATTCCCGATCTGTTTTGTCCAATGGGCATTGCATAATTCGGAAATTAATCGCATCATCATTAGTCAATATTAAAAAACGATCTTGTAAAGGAACTATGGTATAAAGCACATCATTTCGACGTGGTTGAAAGACCTTAAAATCATTATTGGGAAGATCAGCATCCAACAGCCATATTTCAGAAGACAGGGTCCCCTCCGAACTGATAATAATGTATTTGCCATTTTTTGATTTACCAACTGCGATATAATTTGTGTTATCTTTTTCCTCATACACAGACACATCTGTAGAGACATCGGTTCCCAGTGTATGTCGCATAATTTTTTCACTCAGTAATGTTACTGGGTTCTTGGCTGTATAAAACAGGGTCTGGTTATCATTAGCCCAAATTGCAGCACCTTCGGTATTAGCGATCCGATCGGGATAGATCTCACCTGTCTCCAGATTCTTGATATATACCGTGTATTCCCTTCGGGAAACTGTATCCACACTAAAAGCCAATAAGCGATTGTCAGGACTGATCGAAAAGCCTTTTGCTGCATAATAGGCATAGCCTTGTGCGAGATGATCTATATCCAATAATAGCTCTTCGTCAGCATCCAACGTCCCTTTCTTACGGCAAAATTTGAAATATTGATTCCCCTCCTCTGTTCTACTGTAATAATAGTAACCATTTTTAAAATAGGGTACTGACTCATCTTTTTCCTTGATACGAGATTTCATTTCCCGGAATAAGTCTTCCTGAAAAGATTCCGTCTCCTTTAACATCGCGGTAGTATAGGTATTCTCCGCAGCCAGATAGTCTATAACTTCTGCTGATCGTTGTCCTTTTTTGAAATAGTCAATCATCCAGTAATAATCGTCAATGACTGTATCACCATGAATTTGTCTTTTATAAGGATGCACTGCAGCTATTGGGGCCGAAACTTCGGGCCACTGTATATTTTTGTTATGTTGCATATATAATATGAATGCGCTAAATCTCTTTTTAAATAAAAACAAATACGACTTGTATTTTGCTATTCGTCATCACTCCCCAGAACATTGAATTTAATGCATTTCTAGAGAAATAGCAAAACTATATATAAACAGGAATAGATCGACTGTAAATATCCCCTTCATTTTGAAATATATTATAAGCTGATCTATTTTCTATCCTTCATTATCTATATAAAGTCACTTTTAATAAAAATTAACAATTCAACAGGACCAATAATACTATATTTGCTACAGTGCTAGGAGAAAATTTTATGAATTTAAAGAAATCACTATATCTGATTGCCTTGGGTGCTTTACCGATGACCTCGTTTGCTCAAGCTGAGGCTGTTCCTCTGAATTGGTATAACTTAGATTACAACACGGATGGTGTAATGGGTATCAGTACGGAGAAAGCGTATAAAACTTTATTAAAGGGAAAAAAATCAACACCTGTTATTGTCGGTGTATTAGACGGTGGTGTCGATGTTTTCCACGAAGATTTGAAGGATGTCGTTTGGATCAACATAAAAGACAGTGTTTCCAATGGGAAAGATGCTGATGGTAACGGCTATATCAATGACAAATATGGCTGGAACTTTATTGGTAACGCCGATGGAAAAGATGTTCAATTTGACAATCTGGAATTAACGAGGCAATTGCGGATTTTAGACAAAAAATTTGCCCATGTTACCCCAACCACTGAGCTGAATGAAGCGGACAGAAAGGCTTTTTTAGCGTATCAAGGAATGGTAGCAAAATACAAGAATAAGCTGGAAGAAGCCAAAATGGGACAGTTTTCCTATGACGCCCTTAAACGCAATTTGGACGCTGTGGTTGGTGAAATAGGCAAAAAACCTGAAGAAATCACATTGGCTGATCTAGAGAATTTCAACCCAAAATCGAACAATCAACGTATCGCTCTGGGCTATGCAAAAGACGAAATTCAAACGAATGGTTTTGTCAAATTTTTTGACGATATCACCGAGGGAGCGAAGTATTTCAACAATCAAGTTGACTATCATTTAAATAAAGAATATGACTCCCGTCCCATTATTGGCGACAATTATGAAGATGCTTCCGAACGTCATTACGGCAATGCGGATGTAAAGGGACCTGATGCGCTCCATGGAAGCCATGTTGCGGGCATCATCGGTGCTAAACGTAACAATAATATTGGTATAAACGGTGTTGCAGACAATGTCAAAATACTAACAGTACGTTTGGTTCCGGATGGCGATGAACGTGATAAAGATGTCGCAAATGCGATCCGTTATGCAGTAGACAATGGAGCGAAAGTGCTCAATATGAGCTTTGGAAAAAGCTATGCACACAACAAGCAAACAGTGGATGACGCTGTTAAATATGCTGAATCCAAAGATGTCCTACTGGTACATGCTGCCGGAAATGACAGTGAGGATAATGATGTGGAGCCCAATTTTCCAATGAAATACTATACGAATGCGAAGGGGGATACCACAGGAATAGCAAATAATTGGATCACTGTTGGCGCAAGTGGTTTACATCCGGACAACGAACTTCTAGCAGACTTTTCCAATTATGGCAAAAAAACAGTTGATGTTTTTGCTCCGGGGGTTCGGATTAATTCTACTATTCCAGATTCAAAATATAAAGAAGAGCAAGGTACAAGTATGGCTGCCCCTGTCGTTGCGGGACTAGCAGCTATGATACGCTCTTATTACCCTAACCTCTCTGCAACAGAAACCAAGCAGATTATTCTGGAATCTGTTGTAAAACCGGAACAAACGGTCCAGGTAAAAATTAGTGAAGAGGCTACAAAAACCGTCAAATTTGCAGATATTTCTGTAACCGGAGGGATTGTCAATGCATATAACGCCATCATAAAGGCCGAAGAATTTAGTAATAAAAAGAAAAAATAAATAATATTCTCATTTTTCGTATACCAAAACTATCTTTTGTCCGTTTAATTAATTAACTTACAGGGACAAAACTTAAGATGCTTATGGTAGAAAACTTTACCCAATCAGAAAACGAAGTTCAAAATTTACTAACCCAAAACGAGAAGGTAATGACTGATGAGGATATAGAAAATGAATTGAAACTTCAATTACCCAAAATGTTGCTTAATCCAAGCAAGAAATGTATTGCGAATATCATGGCATATTCCAAACAAATGGAAAAAAGAAAGGCCTAATCTTGAGATTAGGCCTTATTTATTGGAATAAAATCAACCCCATCCTCCATCATTTAAGTCGATAAATCGCGCCATAGCATTCCTAAAATAATACCATAAGCCTCCTGTTATGCGAATTATTTTCATTATCTATTTATACTGTAAAAATCAATTTGATAAGCACTGAGTAAGCCGCAAGTTTTCTTTTTTAATGGAAATTTTGGCTAGTTTTGGAGTGATGTTAAAACAAGAACGATACAAGGCTTTTGTGGAATATTTTACCAAAAATAATCCCGATGCGCAAACAGAGCTCAACTATAGTAATCCTTATGAATTACTCGTGGCTGTTATTCTGTCTGCCCAATGCACAGACAAGAGAATTAATCAGGTAACGCCAAAGCTATTTGAACGTTACCCGGATGCACAGACTTTAGCCGCTTCAAGCGTCGATGAAGTATTTACTTATATCCGCTCGGTAAGCTATCCAAATAACAAGGCCAAGCATCTGGTCGGAATGGCACAAATGCTTATTGAAAAATTTAACAATATCGTGCCTGAGCAGATTGAGGATTTGGTCAAGCTCCCCGGCGTAGGTAGAAAAACGGCCAATGTCATTTCGTCGGTGGTATATCATAATCCTGCAATGGCAGTCGATACGCATGTATTCCGTGTGGCTAACCGGCTTGGCTTAACCTACCATGCAACCACTCCGTTGGCGGTAGAGAAACAATTAGTCAAAAATCTCCCGAAAGAAACTATTGCTGTTGCGCACCATTGGTTGATCTTGCATGGACGATATATTTGTCTGGCCCGAAAACCACTTTGCGAAAAATGCCCGATTACCTACATGTGTAAATACTTTGAGAAAACCCATCACATAAAAAGTGCTCCAAGCGCGATAGAAATAAAAAACTAATTTTTTTAGTGATAATATTTGGTTTATTCTTTTTTATTTTTAATTTTGATAAATATATACTAAAAATATGAGCAACACAGATAAGTTAAAAGCGTTACAGCTGACGTTAGATAAATTGGAAAAGAGCTTTGGAAAAGGTTCGATTATGAAATTAGGAGATACAGCTGTTGAGCCTATCGAGGCGATTTCTACAGGGTCCTTAGGATTGGATATTGCTTTGGGAATTGGCGGTGTTCCAAAAGGACGTATCATTGAAATATATGGACCTGAATCTTCGGGTAAAACGACATTAGCAACACACATTGTTGCTGAAGCACAGAAAAAAGGTGGTATTGCAGCAATTATTGATGCTGAACACGCTTTTGACAAATATTACGCACAAAAGCTTGGTGTTGATGTTGAGAACTTATTAATTTCTCAACCAGATAATGGTGAACAAGGTTTAGAAATTGCCGACAATTTAATTCGCTCAGGTGCAATTGATGTTATTGTAATTGACTCTGTAGCTGCATTAGTACCTAAAGGTGAGATTGAAGGTGAAATGGGTGATTCAAAAATGGGTCTTCAAGCCCGTTTAATGTCTCAAGCATTACGTAAGTTGACCGGAACAATTTCCAAAACAAACTGTTGTTGTATTTTCATCAACCAATTACGTGAAAAGATTGGCGTGATGTTCGGTAACCCTGAAACAACAACTGGTGGTAATGCATTGAAGTTCTATGCTTCTGTACGTTTGGATATCCGTCGTACATCGCAGATTAAAGATTCTGACGAGGTATCTGGTAACCGTGTAAAAGTTAAAATTGTAAAAAATAAAGTAGCGCCGCCTTTCCGTATTGCGGAGTTTGATATCATCTTTGGTGAAGGTATCTCAAAAGTCGGTGAAATCATTGACTTAGGTGTTGAATATGGCATCATCAAAAAAGCAGGTTCTTGGTTTAGCTATGGTGAAACCAAATTAGGACAAGGTAGAGATGCTGTAAAAGCCTTATTGTTTGACAATCCAGATCTAATGGATGAACTTGAGGCAAAAATCCGTACTGAAGTAACAGGAGAAGATCCAATGCTTCATGCAGAGGAAAATGAAGACTAGTTGCTGTAAAAATTAGTATAATGTAGGTAGCCATCCTTTTTGGGATGGCTATTCTATTTTATTACCTCCTCCTCTCGCAAAGCTCCGATTAAGTTTAAATGATTATTTTGTTACATGTCCAAAGTTTTGAGTTTGTACGCTATGATTTTAGTATTTTTAGCGGAGCGAACATAAATCGCTGACTACATTCTAAACTTAACTTTGAAAAATGAACCGTAAGCTAATTGCATTTCTTTTGATCCTTTTTGGATCAGTATTCCATCTCAGTGCACAAAAACTCCGCGTACTTTCCTTCAATATTCATCATGGGAATCCACCCTCAGAAAAGGAATCTGTTGTCAATCTCGATACCATCGCTCAAATTATTAAAAACAGTAATGCGGACCTAGTCGGTTTGCAAGAAATTGATGTCAACCTAGGGCGCTCTTACAACAAGGATCAAGCGAAAAAACTAGCTGAACTAACAGGAATGCACTACATTTTCTCAAAAGGAATAGACCTTGAAAAAGGTGAATATGGCACAGCGATATTATCGAAACATCCGATAGAACGCGTAGAAAAACATTTTCTACCTTCTCCCGTTGAAAGCGAACGTCGAAGCTTATCCATTATTGAAGTGCGTATCAACAATAAGAAAATCTTATTTGCGAACACCCACCTAGATCTAAAAGACAAGAACAAAATCGCACAGGCAAAGTTCATTACATCACGTTTCAAAAATGAAAAGCTACCGACGATCCTGGTCGGCGATTTAAACTCCGAACCCACTGATCCTGCGATTAAAGAGCTTGGCATGTTATTCACAAAAACGACTAGCAAAAATGGCTTAACCTTTCCACAAGATAAGCCTAATACCGAAATAGACTATATTATGGTCAATACGTCATCACATCCAAAATTCTTCAACCATCGTGTCCTTGAAGAGAAATATGCGAGCGATCATCGACCATTATATGTTGAAATCGAAATTAAATAACCCATTATGAATTTTAATAGAAGAAGATTTTTAGAAGCGCTAGCGCTGGCAGGAATTACATTGCCCAATATCAGCGTCGCTAAAGAAAAAGAAACAGAAAATCCGGAAGGAGATTTTAGTTTTATAGTCCCCGCTTATTTACAGAATCAGACAGAGACGGGCATCAGCATCTTTACAATCTTGAGCAAACCTGCTGTAGCTCGGCTGGAAATCCTTGACAATGCAGGTAATGTACAGCAAACGATCCACCAATCCGAAGATGGTATGATTAATGCAAATACAGATTTCTTTCATTTTACCGTCGAGGAAGCCCCCAGATCTTTCCGCTATCGCATCAAGGCAAAAGAAATTCAAAAATTCGATCCCTATAAGATTGTCTATGCACAAGAAATCGAAACGCCAATCTTTGAGGCCAAGCTGGCGAAAAATAATCAAGAACAAGTTCGTTGCCTGGTCTATAATGATGTTCATGAAGAAAAAAGTAGCTATCGCGATCTTGTCCCCAATCAAGACACCTCAATCTATGATTTCTTTGTCCTGAATGGAGACTCTTTTCATTATGTGAGCAATCAGGAAGACATTACAGAAAAATTATTGAAGCCTATCGAATTTATTGCGACAGGCAAACCTTTCATTATGAACCGTGGAAACCATGAAACGAGAGGTTCCTTTGCCCGCAATTTCAAACGGTATTTCGGCTATCCCAACAATAAATATTACCAAGCTTTCAAAAGGGGGCCTATTTTTTGGATTATGCTAGACAGCGGTGAGGATAAACCAGACAGCCATGAAGTGTATGCTGGTACCGTAGATTACGACAATTACAGAAAAGAACAGGCGAAGTGGCTGGAAACGGTATTACAATCTAAAGAAAGAAAGTCTGCCCAACACACAGTAGTTATCAGCCATATCCCTATATTCCATTCAGATGAATGGCATGGCACATTGCATAATCGGGAATGCTTCCATCCTTTGTTTCAGAAATATAAAATAGATGCAATGGTCTCTGGCCATACGCATCAATATGGATACTATCCAGCAGATAAGGACCACAATTATCCTGTATTTATAGGCGGTGGCCCAAAGGCTGGAAAAAGGACCATTATCGACATTTCGGGATCTGCCAAATCACTGGCTATTCGAATGACCCGAGACGACGGAACTGAACTGGGAAAGTTTACAAAATAATAAAGGCACTCCATAACGGAGTGCCTTTATTATTTTGAATGTATCTGCTATCGTCGATAGCGCTTGAAACCAGGCTATGGTTACCGCCGTACAGGATAATTCGATTTATTTTATTCACCTTTTTCTAAGAAAGGGTATCTGTAATCCGTATCTGGATTGAACGTTTCTTTGATTGTACGAGGAGATACCCAACGCAACAAGTTGATCATAGATCCAGCTTTGTCGTTTGTACCTGAACCTCTCGCACCACCAAATGGTTGTTGACCTACCACAGCTCCAGTACATTTATCATTCACATAGAAGTTACCCGCAGCATGTCTCAATTTATCTGTAGCTAAATTAATAGCATAGCGGTCTTGTGCGATAATTGAACCAGTCAATGCATAGATAGAAGTTGTATCAACGATATCTAATGTTTCCTCGAACTTAGCGTCTTCATAAACGTATACGGTCAATACTGGACCGAACAATTCTTCGACCATTGTTTCGTAATCTGGCTTTGAAGCTTCAATGATCGTTGGATGAATGAAATAGCCTTTAGACTTATCATAAGTACCACCAACTACGATCTCTGCCTCATTGGATTCTTTCGCACGATCGATGTATTTTGCTAATTTATCAAATGATTTCTCGTCGATAACCGCATTGAAAAAATTTGTAAAATCTTCAGTTCCACCTATTGTAAATGACTTCACATCATTAGTCATAGACTCCTTTAATGCTGGCCATAATGATTTAGGAATATATGCACGTGAAGCTGCTGAACATTTTTGACCTTGGTATTCAAATGCTCCACGAACCAAAGCTGTATTTGCAGCTTTTAGATCAGCTGAAGGGTGCACAACAATAAAATCTTTACCACCTGTCTCACCAACGATACGTGGATAAGTTTTATAACGATGGATATTGTCACCGATAGTTTTCCAGATATCTTGGAATACACCTGTTGAACCGGTAAAGTGGATACCAGCGAAATCAGGATGTTGGAAAATCACATCACCAGCATCTGGTCCCGAAACATACACTAAATTGATAACACCATCCGGAAGTCCAGCTTCACGGAAGATTTTCATCAGTACGTTTGCTGAGTAGATCTGCGTATTAGATGGTTTCCATACAACAACATTTCCCATCATAGCAACACATGAAGGTAAGTTACCTGCAATAGCTGTAAAATTGAATGGTGTCAACGCAAACACAAAGCCTTCAAGAGGACGTTGTTCTACACGGTTCCATACACCTTTTCCAGATACAGGAGGTTGTTGCTTATAGATTTCGCTCATATATTGCACGTTGAAACGCAAGAAATCTATAATCTCACAAGCTGAGTCAATTTCCGCTTGATATGGGTTCTTCGATTGACCCAACATTGTCGCAGCATTTAACTCATAACGGTATTTCCCTGAAATCAATTCAGCTGCTTTCAAGAATATCGCCGCACGATCTTCCCATGCTAGATTTTCCCAATCCTTTTTAGCTGCCAAAGCAGCATTGATTGCATCTGTTACATGAGATTTCTCGCCTTGATTGTATTGACCTAAAATATGTTGATGGTCATGTGGAGGAGCTAGGGTTACTTTTTTAGAAGTAGTTATTTCTTTACCACCAATATACATTGGGATATCGATTTGTTTCGAACGTGCTTCATCAATTGCTGCTTTCAACAACTTACGTTCTTTCGTTCCGACAGCGTAAGTATACACCGGTTCATTTGCAGGAACAGGAACTGTAAAAAATCCTTTAGACATATTACAATTATTTATTATTCATCCAAAAAAATTGCTATTTATTGGCGATGAAGCTATCAGGTTTTCTCATCTCATTATTTGACCTGAGAAAACCTGATGGTTTCAACTTATTAGCACCACACTAAATGGTGCCAATAGGAGTAAAATTACCTTAAATTTTATGAATACCCAAAGTTACTCTCCTTCTTTGAGCACCTTGGAAAAGATACGTTTAAATTTTTCCAATTTCGGTTTAATAACCAATTGACAATATGGTTCCTTACCATTTAACCTATAATAGTCTTGATGATAGTCCTCTGCGGGATAAAATACAGCTGTTGGTACGACCTCAGTTACGATCGGTTCATTATAGACTTTCTCCTTATTCAGAGCCGCGATATAAAACTGGACTTTATCCAGCTGCTCCTTGCTATGGACAAATATGGCCGAGCGGTATTGTGTCCCTACATCATCCCCCTGACGGTTGAGTTGTGTAGGGTCGTGCGCGACAAAAAAGGCCTCCAATAGCTTATCATAACTGATCACTTTCGGATCATAAATAATATTAGTTGCCTCAGCATGCCCCGTATTACCTGTACAGACCTGAGCATAGCTGGGATTTGCTACCCATCCGCCTGTATATCCGGAAACAACCTTGTGTACACCTCTCAACTCCTTAAACTGTGCTTCAGTACACCAAAAACAACCTGCAGCAAATGTTGCGGTATCTAAGCTCCCTACACTTTTTTCCGGTAGTTTAGAAAAGTCCGTTTTCGCAGTCTTTGGCTCTTGAGCACGACAAGCGCTCAACAAAAAAATAGCTGTAAAAATTATAATAATATCTTTCATAGGTATATCATTATCTTGTGAGTCTATAACATGATTATGATCTTAAAAGATCAGATATTTAGCATGTAAAAGCTCTCTACGTTAGGTTAAAAACAAAAACAGATATTGCACACCCCTTTCATCCTTAAAGCAAAGAAGCGACAATAAATTCTTATTGTCGCTTCTTTGTGTACCTATCAAAATGATCAATTATTTTGCTGCAGCATAATTTTGTGCTACGGCATCCCAATTGATAACATTAAAGATTTCCTCCAAATAAGCTGGACGTTTATTTTGGAATTTCAAGTAGTACGCATGTTCCCAAACGTCAATACCTAAAACTGGCGTTCCTTTTACTTCAGCAACGTCCATCAAGGGATTGTCTTGATTAGGCGTAGAAGTTACCGCTAATTTACCATCAGCGCCTACGATCAACCATGCCCAGCCTGATCCAAAACGCGTAGCACCAGCAGCTTGAAGTTGTTTTTTTAACTCATCAAATGAACCGAAAGTTGCATTGATTGCTTCCGCCAATTCACCTGTTGGAGCCCCACCAGCATTTGGACCTAAAACTTTCCAAAACAAAGAGTGGTTGAAATGACCACCACCATTGTTGCGAACAGCTGCTGAATATTTGCTCACATTCTTGATGATATCTAATAAAGATAAGTTCTCTGCATCTGTTCCTGCGATTGCTTTATTTAAGTTGTCCACGTATGCCTGATGGTGTCTGTCATGGTGGATTTCCATTGTAGTCTTGTCAATATGTGGTTCTAATGCGTCGGCTGCGTATGGTAACGCTTCTAATTCAAATGCCATATCTATTTTAATTTAAATGTTTATTACTTCGTTTTTATATACAAATATAACACAATATAGCCTGTTATGTTTTTATGTGTTACAATAAATTCGATATTTTGTTAGCGTTTTTGACGAAAAAATGATTTTACCAAATCGGCACATTCTTCCTGCAAAACACCTTGGGTAACGACGGTCTTCGGATGTAAAATCTTATCATGAAAATGGGAATAACCACGCTTTTCATCCTTCGCACCGTAGACAATTTTACTGATATGTGTCCAATATGCCGCCCCGGCACACATGATACATGGTTCTATGGTCACATATAATGTACAATCGTCCAGATATTTTCCACCAAGATAATTTGCTGCTGCTGTAAAAGCCTGCATTTCGGCATGGGCCGTTACATCATTCAAGCGTTGTGTGAGATTATGCCCTTTACCGATAACACGTCCTTTATGCACGATAACAGCACCAATCGGAACCTCCCCTTCTTCGAAAGCTTTCTTTGCTTCATTTAATGCCATGCGCATAAATGATTCATCACTATCGATTAATTGTGTTCCTTCAAAATCTATAAATGTCATGCCACAAACTTAACTAAGTTTCGATCCATTTGGTAATTTTCTGTCCACAGAAGTCAAAATAATATCACCATTTGCATCAGCGAATCCGGTTACCAGACACTCAGAAAAAAAATTAGCGATCTGCTTCTTTGGAAAATTCACCACTGCAACAACCTGTTTCCCGATCAGTTCCTCCTTACTATAATGTACTGTAATCTGGGCACTGCTTTGCAATATTCCAATTTCACTTCCAAAATCAAGTTTCAATTGATAAGCTGGCTTTTTAGCTTTCGGAAAATCCTGTACGTCCAAAATAGTTCCCACACGTAAATCTAATTTTTCGAAATCTGCCCAACCAATGGTGTCACTCATAATCTATTGCTATCGATGTCCTGAATTTCCTTACCAATTGTAAATATAATATAAGAGGGTTTGCGTTTTAAACGCGAAGAGAGTTTATGGATCAGTTTGTCTTCCTCGCCTGCTTGAAAAGCTAGATCCTCATCGCTTAGATGGTTATACTTGCGACGGAGTTTTTCTTTCGCAACCTGCCATTGTTCTTCGTTAATTTTCAGCATAACTATGATTTAGGTATAAAATTTGTATATCTTTACCAAACTTGTGAAAGTTTGTTTAAAGATACAATATATACATAAATAAAAAATTATGAAAAAGATTTTACCAGCATTACTATTGATTTGTGGTAGCGTAGCAACAGCACAAGCGCAGCTATTGCCTGGATTTGAGGTCGGTTTAAAAGGCGCCTTGAATTTTTCTAAATTTAAAAGTGATGGCAAGTATTTCAGTTCAGACAATAAAGCGGGTTATCAGGCAGGTCTTTATGGACGTGTTGGTGTATTGGGATTCCATGTTCAACCTGAGGTTTATTTAACAGGTAAAAATACCACTGTAAAAGCAGAAAATGGAGAAACTACTGACGTTAAGTTTACAACAGTTGATATTCCTGTATTGTTAGGCAAGCGCTTTGGCTTAGGTCCAATTGGAGCGAGAATCCAGACTGGTCCAATTTTTTCGTTTAAAGTGGATGATAACCAGGAAAAAATCATTGAGCAGCTGAATCCAAACAGCTACAAAAAAAGTGGTACCTCTTGGGCTTTTGGTGTTGGTGCTGATATTTCAAGCTTACGTGTAGATCTACGCTACGAAATGGGCTTGAACAAGGTCAACAATGAGAGTCAGGCAAATCCAAAAATCAACATGTGGAGTATTGGTTTAGGCTATAGATTATTCAGTATTCTATAGTACATTAACCCGAGTATATATACCATTAAAAAGTCCGTTTTTATCCAAAACGGACTTTTTATTTTAAGAAACTTTAGAACCGTTCTAAATTATTCCTTTTTCTTGTCAAAATGGTATCATATTTAATAGCAAATAGTAGATTTGCCTAATTAAAATTAAATTACAAGGATAATGAGTAAATCAAAGCCAGTTTTCAGTTCTTCGATTGGGAAGAAGCTAATCATGAGCTTAACAGGAATCTTCCTATGTTTATTCCTAGTTGTTCACTTGGTTGGTAACTTGCAATTATTTAAAGATGATGCGGGTCTAGCGTTCAACAAATACGCTTATTTCATGACTCACTTTACACCAATCAAAGTTGTTTCTTACTTATTGTATGCTTCGGTCATCGTTCACGTCATCTACGCCATTACATTGTCGATGAAAAACAAAGCCGCCCGTCCTATTGGTTATGCCAAATATGATGGTCAAGCAAACAGTAAATGGAATTCACGCAACATGGGTATCTTAGGTACTGTCATTTTAGTATTCCTAGCTACGCACATGTCTAATTTTTGGTGGAAGTTTCACAATGATGAAGTACCGTACATCGAATACCGTACTGATTTGGCAACTGGACAAACAACAGCTAGAGAACTTCAAGCTTCTGAATTCCACGACTACCAAGAAACGGTAGAAAACAACGTTCAAATCTTAAAAGCAAGAGATTTGTACAAACAAGTTGACTTTGCCTTCAAAAATGTAGCTTTAGTCGCTTTATATCTTGTTGCGATGGCAGCTTTGGCATTCCACTTAATTCATGGTTTCCAATCTGCATTCCAAACTTTAGGTTTCAACCACAGAAGATATATTGGAATTATCAGAGCAATCGGAGTTTGGGTATTTGGGGTATTAATTCCTATTGGCTTTGCAATGATGCCATTGTTTTTCTTCTTTAAATAATTCAGAATCTTTTAAGATGAGGCCTTAGGCTTTATCGATCAATATAAAATTAAGAGATATGTTAGATTCAAAAGTACCAGCGGGCCCATTAGCCCAAAAGTGGTCAAATCATAAATTTAATCTTAAGTTGGTTAACCCTGCTAACAAACGTAAATTTACCGTTATCGTTGTTGGTACAGGACTTGCTGGTGCATCTGCAGCAGCATCTTTAGCTGAGTTAGGATATAATGTAATTACCTTCTGTTACCAAGATTCACCTCGTCGTGCGCACTCAATTGCGGCGCAAGGTGGTATTAACGCGGCAAAGAGCTACCAAAATGATGGTGACTCTGTGTTCCGTCTATTCTACGATACAATTAAAGGTGGTGACTACCGTTCACGTGAGGCAAATGTTTATCGTTTGGCCGAAGTATCTGTAAACATCATCGACCAATGTGTTGCGCAAGGTGTTCCTTTTGCACGTGAATATGGTGGCTTATTGGACAACCGTTCCTTCGGTGGTGCTCAGGTAAGCCGTACGTTCTATGCGCGTGGTCAAACTGGACAACAATTGTTGTTAGGCGCGTATTCAGCATTGAACCGTCAAATCAAAAAAGGAAAAGTAAAATCATATACTCGTCATGAGATGTTGGATTTGGTCATGATCGACGGTCATGCCAAAGGTATCGTAACTCGTGACTTGGTATCAGGTAAAGTTGAAACACATGCAGCACATGCGGTATTGATGTGTACTGGTGGTTATGGTAACGTATTCTTCTTGTCTACAAATGCAATGGGATGTAACGTTACAGCAGCTTGGAGAGCACACAAACGTGGTGCTTACTTCGCTAACCCTTGTTACACTCAAATTCACCCAACTTGTATTCCTGTAACTGGAGATCACCAGTCTAAATTGACGTTGATGTCAGAGTCATTACGTAACGATGGCCGTGTATGGGTTCCTAAGACTCAAGAGATGGCTGAAAGATTACGTAAAGGTGAAATCAAAGCCAACGACATCAAAGAAGATGACAGAGATTACTTCCTGGAACGTAAATACCCTTCATTTGGTAACTTAGTACCTCGTGACGTAGCATCACGTAATGCAAAAGAAGCTGTTGATGATGGCCGTGGTGTTGGTAAAACTGGTTTCGCAGTATTCTTGGATTTCAAAGAAGCTATTGGCCGTCTAGGCGAAGATGCTGTACGTGCTAAATATGGCAACTTATTTGACATGTACTACCAAATCACTGACGAAAACCCTTACAAACAACCAATGCGTATCTACCCTGCTGTTCACTATACAATGGGTGGTGTATGGGTAGACTACAACTTGATGACTACAATCCCAGGTTTGTATGCTTTAGGTGAGTGTAACTTCTCTGACCACGGTGCAAACCGTTTAGGTGCTTCGGCATTGATGCAAGGTCTTGCTGATGGTTATTTCGTGATCCCTTACACTGTGGGTGATTACCTAGCTAAACTAGGTTCTTTCGCACCAGTAGATCACAGCCATCCTGCTTTCGAATCTACGCGTAAAGAGGTTGAAGAGAAAATCAATAAATTGTTATCCCTAAACGGTACACAAACTGTTGATGATATCCACAAAAAATTAGGTCTCATCATGTGGGAATACTGTGGAATGGCGCGTACTGCTGAAGGATTACAGAAAGCACAAGGTTTGATCCAAGAGTTGAAAAAAGAATTCTGGACTAACGTCAGAGTTCTTGGAGAGAACGAAGAATTAAATCTTTCTTTAGAAAAAGCTGGCCGTGTAGCTGACTTCTTGGAATTGGGTGAATTAATGGTTGTTGATGCATTGCAACGCGCTGAGTCTTGTGGTGGTCACTTCCGCCTGGAAAGCCAAACTGAAGAAGGTGAAGCAAAACGTAATGACGAGGAGTTCGCATATGTATCTGCTTGGGAATACAAAGGAGACAATGTACCTGAGGAATTACACAAGGAAGACTTGGTATTCGAAAACGTTCAGTTAACACAAAGAAGTTATAAATAAGAAGGAAAATTATCATGGCACAACATATGAATTTAACGCTGAAAGTTTGGCGTCAAAAAAATGATAAAGATAAAGGTCAATTTGTAACTTATCAGGCAAACGACATCGCTGATGATATGTCTTTCCTAGAGATGCTTGATATTGTGAATGAGGAATTGACACGTAAAGGTGAAGACCCTGTATATTTCGATCACGATTGTCGTGAAGGTATCTGTGGGATGTGTTCATTAGTAATCAATGGTCGCCCTCATGGTCCTAAAGAAGGTACTACAACATGTCAATTGCACATGCGTAGTTTCCACGATGGACAAACGATCGTAATCGAACCTTGGAGAGCTGCTGCATTCCCAGTCTTGAAAGACCTTGCTGTTGATCGTACTGCTTTTGACCGCATTCAACAAGCCGGTGGATATGTGAATATCAATACAGGTGGTGTCCCTGATGCCAATGTCATTCCTATTCCGAAACGTATCGCTGACGAAGCTTTCGAATCTGCTACTTGTATCGGTTGTGGTGCTTGTGTTGCAGCTTGTAAAAATGCTTCTGCAATGTTATTCGTATCTGCTAAAGTATCTCAATTTGCATTATTGCCGCAAGGTCAAACTGAGCGTTACGAACGTGCACAAGCAATGGTAGATCAAATGGATGCTGAAGGATTCGGTAACTGTACCAATACAGGTGCTTGTGAAGCTGAATGTCCAGTAGGTATTAAATTAACTAATATCGCGCGTTTGAACCGCGAGTACTTGACTGCGAAAATTTTCAAACAAGAAGAACCGCACGCTTAAGCATTTTAGAATAAAATAATATAAAAGTCCTTGCCCTGAGAAAGCAAGGACTTTTTTTTATATTTACAATAATGTAAATTGACGCACGTGAATTCTGGTATAAAAATTCGTTTACTTCTACTGATCTTAACACTATGCTTTATAGGAACAGCTATCACCATCAAAGAATCTGTTACAAATAAGGAAATACTCGACATTGATACCAAATCCCTCAATGATTATGTTGCCAAACAGGAGAAAAAAGTAGATCGTCTTTTTAAGGATTCATTGCTTCTCAAAACATTTAAGAATTATGATCAATATCCAATAGCTGTCTATCAAGCTTTTGAAAGATATAAAAATGATGAAAAGGTTTATTTATTCCTATTTAAGGATCATGAACCAAAAATGTGGAGCACACATTTATTTGTTCCCATCACTGATCAGGGCTTTTTAGAAAAGTCAAATTTTGTACAGGATGATAACCGCTCTTATGTCGTCCGTAAAAAAACAATCGGAAATATAAGCATACTTGCGTATATCCTTGTTAAGCCCTATACCAATAACAACAATCCATATTTAAACTCTTCTTTACGACGAAACTTCTTCGATACCCGGAACATTGATATTGCGTCCTATACAGATACGGTAGCAATTAAAAACATCTATAGTAACGAGGGGTCCTACCTCTTTTCGGTGAAGCTCAAAGATGGTGACCATGAAAATATCTATACCATTCTGCAGTTCTTTTGCTGGTTGCTGGCATGGATTGCACTGTTGATATTCTTCAATAGTCTCTGTCTACACATGGCCAAGACCAAAAGGGCTTGGTGGGCAATAGCACTACTTGCGGGTGTATTTATTCTAGTCAAATTTGCGGATCTAAAATGGAATCTACTCTCCGAAAATGCGACGTTCGCTATATTTGATTCACGCAATTATGCCTACAATAGCTTCTTTCCTAATATTTGGTCCGTTTTATCAACCACAATATTGATTCTCTGGCTCATACTATTTATCTACTCTATCCGAAAGGAACTCAATTTCGATAAAATAAAAAGCATTCGGATCTTCAAACTACCCGTCGCGATTGCATTTATATTGAGCATTTATTTATCCTTTGCATTTTTATATGATATTGCTGGGACATTAATTACCCATTCAAATAATATCTATTTTGACTTTACCAAACTCGTTGATCTGCATTTCCTGAGCTGGGTAGATCTTGGCATTGTCGGTATGGGTATTCTAGCATTAAATATTTACATAGACTTAGTATTGTTTATTCTTAAAAAGTTAGAACTAAAGCCCACTCAACTATTAAATATTCAACTAGCCAGTGTCATCTTTGTCATTCTCATTATTTCGATCTACATTGAAAAGAACAGCTTGGTCAATCTACTTTTGGCGTTAATTATTCTGATCAAATCCTTTGGTGAGAAGTATTTCGACAGGCATGTATTGACCAACTATATTGCCGTTTTGATCCTTTGGGCTATCATAAGTGCTATTACTCATGCACGTTTCTACCAAGAACGGGATCTTATTGATATGAAGATATTGTTGAACAATCTGCAGTCAGAAGACGACCTAAACGCTGTTTCGCTATTCTCGGATATCGAGAGCGGTATCTCTAACGACAAGGAATTAAAACACCTCTTTAACATCAGTCTACCCTATACCAATACAGAGGAAATCAATAACTTCATCAAGAAGAAATACTTTAGTGGATATCTCACGAAATATGAATTTAAAGCATATTATTATGATCAGAATAATATGCCATTAAACCCAAATGGCCAAAACAGAATCAATGAATATCGGGAGAAAGTAATCAATAAGTCAATAAAGGTCACTCAAAATTTTTACCGCGCCAGTGCTGAACTTGGAACACATGAATACTTTTCGATCATTCCAGTGACGATCGATCAAAACAGGATCGTTAATGTGATCATCAATCTATCTAACAAGGATTTCAGCTACACAGTACCCTATCCTGAGATATTAACAGATATGCGCATCAACAATTCGCAATATTATAATAAAGGAGAGTATTCGATTGCCCTATATAAAGGCGGTTCGCTGGTTACACAGTTTGGAAAATATACATATGAAAATAACCTTCGTGGATTAAAGGGTGGACCCGGAGAATACATTGAAGTGCTTGATCGAGATTCATACCTGCATATGGCCTATATTGCCAATACCTTTTCGACTTATATCATTAGCAAACAAAAACCTTCTTTCTGGGACTATGTAGCCACAACCTCTTTCTTATTTTTGGTATTTTTCATGATTTTCGTGATTTTCCATTATGCGGCGGCATTTTATATCTTTCTCAAGAATACAAAACTTACGTTCCGTAACTTGAAATATCAGTTCTATAAAATCATAAACAAAATACAGTATTCCACACGTATCCAGACCTCGATTATTTCCTCGGTTATATTAGCTATTTTGATATCAGCCGTGATTTCATATATCAGTATCAATAAACAACTCTACAATAACAACAGGAATAGCAAAGAGCGTTTTATTATCGAACTGGGCAAGCGGTTGGAAAATATGTTAACCTCTACAGAGGAAATCCCTAATGAAGACCAGCTCACCAATATTTTAAAAACTTTATCCGAAACGATATCGAAGGATTTCAATTTGTACTCAAAATCGGGCAAATTATTATATAGTTCCCAGCCAAGAATCTATGATCTGGAGCTGTTCTCCATGTTCATCAATCCAGCCGCGCTCAAAAATCTCTCCCTGCTTAAAAAATCAGAAACAATTGAAGATGAACGTATCGGAACGTTCCAGTTCGAGACGAGTTATGCCACAATAAGGGACAAGGACTATAGCACGTTGGCCTATATTGGCATTCCGAATTTTTCCCTTCAAAAGGAAGAGAATATCAATAAGAACTTATTATTAAACACTATTGTTAATATTTATTCTTTAATTATCATAGGTTTCGGCTTTTATGCGACTTTCGTAGCCAATAGTGTGACCAATCCGCTCAGTATAATCAGTAAAAAAATATCCCAGTTACGATTGGGGCAGCCCAATGAACCTTTATTCTGGCAGCGAAATGACGAAATAGGAACATTGATCAAAGAGTACAACCTTATGATCATAAAGCTGGAAGACTATGCCAATAAAATAAAGGATACCGAGCGTGAATCGACCTGGCGGGAAATGGCACAACAGATTGCCCATGAGATCAAAAATCCGTTAACACCGATGAAATTAGGTATACAGCAGCTCAGAAGGTCCTATAAAGATGATGATCCTAAATTTCCTGATCGCTTCAATAAATTTTCAACTTCATTTATTGAACAAATAGATGCCTTAACACAAATTGCCTCAGAGTTTTCTCACTTTGCAAAATTTCCAACGACTGTGATGGAAAATATCAATATTGTGGAGAAAATAACGAAGTCGATATCGGTATACAATAATACACCAAATGTCAACATCCGATTAATAAACAATGCTGATCAAAAAACATTGATTGTTAAAGCAGATGGAAACGAGTTATTAAGGACCTTCAATAATTTGATAAAAAACGCTATCGAAGGGGGATATGGGCGAAAAAACATGAAGATAGAGATCTCTATCGAACGATACTCTGACAAGTTCGTCAAAATAGATGTCAAGGATAATGGCTATGGTATCCCTGCAGCAATGAAAGATAAAATATTCCAGATCAACTTCACAACGAAGAGTTCAGGAAATGGTCTAGGCTTGGTGCTCGTCAAGAAAACAATCGAAGCAAGTAATGGACAGATCTATTTTGAGACAATGGAAGGTGAAGGTACGACATTCCATATTTTGCTTCCGTTACAACAAATTGAGTCTTAATTATAGTGGATGTTATGAACCCAATCCCATATATGAAACTTACCTCACATAGAATCCATCTATTTATTAGAATCAAGTTATTATCGGACAGTTGAGAAGTATAAACAGTTCCAATAGATTCTTTGTTAAGGGCTTTACACAAAGTCTACTGCTCCTATTGACCTTCCTAAAATAAAGGAAGAATAAGGGCAGCACCGCTACTAAAGAGGCTCTAATTACGAAATACGGCTGCAAAAAGTAAAAGTGAACCTATTCAGGACGAATATTTAAAGACCCTCTCGGAGGTTATTACATGTAATAACTAAAGCAAAAGGGGCAGCTCAACTCTGAACTGCCCCTTCTCTATTCTTTACGTAATATCTTGCTAACGCAATACAACGGTTGATCTACCCATGATCGCATTGTCCTCATAAAGCAATATCGTATATGCTCCCTTGGTAAAACCATCTTCGGCAGCCCAATACACGATATAATCCTCACCCTTATTCGTAAACAAAATATTATGTTTAAAGGTATACTGTAATTTTTCACCGTGTACAAAGAAGATATTATCTCCTTGGACGACAAGATTTCCCTGAGGATCGATTATTCTTATAAAAATGTCACGTTCTCCGCTTTTAGCAAGCGAGTTATCAGCGATAGTGAAATTGATTTTCAATTTATCCACCCGCTTAGCGCGCTCTTCAACAGATTCCTTTCCATTTCTTTTGACCTCAAGGCCATTGATACTAATACTTGAAACCTTCAAAGCAGATGCTGTTGTCACCTTCTCCTTCAATTCAGAATTAGTCGTTGTCAAAGAAGTAATTTGCTTATTTTTCTCGACTACCGATTCATTTAAATTAGAGTTCTGCTTTGATAAAATTTGATTTTCCTGAATCAATCGTTGAACATCTACACGATAGTTATCAACTTGTTTTTTTAACAGGTTAATTTTGCGTTGAGCGTCATCAATATCCTTAGAAGTAATACTCTTATTTTCAAGCTTTTTGCGGAGTTCTGCAATCTCAGTTCTAGAGTCTTCCTTTTGTACAGTCATTTCAGGAGTCAATTGAACGTTTTCAACATCAATCTTATCCAATTCGGCTTCTATCCGATCGATTTGTACCTGAAGGTTTTCTTTTTCCACTGTTAAGGCATAGACTTTTTCGCCGTTCGTCTTAAACTTAACATAAAAATATATATTTGTTGCTAGTAACGCCGCTATCGCAATGATGAAGAAATAAACTTTAGAAGAATCTTTCTTCTTCTCATCTTCCTTCTTACTCGAAACAACCTCTGAATTCATCATAATACATGCACTGTCATTTTCATCATATGAACTTATTGATTCATACCATTTAAATGTTTAAACAAAAATTATTCCAGTTTTATTTTTCCTCTATTATTTATGATTATTCAAAATAGTTCAAGGTCTCAAAACCGCCTTGTTTCAGATATTCTTCCTTTCTCATCAAGTGAAGATCCGATTGTACCATATCTGTTACCAACATTTGGAGATCATATTTAGGAATCCAACCCAGCTTAGTATTTGCTTTTGTTGGATCTCCAATGAGTAAGTCAACCTCTGTTGGTCGGTAATAAGCAGTATCCACTTTAACAACAGTTTGTCCAAACTTAATAGGCGATTTATCAATATTTAATTCGGCCAAACGCTCCTCGTCGACATCTATTATAACGCCTTTTTCCTGTTCGCCTTTTCCACTAAATTCTATTTCTATCCCCAATTCGGCAAAGGCCAAACGAACAAAGTCTCTAACAGTTGTCGTGACTCCGGTTGCAATTACAAAATCCTCAGGTTTTTCCTGTTGGAGGATTAACCACATTGCTTCAACATAATCTTTTGCATGTCCCCAATCACGTTGAGCGGAAAGATTTCCAAGGTAAAGTTTGTCCTGCAAACCTAAAGCAATTTTTGCTACTGCTCGGGTAATTTTACGGGTCACAAATGTTTCCCCCCTGACAGGGCTTTCGTGATTGAACAAAATTCCATTACAAGCATACATCTTGTAAGCTTCCCGATAGTTAACCGTAATCCAGTAACCATACATTTTGGCAACAGCATAAGGACTTCTTGGATAAAAAGGAGTCGTCTCACTTTGTGGCACCGCTTGCACAAGGCCATATAATTCTGACGTTGACGCCTGATAAATGCGCGTCTTCTCAATCATCCCAAGTAATCTGACTGCTTCCAATATACGGAGCGTGCCGATACCGTCAGCATTTGCTGTATACTCAGGTGTATCAAAGCTTACTTTTACGTGGGATTGGGCTGCAAGATTATAAATTTCATCAGGCTGAGTCTCTTGAATAACACGGATCAAATTGGTTGAATCCGTCAAATCACCGAAATGCAATGTGAAATTTCTATTGTCAAGATGAGGATCTTGATAAAGGTGATCAATACGATCAGTATTGAACAGAGAACTACGGCGTTTTAGACCATGTACCTTATAACCTTTTTTCAATAGGAATTCTGCTAAATAGGCACCATCTTGACCTGTGATACCTGTTATCAATGCAGTTTTCGTGTTTTGTTCAGCCATATTTCTAGTTATATTAAGCATGTCCTAAGCTAATCCTTGGGGCTCATGCTATTTTTATCAGATCAATCTGTTTTTAAAGGTGATGAAGCGAGTTGAATAAATCATAATCGTTTCGGACTGTAAAAGTATTAAATTTTCAACAAAAAAAGCCATAGGAATTCCTATAGCTTCTCGTTATTCTTTTTTTCTCGTTTGACCTTAGTTTACACGCGAGAAATTAAACACTAAATATGCTTCACCATTGGCAACTGTCAACGGCATTTTCATGACTAATTTATTACCATCAGAATAAGATAGATCCAAACGGTAACCTGTTTTTACATTTTTTGCCTTATCACCTGCATAGATCTTTTTAAATTGGAATTGTGGTTCACCTAAACCTTTTCCAGGATTATAGATAGACCAAAAAATCTCACGTGATGCACCTGGAGCACATAAAGTACCTTGCGCATTGAACGTGATTGATCCCTTTCCATTTCCAATAAAGTTCCAGTTACTACCGACAAAACACTCCGCCGGAGCTTCTTCAAAAACACTTTTAATAGTGAAAGTCGAAGGCAAATTTTCTCTATCGATTGAATTTAGTGTCCAAGTTCCTTTCACCGCAGATTTCCACTCTGAAGCGCTAGGTCCCGAAGCTGCACTTGTATTGGAAGAACCATTACCAGGATTTCCAGATGATGTACCTTGCGCTTGTGCACCACAACAAAATAAGGTCACCGTAGCAAAAACAGTTGCTAATGATAAAACGAATCGATTCATATGTATAAATTTTAATTTCAAATTGTATTTTTGGGGTAAATTAATCCACAGATCATGAACGTAACAGTCAAAAATCATACCATAAGCAAAATAATAGCAAAAACTCTTTTGCGGTTATTTATTATCCTCTTGGCATTCGCCGCCTATCCACTGTTTTTAGGACAGGAAGCCAAAGCAAAATTAAGCCAAATAAGCCTCGCTTTCACAAATAAGGTTGCTTTCATTGCCCCTATTTTATTATTTTGCTTTATCGTCGGATTAATGATTGCTGTGCTTAAGCACAAATATAATAGAATTGACCTAAATTGGCTATTTTCTCTTGCGACTATATTCGGTATTTTATACCTGATATTATTGTATTCAAGAATTTACCCAACTATTGCCTAGGTTCAATTGCACAATTCGACAAAGTTCCTAACTTTGAATTTTCCAAAATCGCTATTATAATTGATTAAGATTGGAAAAATAAACTTCTATGGACAAAAAAAAAGGTTTAAAGATTCTAAAAAACGTATTAAAGATTGTCGTTACTGTAGGAGCCTTGTATTGGGTTTTCAGTAAAGTTTCACTCAAAGATCTCAAAGAAGCTGTAATTAATTCAAATCCCATCTATTTATTTTTAGCCTTATTAGCTTATAGTATATCGATATTTATATCCTCTTCACGCTTACTGACCTTTTTAAGGGCTATTGGCTTAGATGTATCTGAAAAATACAATTTAAAACTCTATCAATTGGGACTATTCTATAACCTGATTCTACCCGGTGGAGTAGGTGGAGATGGCTACAAGATCTTCTTCCTCCGGAAAAGGTTCAGTATTAAAGGCAGGAAATTATTTACGGCATTATTTCTAGATAGACTAAGTGGCTTATGGGCCTTATGCTTAATTATTGCGGCTTTAATTACCTATATGCCACAACTGGGCATACCAAATTACCTGACGATCATATTATTCATATTGGGTAGTATCCTTTACTATTTTATTGTCACAAAATTTTTCAAAGAGTACAAGGCTACCTTTTTAAAGGCACATTTAAAAGCAATAGGTGTACAGTCTATGCAAGTAATCGCTGCAATTTTGATTCTTTACGCGCTAGGGTTTAATGGAAAGTTTTCACCTTACTTATTTCTATTTCTAGCATCTTCATTAGTATCTATTATTCCTTTTTCAGTAGGCGGATTGGGTATGCGTGAACTTGTTATCATGTGGGGAGCAGGCATTTTTCACGTAGATTCACACAATGCTGTATTGATCACATTGTTATTTTATATTATCTCAGCGATGGTCGCTCTTTCAGGAATTTATTTTATCTTCAATCCCAAAGCAATCGGAGAGGATAAACTCCCTTCTGTAGAGGAAGTCGAGCAAAGTCAAAAATTAGAAGAATAAACATGGCGAATATTATTATCACAGGAGCAAGTAGCGGAGTTGGGTTTGAAGCGGTACTTGATTTGACCTCAAAAAAGGACAACAAGGTTATCGCATTGGCCCGATCAGCAGATAAATTGAGAAAACTTCATGAAATTGCAAGTCAGCTCAATCATGATGGAGGAGCACTCTTCCCCGCTCAATTTGATATCGTTTATGACGACTACGCAACATTGGTCCCTTTTATTCAATCGAAATTCGATACCGTTGATATCCTGATCAACAATGCTGGAGCATTAGTGAATAAACCTTTTATGGAAACTAGTGGACAGGATTTTGCAGAAATGCTCCAGACAAATGTGATAGGACATGTTAATATGATTCAGCATATCGTTCCATTCATGCATGAAGGTTCACATATTGTCAACATCAGTAGTATGGGTGGATTTCAAGGCTCGATGAAGTTTCCAGGTCTATCTGCCTATTCTACCAGTAAAGGTGCATTGGCAATTTTAACGGAATGTCTGGCTGAAGAATTTAAGGAAAGAGGAATCAAAGTCAACTGCCTGGCCCTAGGATCATCACAAACTGAAATGTTTGAAGCCGCTTTTCCAGGTATGGAGGCAGGTACATTAGCTTTTGAAATGGGCAGATATATTGCGGAGTTTGCGCAGAATGGGCACAAATACTTTAACGGCAAAATCCTACCTGTTGCCAATACAACACCATAACAAATATTGACCAGATAGCAGTCTACGATTAGCATCAAAATATTCATATATGAAAGGGCTATATCAAAAGTCGATTTTGCAAATGACTCAAATAAAATTTTGAAACTTCATTAAATCAAATGAAAAATGACCAAGTTCCCAATGAATTTTGGTCATTTTTTCATGTCTTTCTGTATTTTTAAAATTATCCCCACAATTTAACTCTGGTTTGCAATCAGGCTTTTTAATTTTAAGACAATCCCATTAATATTCTCCTTTATAACGGGCAGCTATTCCATATTGCCCAAAGGTATATGTCATAGCCACGAGCATCGAGATTCGATTACTTTGTTTTCAATTTAAGCCATTTGGTCAGATCATCCATCAATTGCTCATTGAAACTTTCCGGATTTTCAAAATATTCCTCAATTTTTCCTGTTTGCGCATTTTGAAACAGATGATTCAAATTTGGATAGTCTTTAATGGTAACATCTGTCGTATTCAAGTGCAGGCGTTGAAGTGCATAGATATTCTCATTTGCAGGAACCTGAATATCCTTACCTCCAAAAGAAGCAAAAACAGGTACTTTTACTTGTTTCAGATAATATGCAGGATCAATACGTAGGAAAGTTTTGAACCATGGGATCAACATCGGGCTCAATTTAACTTTCATATCAGATGTTAATGCACTTCCATTGTTTTGACGGATAAGTTCTTTTTCCAATGATTCTGCCAAAACCTTTGGTGGCTCGTCCCTTAGCAGAATGTCATATAGCCTTCTGTTATTGAGCTTATTTGCCTCCAACGCAGGCTCAGATAGTCCAGCCACTTTCCCCAAAGCATAGCTTTGCAAGATCAATAAGGAGTCACCTTTGAGGACTGGTCCAGACAACAAAGCAATATAATCGACCTTATCGTTTTCAGCAGCAACTATTTCTGCTATCAAAGCACCTTCACTATGGCCAATGATACCAATTTTATCAGTTTTGACCATTTGCTGTTTGCTTAGAAAATCCACGGCCGAATTTGCATCCGATGCAAAATCAATTGTTGTCGCCAAGTTAACCTCACCTTTCGAACCGCCAATACCGCGGTCATCATAACGTAAAACAGCAAAGCCATTTTTGTTGAGATGATCCGCTAACACCTTAAATGGTCTATGCCCAAAAACTTCTGAATCTCTATTTTGCTGTCCACTCCCATTGACCAAAATGACAGCCGGAAAAGATCCTCCACCTTTTGGATAAGTCAGGGTACCTGCCAGAGAAGCATTGCCTTTTGCATTTTGAAAAGAAACGTCCTGTTCAATATAATCATATGGAGGAAAGACATCTTGCTTACGTGAAAGCCCGCTTTGCTCGTTCTCACTACGCACCAATATCATCGCAGACTCGAAATTTCCCTGTTTCATGACACCCTTCATCACATCTTTATCCCGATCCAGATAGCCCGTATATGATAACCCAATTGCTTTGACATCCATTGAGATCGAATCCTTATGGGTTTTTATTGTATTAACTGGAAACTTCAATGAGGTCTGCATTGGGCTTTCAAAGGTCCCCACCCAATTCGCATCACTATCCTTCTTCAGGTTGAATACCAAAAGTAGTTTCTGTCCTGACACATTCACCTCCCCCTTCCACGAACCATCAAAGGTTTGCGCATCAGCACATGAAAAATGCAAAAAGATCAAAAATAAGTAGAAAATTTTCTTCATAGTTTTCTGTCCGTTAAAAATAAAACTGTATACCCAAATCAAGCATAAAATATAATGCCACAAACAAAATGCTTACCCAAATCTTTTTATTGTTAACAGCGATATTCATTCCTTTTACCAATAAATAGAACTGATAAAACAAGAGAAATAACACAAAGATCCCAAATAAGCCAAATAGTGCCATCTGCCCCTTGTCTATACTCGACAAGGTATGGTCACCATTTTTTAACGCTTGATCTATCTCACTGGTAACCTTGTCCTGATTGATTAACCTGCTCAAAAACAACATTAAATAAAGTGGAAATGGAGCAATCAAGATAACATTCAACACGTCGATAATTCTTGTCTTATTATTGGCAATACCCCCCGCAATATACAGTAGAATTAAAGGAGCCAAAACCATATAGGCATGGACTTTTAACACCGCAATAAAGGAAACGGTTACCTCAGGCTTATAGAAGTGCATAAAACCATTGAACTGCTGACCTGATAAATAAACAAGGTAACTGGATAACAAGAAACCGATGATACCCACGAGAAACAATGTCCGTTCTGAAAAATCCGCAAACGGATTTAAAAATAAATGTTTAATTTTCATCGGCGAGCGAATTTAATTTATGAATCAGATCATCCAGAATATTACGAACAGTTGGGTACGATTTACCCATCTGGTTAGCCATTTCTTTTAAACTACCTGAATACTTTAAGAAATTGAGGACAAACTCCTGCTCCTCGATTGTCAACTGCATCAGTAAGGGTAAAGTAAACTTACCAACAACTTCAGTGTCGCAGGAATCGCAGACCAGCTTGGAGACGTTCAACTTCGCATCACAACATGGACAATTTACAGGTATCTTTTTCATTTAACAATAATACTATTGATATTATTAAATTTAATATTAATAATGTTAAAATCAAATACAATATTATCAATATTTTTCAAAATCATTGCTTAATGATATATTTGTAAACAATAAAAAAAGCAAATGAAAAAGTTTTTAGGCTATATTCTATCTATTATATTTTGGTTCTGTTTTGGCTTATCCTTGATTATATTCCACCCCATCCAATGGCTATGCTTGAAATTCGGTGGCTATAATGCACACAAAAAAAGTGTTGACATCTTAAATGCATGCCTCGTTGCATCTTACTATACATTATTCAATAGGGTCACTTTTATCGACAACAAATCCATCCCATTAGGACAGCCCATTATATTTGTTGCCAATCATCAAAGTACCTTTGACATTCCACCGCTTATCTATTTTCTGCGAAGATTTCATGGAAAATTTATCTCAAAAATTGAGCTGGCCAGTGGTATACCAAGTATTTCGTTCAATCTAAAACATGGTGGCGCAGCCAATATCGATCGTAATGACGCCAAACAATCGATAGCTGAGATTCTCAAACTTGCCAACAATATGAAAACAAAGAATTGGTCTGCTTTTATCTTTCCAGAAGGAACTCGATCAAAAACAGGTAAGATGAAAGCTTTTCATGTTGGTGGTATTGCAACATTATTAAAGAAAAACCCAAATGCATTGGTCGTCCCGATTGCAATCAAAGGATCATACGAAATGGTACAATATGGTATGTATCCGCTAACTCCTTTTCTGCATATGACATGGGAGGTACTTGATCCATTGGATACAAAGGATAAAGATATTGAGGAAATTGTAAAACTAGCCGAAGAGACTATTAAGCAGAAAGTTGAAAAATAAAGTAGAATTATTTGACTTGTCTACCCTTCCAATCATACTTTCCAATATTCCCCAATATTCCAATATAAGCTAAATACAGAATATGGGCCAGACTCAATATAGGAAGATACCAAAGCAGATTAGTCCGTTTTGCAAAATTGGTTAAAGGCTGGATAAACACCAATTCGACTATCATTTTAAGTAGCAATGCGAAAAGGACCACCCAAGCAAGAGTTTTAATACCTGCAACTGAAAGAATGGCTCCGGCCAATAATAGCACATTAAACAGCCAAATAGCGATCCCTAAAGCAATAACTCCCTTATTTTTATACTTGGTGCTCTTAGATGCCCAACGTCTTCGTTGGCTAATAAATGACCTAAGATCGGGCTTAGCATCTGTATACACGATCGCTTCCTCCGATTTACAGAAAGCAATTCGTTCAGGGTGCTTCTCCGCCACTTTATGCAAAAATAACTCGTCATCCCCAGAGGCTAGTTCGTCGATACCCTTAAAACCGCCCATTTGTTTGAATATATCTTTTCGGTAGGCCAAATTTGCACCATTACAGGTCGTAGGCTTTCTATTGCCTATACCTGCAGCACCAACACCTATGAGATACAGAAATTCCAAGGTCTGCAATCGCTCAAAAAAGCTCTTTTCCTCCGAGTATACGACTGGAGAAGACAATAAATAAGCATCTTCCTTTTCAAATGTTCCGATCACTGTCGCAAGCCAATTTGCCCCCATCCTACAGTCTGCATCCGTAGTAATGACAATCTCCCCCTTGCAACAGTCAATTGCCCTTGAAATCGCCAGCTTCTTATAGGAATTCATTCGACCATTCTCATTTAACTGAATCAATTTCACGCCTTGCTCGGCATATTCTTTTACAATGGTGGAAGTGTTGTCATCCGAATGATCATCAATAATAATAAGTTCAAGAAGTTCACTCGGAAAATTTTGGTTCAATATTGATTCTATCGTTCTCCGGATATTCAATTCTTCATTCCGTGCAGCGATAATAACTGATACAGTCTTGGTAGAAGGTAGGAGACCTGTGGGCGCTTGAATCGTGGCCCAGCCTTTACGCATCCACAACACTAAAATAGCATACACGCAGGCAAAACTGATCAATAAATAGCTAAGAATTTGTATCACCGAAAAAATTAATCTTAAAAACAAAAATAGAACCAAATATCGCAGGGAGAATCAAATTGACAAACCAAATACACGATACAATTGCCATCACCGCAATTTCTTGTGTTGTAATATAGCTATAAAGATTACTTGCCACAAAGCTACGTACACTAAAATCGAAAATATCCAATGTCGGCAAAGCTGCCTGAACAAAAAAGAGGATAAAGATCATCAAAACCATGGAGAGAAGTGGCAGCTCAGGTAATGTCAGCTTCATCAAAATAATATACTGCGAAGTAAAAATAATAAACCTTGCCAGTGAGTTTACCAAAACGATGCTCAGCTCACGTGCGGAATAATGCTCCAGTACCTCAAAAAAAGGTTTGATTTTCGCCAAAAACTTAATTCGACCTACAAGCATATCCACCCATCTCACATTAAAATACAAGATGACGAATCCGGCGGCATAAATAATAGCGAGCAACCAGACACCAAATTGAACGGATAAAGGCGTGGATAAAAACTTACAGATAAACCAAGCTATGCTCAATGAGCCTGCAACACTTGTCAATACCAATTGAGCAAACAATCCTACCCCCATCGCAACAGCACCTTTAGCCCTATTCTGCGGTTTCAGGAACAACACCCGCCCCCCATATTCGCCAATTCTATTCGGAGTAAAAATCGCCCATGTAAGTCCACAAAAAACAGATTGAAATGCCTTCCAGAAGGATATATGCTCCAGTTTGGATGCAAGATAGCGCCATTTAACAACCTCCAGAAGCCAGTTTACAAGCATTAAAACAACAATCAAGATCAATGTCAAGACAACAGAATGTTGCTCTAATCCTGTAATTAGTGTCTTAAACTTATCGATATTGCTCTTATCAGATACCTTGGTAATAATGTACCATGTTGCAAGTGCAAAAACCAGTATCTTCAATAAAAAACTGATGTATTTTTTTTGTCTCCCAGTCAACTTTTGATAATTAGAGAGCAATGTTACTAAATTTTAGCCAAATGATTAAGTTTTGTGTACAGCAATCCACTTATAAAAAGCAAAATTTGTAATATTGTACATGCAGAAGGAAAAGGCGAAAGAAAGAATCATTTTAGGGATCGATCCCGGGACAGTAGTACTTGGATACGGAATTATTAAAGAAGTTGGTAATACAATCTCCCTTATTTCAATGGGTGTCATCAAAATGGGGCATCTCGACGATCATGCCCTAAAATTACAGCGCATCTTCAAAAAGACCTCTGCATTAATGCAAGAATATAATCCAGACTGTGTTGCGCTGGAATCACCTTTCTATGGCAAAAACATTCAAGTGATGCTCAAACTAGGACGGGCGCAGGGTGTTGCCATGGCAGCAGCACTGGCACAGGATATTCCCATCTTTGAATATTCACCCAGAAAAATAAAGCAATCAGTTACGGGGAATGGAAATGCCACGAAAGAACAGGTTTCTGCCATGCTCAAAAATCTCTTAAAATTCGAAGAGACACCTCAATTTCTAGATGCAACAGATGGGCTGGCAATTGCGGTTTGTCATTCATTTCAAAAAAATAGGACCTCAGGCAGCGGCAAATCTTATTCAGGTTGGTCCTCTTTTATCAAAGACAACAAAGACCGAATCAAATAACTACATCTGTACCTGCCGAATCACATTCTTCACGTTTAACTCGACGATATCAGTCATTGTCTTGCACTTCAAATAAGAATTATTTTGGTAAAACTCTGCGTAGCCTTCGCGCAGTTGTTTAATATTTTCCGGTGTTGAAAGGATCTGAGTTTGCGAAGCGTCGCGAAGATCAGCGATCCGGTGCCGCTCACTTCGTACCCTATGTACAATCGAGGACCGCTCTTCCTGTTGATATTGCAATACCGTTTTTTCAGTTAGATGTTCCATCGCAAGCTTGACATATGGATAGTTCTCTTTAAAAAATTGCGGCATATATACCTTGGGATTTCCCTCATAAAATTGTTGATCAAAATCAATTGCTCTGATCCGAAACTGAAAGTCATCAAAATCAGGTGTAATTTGCATAACAAAATTATAGGCGCGCATATCTCCCAGCAGCGTGATAATACAACGTTCATTAAACTTGACGAATTCCTTAGAAATACGTGTCAAATTGTAATCTGGTGTAAACATCCTGGTTTGCGAAAAAATATCACCCGGGATGCCAACGATATGTTCTTCAACAAGTGTATCCTGATCCACCATATAATTGACCTGATTTGGAGATAGTATCTCCTCTAGTTCCAACCCGTAGATCCGTGATGCATCCGCCTGTTTGATATAAAAATAATCATAAACGTCATTCAATCGGTTTACGATACGAATCCGAAATGGTCTTGTATTACCAAAACCACAGTACTCAACACGGTCTATATATTTGTGCTGTACAATACGTGTGTTACCGGAAGCTTTAAGCTTTGCATAGATGACCTTTAGCCCGTCATATAGTTGGTCAATCAAATATTGAGGATACAGTGGTGTTTCCCAGAATGTATCATTACCAAATTTGTCCATGACCGGTACGGTCTCTGTAAAATTCAATAGATCCTTATAACCAATGGGCAGCTTTTCATCCCGTTGATATAGCTTAAGATATTTATGAAGCCCTTCCCCTACTTCAAAGATCGGCTTCTTCCTCGAAATCTTTACATCTTGAACTTCTTCCATCTGTATTCTAGTCTTGAGATATTAGATAAGCGTATGGAGACTTTGGTTTAACATATCTGCTGCTTACTTACTTGTCTTTTGTTTTTGATCTTTATCCTACATCTTTATCATCTTCCTGACTTTAATAACAAGATAACGAAACAATCCGATAACCTTACAATAAAATCACCTCTAAAACAATTATAAGCACTTTCAATCAAAAACATATAACATTATCAATATCAATAAGTATTTTTTATTAAATTTACATCTATAAACCGAAAATTCTTAGTAATTTTGAAATAAATTTAATTATTTTAGCTATTGGTCAGATTTTGATGTATGACCAATGAATGAAACACAAAACCCATTGTTAATGGAAAATCAATATGCAAACTATGATCTAGACAATTTGGATATCCAAATCCTGTCTATTCTAATGAATGATGCTTCTATTCCTTATACAGAAATAGCGAAAAAGCTAATCGTATCAGGTGGTACCATCCACGTTAGAATGAAGAAGATGGAAGAACTAGGTATCATCAGAGGTTCAAATCTTATTATCAATCCTCAAAAAGTTGGATTTGACATCACTGCCTTTCTCGGTATCTATCTAGAAAAAGGTTCACAATATGCAGATGCGGTAGATAAGTTGAAAGAAATCAAAGAAGTGGTTGAGCTACATTATTGTACCGGCCAATACAGTATTTTTGCAAAAATTATCTGTAGGGACACTGTCCACCTCAGAAAAGTATTAAACGAAGATATCCAATCGGTACCTGGGATCCAGCGTACGGAAACGATTATCTCCCTTGAAGAAAGTATTAAGCGTCAGATCAGCTTAGTCTAGTATAAAAAAAGCTTCCAACAGTTGGAAGCTTTTTTTATACGATCTTTTGTAGCATCGCTATATACAAATCAATTCCTTCCCTAATTTCATCAATATAGATAAATTCATCCGCCATATGCGATCTTGCACTGTCTCCAGGCCCCAACTTTAAAGAAGGCACTGGAATAAGCGCTTGATCACTCATCGTCGGAGATCCATATAGTTTCCGTCCAAGTGTTATTCCCGCTTGGACAATTGGGTGTTCTTCCGGAATAGAAGAAGATTTCAAACGAGTAGAACGAGCCGAAACTTCTGAAGATACATGGGATTTGATTATCGCTAAGGTTTCTTCATTGGTATAAGCATCAGTTGTCCTTACATCGACAACAAAACTACAGTTGGCCGGCACAACATTGTGTTGCGACCCCGCTTGAATCATCGTCACTGACATTTTGATCGGCCCCAAGGTCACTGATGTCTTTTCAAAAGCATAATCCTTAAACCATTGAATATCCTTAATTGCTTTATAAATAGCATTATCACCTTCGTTACGAGCGGCGTGGCCTGCTATCCCCATTGCATTACAGTCCAATACCATCAGCCCTTTTTCTGCTACGGCAAGATCCATCAATGTTGGTTCGCCAACGATTGCAAAATCAATCGTTCCAATATCTTCCAAGACAGATTCAATACCATTTCTGCCTGAGATTTCCTCTTCGGCACTCGCTGCCAGACAAAAATTATATTTTAAACCCTTCTCTTCGTAAAAATACAGGAAAGTGGCAATCAGTGACACCAAACATCCTCCTGCGTCATTACTACCCAAGCCATAGAGCTTCCCCTCCTCTTCCGTAGGAGCCAATGGATCACGGGTATAACCTGGGTTAGCCTTCACCGTGTCATGGTGTGAATTAAGCAGGATCGTTGGTTTATTTGATTCGTAATGTGCATTGTATACCCAAACGTTGTTTCCTTTCCTGAAGGTCGCAATATTCCTTTCTTTGAAGAAGGCTTCAATCAGGTCAGCTGTCACCATTTCTTCACGGCTTAGGGAAAATACAGTGATCAGTTTTTTCAATAAAGCTAGACTATTCTGAAATAAGCTATCTTTATCCTTCATGGTACAGTCCTCCTGCTTTATCCGCAGACAATTTTATTCCCTTGATAAATGCAGAACTAAAACCATTATGTTCCATCTCATTCAATCCGGCAATAGTACATCCTTTCGGCGAAGTAACTTTATCAATCTCACCTTCTGGATGAGCATTCGTATGTAACAATAAATCGGCAGCGCCTTTAGCTGTTTGAACGGCCATTTTCAAGGCATCATGTGCATGGAAACCTATTTCGACTCCACCTTGTGACGCGGCTCGGATAGCACGTAGGAAAAAGGCAATTCCACAGGCACATAAGGCAGTTGCCGAAGTCATTAGATCTTCATTAATCACGACAACAGATCCAACGGTCTCAAACATCTTCTCTACCTCAGCAAGACTATCATCCGAAGCATTATCGCTAGCAATACAAGTCATCGATTGAGCAATCGCGATTGCCGTATTCGGCATAGCACGTATTACAGTTGCATCCTCACCCAACACCGCTTTTAGGTCAGCACATGAAACACCAGATACTATGGATACAAAAATCTGGTTTTTCTTATCTATCTCGGGAGCAACCTCAACCAATACCTTTTTTAACTGCTGTGGTAATATGGCGAAGACAATAATATCAGCGCTTTTAACAGCAGCTTTATTATCATTACTAACCGAGAATCCCTGGCTTGCCTCTTCAGCCAAAGCATTCAGATTTCTCCGGGTCAATGTAATATCAGCAGCATTGGCAAATTCACTTTTTACAAGCCCTTTTGCCAAGGATAGACCGATATTGCCACTTCCGATAATAGTGACCTTTTTCATAGTTGGGTTTAGATTAGATTACATGATTACTTTAATGTCAAGCAGGTACCAAACTGCCCTTGTTGGAACAAGTGCAAATTATTTGCATGACCAATATATACCTCTTGAACACCTTTATTTATTGCATTAAATGCATTTTGTAGTTTCGGAATCATACCATCATTGACAATTCCCGATTCCTTGAGATATTCAAATTCTTCGGATTTAATCGTTGGTATAACCGAGTTTTCATCTGTCACATCGCGTAATACACCATTTTTCTCGAAACAATAGACCAATGACGTTTCATATAAAGACGCCAGAGAGACCGCTAACGATGAGGCAATGGTATCTGCATTGGTGTTAAGCAGCTGTCCCAAACCATTATGAGTGATGGCGGAGAACACAGGAATAAAACCTGCTTCCAGGAATTTTTTTATCGCCAGTGTATTCACAGAATCATGCAATAAATCCCCTACAAAACCATAGTCAATATCCTTGACAGGGCGTTTTATAGCCTTTATCACATCGCCATCAGCACCAGTTAAACCTACAGCATCACATTTCAATTTTTGTAATTTGGCAACGATGGTTTTATTTGTTAATCCAGCATATACCATCGTGACGATACGTAGCATATCCTCGTCTGTCACCCTACGACCTTCAACCATTTGAGCTTGTACACCAAGCTCACTTGCCAAACGTGTTGCAATTTTACCACCGCCATGCACTAGGATCTTCTTCCCAGACAATGCAGAAAATTTCTCTAAAAAAGAATCCAACAGACGCTCATCATCGATAATATTTCCGCCAATTTTTATAATATTTAATACACTATTAGCCATTACGCAACTTTTCCCAAATAAAAATAGTTTCTCAATAATCAAAAGATCGGTCTTAGACTAGATCTTCCAGCATTCGTTTTAAAACAACCTGAGCCGCCCAGACACGATTACTTGCCTCTTTAATAACCAACGAATTCGGTCCATCCAAAATCTCAGATGACAACTCCAGATCCCGTCTTACAGGCAAACAATGCATGACCTTCGCATCATTTGTCAAAGACAGTTTTTCGTTATCCATCATCCAATCCTCATCTACCGTATACACCTCACCATATTCCTGATAGGATGACCAGTTTTTCACATAAACAAAATCAGCGTCTTTCAGGCTGTCATTTAAATTCGTTGAAATCGTAGCTCCCGTTGTAAAATCCTTGCTCAGTTCATAACCCATAGGTTGTGCAATCGTAAACTCGACAAGCCCTTCTTCCTGTGCCTTACACATCCACTCTGCAAAGGAATTCGGCACAGCTTGTGGCAAAGCTTTCACATGCGGAGCCCAAGCCAATACAACCTTTGGTTTCGCCGTCTTCTTATGCTCGGTAATGGTAATGATATCCGTCAAACTCTGTAATGGATGACGTGTGGCACTTTCCAAAGAAACAACAGGAACACCACAATATTTAATAAATTTATTGAATAGATCCTCGCTGTAGTCCTCCTCTCGGTCCTTTAGCTTCGGAAAAGATCGCAATCCAAGTATATCGCAATATTCGCCTATGACCGCTGCTGCCTCGCGGATATGCTCAACAGTACTGCCGTTCATCACGACACCATCCTGTGTTTCCAATGCCCAACCATCCTTGTCCATGTTCATGACCATCACATTCATCCCCAAGTTCATCGCCGCTTTTTGGGTACTCAAACGAGTACGCAAGCTAGGGTTCAAAAACACAAGGCCCAAGGTTTTATGTTTACCAAGATCTTGATTATCATAAGGTGCCGCTTTTAGCGCTAACGCCTCCTGGACAACATCTGCTACACTGGATACGTCTTTTACAGAGAAAAACTTTTTCATCTATATAAATCATTTATGGGGGTATTTTCTATGGCACAACACACTGTGCTACCCACTTTGTTTATTTATGCTAATGGAACAATTCAGATTGATCTTCCCTGACATCAGGAGTCAATCTAGATTATTTCATCTATTATCTTTAAGCGACTACAACCGCCTTTATATGTTCTTTTAATGCCAATAAAAATTGATCAGCATGCTCTTTGGTAATATTCAATGCAGGAAGCAAGCGAATAACATTCGGTTTAGCCTCCCCCGTAAAAATACGATTCTTTAATAAAAGATCTTTCTTTACATGTGCCAAAGATGCTGGAAGTTCAATTCCGATCATTAATCCTCTACCCCTCACTTCTACAATCTCTTCAATTTTCTTTAGTTCCTCAATGAGATACTGTCCTACAGCATTCGCATTCTCCATCAAACGATCCTGTTGGATGACCTCCAAAACAGCCAAAGCCGCGGCACAGGCCAGATGGTTGCCGCCAAAGGTTGTCCCCAAACTACCATGGGAAGCTTTAAACTTTGGAGAGATACTGATTGCACCAATAGGAAAACCATTCCCCATTCCCTTCGCCATCGTGTAAATATCCGCATCTACTCCAGAATAATCCTGTGCATAGAAGGAACCTGTCCGACCATAGCCACATTGCACCTCATCAGCAATAAATATTGCATTATATTGGTCACAAAGTGAGCGGATCAATTGAAGAAAGGCAACGGATGCTTCCCTAATTCCACCGACACCTTGAATACTTTCGATAATAACAGAAGATATTTCCTCACCATAAGCTGAAAATGCTTCCTTTAGTGCATCCTCATCATTGAAAGGAAGAAAAACAACGTTCTCTGTTTCGTTAATAGGCGCAATAATACTCGGGTTGTCCGTAGCAGCTACAGCCAACGACGTCCTACCGTGGAAAGATTTAGAGAATGCAATCACCTTTTTTCTCTTATTATAGAAAGAAGCAAGCTTCAATGCATTTTCATTCGCTTCAGCGCCAGAATTACAAAGGAATAAGTCATAATCAACCTTACCAGATACTTCGCCAAGCAATCGTGCAAGTTCACGCTGAATTGGAATTTCAACAGAATTAGAATAGAATCCGATACGATTCAACTGCTCTGTAATACGTTGCACATAGTGTGGATGCGTGTGTCCGATCGATATCACGGCATGGCCACCATACAAGTCCAAATAAGCATTTCCTTCGGCATCCCACACCGTAGATCCATTAGCTTTAACTATGTTAATGGGATTAATGGGATAAACATCAAATGGTTTCATCTTAATGAATTATAGATTGATAAACGAAATAGCTTGTATTAGAAAAAGCTATCAGATTTTAGCATTACAAATATATCAGTTATAACGGTAGGAATGGTCATAAAATAAAAAAAGTCCCCTTAAAAAGAGGACTTTTTCTATGATAACGGGAACAATATTATTCTCCGTCAACTTTTTCTTCACCTTCTACTTCAGCTTTTACTTCCGCAGGAGCGTCAGTTTCAGCAGGAGCAGCAGCTTTTTTAGCACCGCCACGACGACGAGTAGCTTTTTTCTCAGCTGCAGCAGCTTTTTTACCGTAGATTTCGTTGTAATCAACTAGCTCGATGAAAGCCATTTCTGCGTTATCACCTAAACGGTTTTCCATTTTGATGATACGAGTGTAACCACCTGGACGGTTAGCTACTTTTTCAGAAATTTCGCGGAACAAGATAGAAACTGCGTCTTTATCTTTCAAATAAGCGAATACTGTACGACGAGAGTGTGTTGTGTCGTTTTTAGATTTAGTAATCAAAGGCTCAACGTATGTACGCAATGCTTTAGCTTTAGCCAAAGTCGTAGTGATACGTTTGTGTAGGATTAATGATGTTGCCATGTTAGCCAACATTGCTTTTCTATGGCTATCCGTACGGCCTAAGTGATTTACTTTTTTTCCGTGTCTCATTTTGATTTTATTATACTATATGTACCGTTCTTGTTTTACCTAAATTGCTAAACTTTTCAGAGGCAATATGCCTATCTTCTTCAGCAATTGACTTCAAGAGGAATTACATATAGTGGTCGCTTAATAAATTATTATTCTTCGTCTAATTTATATTTTGCTAAGTTCATTCCGAACGATAAACCTTTAGATTTAACCAATTCTTGGATTTCACTTAACGATTTTTTACCGAAGTTTCTGAATTTCAACATATCAGCTACGTCGTAAGTTACCAACTCAGCTAATGTGCGGATATCAGCAGCTTTCAAACAATTCAATGCACGCACTGAAAGGTCAAGGTCTACTAATTCAGTTTTCAAAATCTTACGCATATGCAAGATTTCTTCATCAACTACTTTAGTTTCTTCTTTCGTTTGTGACTCAAGAAGCATATTCTCATCAGAGAATAAGATAAAGTGTTGAATTAAAATCTTAGCAGCCTCTTTTAAAGCTTCTTCGGGGTGAATTGAGCCATCTGTAGAGATATCTAACAACAATTTCTCGTAGTCAGTTTTTTGCTCTACACGGTAATTCTCAATGGTATATTTAACATTCTTGATCGGAGTAAAGATCGAATCGATAGCGATAACACCTACTGGAGCATCAGTCACTTTATTCTCATCTGCATTTACATATCCACGACCTTTAGCAATACTCAATTCCAATTCAATTGTCACTGCGTTATCCATGTTACAGATTACTAAGTCTGGATTTAAGACAGTAAAGTTATTAGAGAATTTTGTGATATCACCAGCTAAGAATTGTTCTTGACCATTGATTACTACAAATACCTTTTCGTTGTCGCCAATCTCACCTGTTTTTTTGAAACGGATTTGTTTCAAGTTCAAGATAATTTCAGTTACGTCTTCAACAACACCTTTGATCGTTGAAAATTCGTGCGAAACGCCAGAAAACCTTATCGACGTAATTGCATATCCTTCTAACGAGGACAATAGAATACGGCGCAAAGCATTACCAATGGTTACACCAAAACCAGGCTCCAATGGACGAAATTCAAACGTACCATCAAAATCCGTAGATTTTTGCATGATAACTTTATCCGGTCTTTGAAATGCTAAAATTGCCATTTATTTTCTTTTAATGTTTTATTTGTAATAATAATTGTAATACAATAGAAAGATGCATACCCCAAAAATGGACTATGCATACTTCTATTTTATTTATTATTTAGAGTATAACTCAACGATTAAGTTCTCTTTGATGTTTTCAGGAATATCAGATCTTTCTGGATAGCTTAAGAAAGTACCTGTCAATTCTTTCGCATTCCACTCTAACCAAGAAAATTTATTTACAGTACGACCTGCAACTGAATTTGAGATGGCTTCAAGCGTTTGAGAACGTTCACGAACTGCTATAACGTCACCTGGACGCAAGCTATATGATGGAATGTTAACAACACTTCCGTTAACAGTAATGTGTTTGTGAGATACCAACTGACGAGCAGCGGCACGAGAAGTAGCAATACCTAAACGGTAAACTACGTTGTCCAAGCGAGCTTCCAATAATTTCAAGAAGATCTCACCTGTAATACCTTGTTTAGAGGCAGCTTTAACAAATAAGTTTGCGAACTGACGCTCCAATACACCGTAAGTGTATTTTGCTTTTTGTTTTTCCAACAACTGAATAGCATATTCAGATTGTTTACCTCTGCGTTTAGAAGCTCCATGTTGTCCAGGAGGGTAATTTTTCTTTTCTAACGCTTTATCTGGGCCGAAGATCGGCTCTCTAAATTTACGGGCAATTTTGGACTTAGGTCCTGTATATCTAGCCATTTTCTTTTACAATTAAAGTATCTATCAGCCTATAGCCGATGAATCTTATCTTTAAATTAATTAAACTCTTCTGCGTTTTGGAGGACGACAACCGTTGTGAGGAAGTGGAGTGATATCCTTGATAGTAGTCACATCGATTCCTACAGTTTGTAATGTTCTGATTGCAGATTCACGACCTGCACCAGGTCCTTTAACAAACACTTCAACTTTGCGTAAACCCAAATCATGAGCAACTTTTCCACAATCTTGTGCAGCCTGACCAGCAGCATATGGAGTGTTCTTTTTAGAACCACGGAAACCCATTTTACCAGCACTAGACCAAGAAATAGTTTGTCCTTGATTGTTAGTCAAAGTTACAATGATATTGTTAAACGTTGCGTTAATGTGAGCCTGACCTACAGGTTCAATAACAACGATACGCTTTTTTGCAGCTTTTTTAGTTTTAGCCATTTCTTATTTATTATTTAGTAGCTTTTTTCTTGTTTGCAACTGTCTTACGTTTACCTTTACGAGTACGTGAGTTGTTTTTAGTACGTTGACCACGAACTGGTAAGTGTTTACGGTGACGCAATCCACGGTAACAACCGATATCCATTAAACGTTTGATGTTTAATTGAACTTCTGAACGCAATGCACCTTCTACTTTCAATTCATCGTTGATGATGCTACGAATTGCTGCCAATTGATCATCATTCCACTCTTGTACCTTCACATCTTCGCTGATACCAGCTTTTTCCAAGATATATTCAGCTCTTGTACGACCGATACCAAAAATATAGGTAAGGCCGATCACACCTCTTTTGTTTTTAGGTAAATCAATACCTGCTATCCTTGCCATATAATATTAAGCTATTATTTTTTTAATGAATTAACCCTGACGTTGTTTAAACTTTGGGTTCTTTTTGTTGATTACAAAAACTTTACCTTTACGACGGATGATCTTACAGTCCGCGCTACGTTTTTTTATTGATGCTCTTACTTTCATGATATTTATTTTTTCAAAAGCTTGCGCTAATTAAAAGGCTTACGACTATTTATAGCGGTAAGTGATCCTTCCCTTAGTCAAATCATACGGAGACATTTCCAATTTAACTTTATCCCCAGGTAAAATTTTGATATAGTGCATACGCATTTTACCAGAAATATGGGCAATGATTTCATGTCCATTTTCCAATTCTACCCTAAACATAGCATTAGAAAGTGCCTCTCTAATTATACCGTCTTGTTCTATTGAGGCTTGTTTAGCCATATATTCTCGATTAAATTTAATTTAAAAGCCTGCGAACAGGAGTGCAAAGATAAATAAAAATAATTGAAAACCAACTACTTTTTGTTCAAAACTTTCTCTACATGTTCGAATGTCAGCAACACATCTGGTTCACCTTTTCGGATTGCAACCATCTGTTCGAAGTGCGCCGATAACTTCCCATCTACTGTACTTACAGTCCAACCATCATCCCAAAAACGAACACCCGCGCGTCCCGCATTGATCATCGGCTCGATACAAATAACCAAACCTTCTTCCAATTTTGGACCTGCGCCACGTTTTCCGTAATTCGGAACCTCAGGCTTCTCATGTAAATGATACCCAACTCCGTGTCCGACCAGCTCACGCACAATCCCGAAACCGAACTTGCTCACGTACTCTTGAACTGCAGAGGAAATATCCCCAACACGTTTACCGGCCACAGCCTGTTCAACACCTTTGTACAATGATTCCTTTGTGACATCCAACAACAACTGCGCTTCCTCAGAAATCTCACCAACACCAAAAGTATAGGCTGAATCACTGATAAAACCGTTCAAATTGACACCCCCATCGACTGAAACAAGATCACCATCTTTAATTTCATAATCGCTAGGAAAACCATGTACAATCTGATCGTTGACAGAGATACACAAAGAGTATGGAAATCCGTGATAATTTAAGAACGCCGGCGTTCCACCGTTATCATGAATATACTCATAAGCTAATTTATCAAGAGATATAGTTTTTACCCCAGGTTTAATCACTTTTGCGATTTCACCAAGCAATTGCGAAAGCACATCTGCTGACTTCCGCAATTGCTCTATATCATCTGCTGACTTATAAAATACTTTAGACATCTAAAGAAATTAAATTGCCGAATGATCCATTCCCTCAACAGACGCGGCCGAACGACCTTTAATACGACCTGTTTTCATCAATCCATCGTAATGACGCATCAATAAATGAGATTCGATCTGTTGCAAAGTATCCAACACCACACCTACTAAAATCAATAATGACGTACCTCCGTAGAAGTGCGCAAATTGATTATTAATACCAAACAAACTTGCAATAGCAGGTAGAATAGCAATAATCGCTAGGAAAATTGCACCTGGGAATGTAATATTTGATATTACGCGGTCTATAAAATTACTAGTTTCCAATCCCGGTTTAATACCCGGAACAAAACCTCCGTTTTTCTTCATGTCATCTGACATCTGTTGCGGATTAACCATGATCGCTGTATAGAAGAACGTAAATGCGATAATTAACACCGCAAAAGTCACGTTGTATGCTACAGAAGTATAGTTACTCAACGAGGTCAAAAATTCCGACTGAAGATTTGGGAAGAACTGTCCTAAACTCATCGGCACAAACATAATTGCCTGTGCAAAAATGATCGGCATTACACCTGCAGCATTTACCTTTAAAGGTATATACTGACGTACTCCACCGACTTGCTTGTTTCCGACAATTTTCTTCGCGTATTGTACAGGGATCTTACGAACCCCTTGTACGATCAAGATCGTAAAGATCACAACGAAAAATAAAGCCACAAATTCAAGCAACAATGGAATTGGACCACCACCACCTTTCGCCATTCTAGAAACCCATTCCGCAGTGATACCACTTGGCAATTGAGCGATAATACCAGTCATGATGATCAAAGAAATACCATTACCGATACCTTTATCAGTAATTTTTTCCCCTAACCACATCACAAATAAAGTACCGCCTGTCAAAACTATGGCAGTCAGAATCGTGAACAATGGGTCAGCAATTGTCTTAGCACTTGGCTCGATCTGAGTACGTACATAAGCAAAAGCCTGAAGCAAAGTAATCCCTAATGTTAAATAGCGAGTAATTTGATTCATTTTTTGACGACCACTTTCCCCTTCTTTCTGCATCTTTTGGAAGTAAGGAACCGCGATGCCCAACAATTGAACAACAATGGATGCCGAGATATATGGCATTACCCCTAACGCAAAGATAGCTGAACGAGAGAACGAGCCCCCCGCAAACATATCCAATAGGCCCAATAAACCCTCTTTTTGACCGGAAGCCAAAGCCTGAGGATTTACACCTGGTAATACCACGTGACATCCAATACGGTAAATCAAAAGAAAAAGTAAGGTATTTAGAATACGCGTACGTAAATCATCGATTTTCCAAATATTGGTTAAGGTTGTGATTAGTTTCTTCATTTATTAAATTTTAACGATAGAACCGCCTGCAGCTTCGATAGCTTTTTGAGCAGAAGCAGTAAACGCGTGCGCTGTTACTTCAACTTTAGCTTTCAATTCACCGCGACCCAAGATTTTTACTTTGTCATTTTTAGACACTAATCCATGAGCTTTCAATGCATCGAAATCTACAGCTGTCAAATTGAATTTCTCGATCAACGCTTGCAAAGTATCTAGGTTGACACCATTGTACTCAACACGGTTGATGTTTTTGAAACCAAATTTAGGTACACGACGTTGCAAAGGCATCTGACCACCTTCGAAACCGATTTTCGTAGAGTGACCTGAACGAGAACCAGCACCTTTGTGACCACGTGTAGAAGTACCACCACGACCAGAACCAGTACCACGACCGATACGTTTGCTACCTTTTACTGCACCTTTTGCAGGTTTTAAATTACTTAAGTTCATTTTTAAACTAAATTGTGCTAGCCCTTCGCTCTCACTAAACAGGTACTAGCGATTAAAAAATAATGATTATTAATAACAAGTAATGGAAAGAGCCCAAAGACTCTTTCCATATGCTAATATTAAATAGTTTCGATAGCTACTAAATGGTTTACTTTACGTACCATTCCAATGATTGATGGAGTAGCTTCAACTTCTACTGAGTGGTTGATTCTTTTCAAACCTAATGCCTCAATAGTTTTCTTTTGGCGCTCGCTTCTGTCGATAACGCTCTTTATCTGGGTGATTTTGATTTTTGCCATGATAATTAACCGTTAAATACTTTATTCAAATCGACACCGCGGTGTTGTGCCACTGTATATGCATCACGCATGTTTGCTAAAGCAGTTACAGTTGCTTTTACCACGTTGTGTGGGTTAGAAGAACCTAATGATTTAGCCAATACGTCTTTGATACCAGCAGACTCCAATACTGCACGCATTGCACCACCTGCCAAAACTCCTGTACCACCTACAGCTGGTTTAATCAAAACTGAACCACCAGAATATTTACCATATTGTGCATGAGGAACAGTACCTTTGATTACAGGAACTTTCACTAAATTTTTCTTTGCGTCGTCGATACCTTTAGTGATAGCTTCAGTTACCTCTTTCGCTTTACCTAAACCGTAACCAACGATACCGTTTTCATCACCTACTACAACAATTGCAGAGAAGCTGAAAGTACGACCACCTTTAGTAACTTTAGCTACACGTTGGATACTTACTAAGCGATCTTTCAATTCAATTTCGCTTGATTTTACTCTTTTTATATTGCTTAATGCCATTTCTTTCTAAGATTAAAAGTCTAAACCGCCTTCGCGAGCACCTTCAGCCAAAGATTTGATACGGCCATGGTATAAGTACCCATTACGGTCAAAAACTACTTTATTAATACCTGCTGCTACTGCTTTTTCAGCAACCAATTTACCTACAGCTTTAGATTGATCAACTTTGTTACCAGATGCAACAAAATCTTTTGACAAGCTAGATGCAGCAACTAATGTTTTACCTGCATTGTCATCAATGATTTGCGCATAGATACCTTTGTTACTTCTAAAAACCGATAAACGTGGACGTTCAGACGTTCCAGCAAGGTTTTTTCTGATTCCTTTTTTGATTCTCTCTCTACGAGATGCTTTTTGTCCTGCCATGATTATTATTTTTTAGCTGATTTACCTGCTTTTCTTCTCAACACTTCGCCTTCAAACTTGATACCTTTTCCTTTGTAAGGTTCTGGTTTACGGAAGCCACGGATTTTAGCCGCGATCTGACCGATCAATTGTTTGTCAGCACATTCTAAAGTGATTGTAGGGTTTTTACCTTTTTCAGCAGTAGTTGATACTTTAACTTCATTTGGCAATACAAAAACAATCTGGTGAGAGAAACCTAAAGTTAACTCTAATACATTACCAGTACTTGTAGCACGGTAACCTACACCGACTAACTCTTGAGTAGTTTTGTAACCTTCAGTCACACCTTGAACCATGTTGTTCAACAGGGAACGGTATAGACCGTGTAATGCTTTGTGTTTCTTTTGATCAGTTGGACGTGTCACGACGATATTGCCTTCTTCTTGAGCAATATTGATGTCACGGTCAACTTGTTGTGTTAATTCGCCTTTAGGACCTTTTACTGAAACTAAGTTTTTGTCCGAAATAGTAACAGTTACCCCAGCAGGGATAGCGATAGGCGCTTTTCCAATTCTTGACATTTCTTTGTGTTTTTACCTAGATTAATAAACGTAACATAAAACTTCACCACCAACATTTTGAAGTCTAGCTTCTTTATCTGTCATTACACCTTTAGATGTTGACAAGATAGCAATACCTAAACCATTCAAAACACGAGGCATAGTATCAACGCTTGCATACTTTCTTAAACCAGGTTTACTCACACGTGTCAACGTACGAATAGCCGGAATTTTGCTAATTGGGTTATATTTCAATGCGATTTTGATCGTACCCTGTACGCCATTCTCATCGAATTTGTAATTAGCAATGTAACCTTTGTCAAAAAGAACTTTAGTGATTTCTTTTTTAAGGTTCGATGCAGGAATTTCAACAACCCTGTGGTTGGCCTTGATGGCATTCCTTACTCGTGTAAGGTAATCCGCAATTGGATCTGTAGTCATTATATATGAAAATTTGTGACAGCGGTTTCCCTCCCAACCATTGGTATGGGACCTTCTATCTGTTAAACAATTTTAAAATGCAAAAACCCCGGCAATCCCTAGTAGAATTGCCCGGGCAAAATTAAGTATTTTTTTTTAATTACCAAGAAGCTTTTTTCACCCCTGGGATCTTGCCATCTAAAGCCATCTCACGGAAAGTTACACGAGAGATACCGAATTGACGCATATATCCTTTAGGACGGCCAGTCAATTTACAACGGTTGTGTAAACGTACCGGAGAAGCATTTTTAGGTAATTTATCTAATGCAACGTAATCGCCAGCAGCTTTTAATTCTGCACGTTTTGCCGCATATTTAGCTACCAATTTAGCGCGTTTTACTTCGCGTGCTTTTAATCCTTCCTTAGCCATTGTTATTAGTATTTTGATTTTTAAATGGTAAACCGAACTGCTTCAACAATTCTAAAGCCTCAACATCATTTTGAGCAGAAGTCACGAAAGTGATATCCATACCTTGGATCTTGTTGATTTTATCAATGTTGATCTCAGGGAAAATGATTTGTTCAGTGATACCTAAGTTATAGTTACCACGTCCGTCAAAACCTTTATCGTTGATACCGCGGAAGTCACGAATACGTGGAAGCGATACTGCTACCAAACGATCCAAGAATTCAAACATATTATTATCACGTAAGGTAACGCGTGCCCCTACAGGCATGCCTTTACGCAATTTAAAGTTTGAAATATCTTTTTTCGATTTTGTAGCAACAGCTTGTTGACCTGTAATCAAAGTCAATTCTGCGATAGCGTTATCGATTAATTTCTTGTCAGCTGTTGCAGCTCCTACGCCTTGTGAAACAACGATTTTCTCAAGTTTAGGAACCTGCATAATACTTTTATACTGAAATTTTTCTTGAAGTGCTTTACGGATTTCCTCCGCATATTTCACTTTTAATCTTGGTACGTAAGTCATTATTTAATTTCCTCCCCTGATTTTTTAGCGTAACGAACTAATTTACCATCTGCATTTAACTTACGACCTACACGAGTAGTTTCACCCGTTTTAGGATCGATAACAGCTAAATTAGAGATGTGAATACCAGCTTCTTTCTCAATGATACCACCATTAGGATTAGCTGCACTTGGTTTAGTGTGTTTTTTTACGATGTTAGCGCCTTCAACGATAGCTCTATTTTTATCCACTAAAACAGTTAATACTTTTCCTTGAACACCTTTAGAGTTACCAGCGATAACTTTCACTAAATCACCTTTTTTAATTTTGATTTTGTGCGTAGTCGTTTTTGTTTTCTTGATTGCCATAATTATAAAACCTCCGGTGCTAGTGATACAATTTTCATGAACTGTTTCTCACGCAACTCTCTGGCAACAGGGCCAAAGATACGTGAGCCACGTGGCTCATCATTATTATTTAATAATACAGCGGCGTTGTCATCAAAACGGATATAAGAACCATCTTTACGACGGATTTCTTTTTTCGTTCTAACTACTACTGCTTTAGAAACGGAACCTTTTTTCACGTTTCCTGAAGGCATAGCGCTTTTCACCGATACAACAATCTTATCTCCGATTGATGCATAACGCTTACGCGTACCGCCCAATACACGGATTACTAAAACTTCTTTAGCACCGCTATTGTCAGCTACATTAAGTCTTGATTCTTGTTGTACCATGTTATTTAGCTCTTTCTATAATTTCAACTAATCTCCAGTTTTTTGTTTTACTCAGCGGACGAGTTTCCATGATTAATACCGTATCGCCGATACCGCAGGTATTAGTTTCGTCATGAGCTTTAAATTTAGTAGTTTTTTTAACGAACTTACCATAGATAGGGTGTTTTACTTTACGCTCAACACTTACTACAATAGATTTGTCCATTTTGTTGCTAACTACTAAGCCGATTCTTGTTTTTCTTAAATTTCTTTCCATTTCGACTTAATTTTTACGCCTCAGAGGCTGTTTCGTTTTTAGCTGCAGCTTTGCGTGCACTGATCTCTGTACTAATACGAGCGATAGCTCTGCGTGCTGCTTTGATCACGTTAGGGTTCTCAATAGCTGAAACAGCATGTGCAAATTTCAATTTTGTAAGGGCCGTTTTCTCCTCGACTAGACGAGCTGCTAGGTCCTCATTAGATAATTCTAAAATTTCTGAATTTTTCATGTTTTTTCAGTTGTTATTTGGGTTATCATCCGTTTATATATAGCGTTAGGGGTAACGGCCCTAACGCTTAAATGATGACATTACCAAGATTTTTATGCTTCAACGTAGTCTCTACGAATCACAAACTTAGTTTGAACCGGAAGTTTTTGAGCTGCAAGGCGTAAAGCTTCTTTGGCAATTTCCAAAGGGACACCTTCTGCTTCAAATAACATACGGCCTGGGCGTACTACTGCTACCCAGTATTCTGGAGCACCCTTACCTTTACCCATACGTACCTCTGCAGGTTTTTTCGTAACAGGTTTGTCAGGGAAAATACGAATCCAAACTTGACCTTCACGTTTCATATAACGTGTAACCGCAATACGAGCTGCCTCGATTTGACGACTAGTGATCCATGCTTGCTCCATTGTTTTGATACCGAAAGAACCGAAAGCTAACTCCGCTCCACGAGAAGCGTTACCTTTCATGCGGCCTTTCTGCATCTTTCTGAACTTCGTTCTTTTTGGCTGTAACATGTTCGTATACTTTTTAAATCTGCTTCTTCAGCAGGTTTTTGTTGTAATCTAAATAAACTCTATTAATCTTTTTTCGGACCACGGTTATTTCCACCACGGTTGTTTCCACCACGGTTGTTTCCACCGCGACCACCTTTGTTGTTACGGTTGTCACGACGTTCGCCACCACCTTCGTGGTTACCACGTGATTTTACACCAGATGCTTGACCAATGTTTGGAGATAAGTCACGTTTACCGTAAACCTCACCTTTACAGATCCAAACTTTGATACCGATTTTACCGTATGTAGTCAATGCTTCAGCTAAAGCGTAGTCGATATCAGCACGCAATGTGTGTAAAGGAGTTCTTCCTTCTTTGTATTGTTCAGTACGTGCCATCTCAGCACCACCTAAACGACCAGAACACATGATTTTGATACCTTCTGCACCCATACGCATGGTAGAAGCGATTGAAGTTTTCATTGCACGACGGAATGAAATACGCGCCTCTAATTGCTTAGCGACACCTTCAGCTACTAACTTAGCATCTAACTCAGGGCGTTTGATCTCGAAAATGTTGATTTGAACATCCTTTTTAGTCAGCTTTTTCAACTCTTCTTTGATCTTGTCAACTTCTTGACCACCTTTTCCGATAACGATACCTGGACGAGCAGTGTGAATTGTAACAGTGATACGTTTTAAAGTTCTTTCGATAACAACTTTAGCTACACCACCTTTTGCAATACGAACAGAAAGATATTTTCTGATTTTTTCGTCTTCAACTAATTTATCGGAATAGTTTTTACCTCCGAACCAGTTAGAATCCCAACCTTTGATGATTCCTAATCTGCTACCTATTGGATTTGCTTTTTGTCCCATTTCTCAATAAATTAGTTTTGTTCAACGTTTAATTTGCTATCAACTACCAACGTAACGTGATTTGAACGTTTACGAACTCTGTATCCGCGACCTTGAGGAGCTGGACGCAATCTTTTCAATTGACGACCTCCACCTACTGATACTTCTTTTACAATAAGTTCGCTTTCTTCCACTGATTTACCTTCGTTTTTGGCTTCCCAGTTTTTGATTGCAGATAATAATAATTTTTCTACACGAGCAGCAGCTTCTTTACTAGAGTGTTTCAAAATGTATAATGCATTTTCAACACGCTGACCACGAATTAAATCTACCACTAAACGCATCTTACGAGGCGAAGTAGGGCAGTTCAATAATTTGGCATCCGAAGCTCCACCTTGTTGAGCTTTCTCTTGCTCTTTGCGCTGTCTAATTAAGACAGACTTTTTAAGTTTTTTTGTTGCTTCCATTACCTATTATTTTTTCTTTTCTGCGTGGCCTCTGAATGTACGCGTAGGCGCGAATTCACCAAGCTTGTGACCTACCATATTTTCTGTTACATAAACAGGGATAAATTTATTCCCGTTGTGCACTGCGAAGGTATGGCCAACAAAATCAGGTGAAATCATTGATCTACGAGACCATGTTTTGATAACTGACTTTTTGTTAGTTTCATTCATAGAAAGAACTTTTCTCTCTAAGTTGTGATCGATATAAGGACCTTTTTTAATTGAACGAGCCATTATTTTTTCCTTCTCTCAATGATGTAACGATTCGATGTTTTCTTCTTGTAACGTGTTTTGAAGCCTTTAGCTAATACACCTGTACGTGAGCGTGGGTGACCTCCTGAAGTACGGCCTTCACCACCACCCATTGGGTGATCTACTGGGTTCATTGCAACACCACGAACTCTTGGACGACGACCTAACCAACGTTTGCGACCTGCTTTACCTAACACTTGGTTAGATCTTTCATGGTTCGATACTGAACCAATTGTAGCAACACAAGTCAATAAGATCATACGTGTTTCGCCTGAAGGCAATTTGATGATGGCATATTTACCATCACGAGCAGACAATTGAGCATAAGTACCAGCCGAACGAGCAATTGAACCACCTTGACCAGGATTTAATTCAATGTTGTGGATGATAGAACCCAATGGAATGTTTGCTAATGGTAATGTATTACCAACTTCTGGGGCAACTTTATCACCTGCTACTACAGTTTGACCAACTTTTAAACCAGCTGGAGCAATGATGTAGCGTTTTTCACCATCTACGTAGTGCAACAATGCAATACGAGCAGTACGGTTTGGATCGTACTCAATAGTAGCTACTTTTGCAGGGATATCTTTTTTATCGCGTTTGAAATCAATTAATCGGTATACTTTTTTATGTCCCCCACCGAGATAACGCATAGTCATTTTACCGGAGTTATTACGACCACCTGATTTCTTGTTGATTTTTACTACTAACGATTTTTCAGGAACGTTTGTAGTAACATCAGAATAATCTGCGCCTATTCTGAAACGAGTACCAGGGGTTACCGGTTTGAATCTTTTAACTGCCATCTTAAATTATATAGTACTGTAAAAGTCAATAGTTTCGCCATCTTTAATAGTAATGATAGCTTTTTTATACTTAGGAGCTCTACCAGATACGAAACCTGCTTTTGTGTAACGGCTTTTTGCTTTACCTGCTACAACTGCAGTGTTTACAGCAAGAACTGTAACACCGAACATAGCTTCAACAGCTGATTTAATCTGGATCTTGTTTGCTCTGTGATCTACTTTGAAAGCGTAACGGTTTAATTTTTCCGTTAACATAGAAGCTTTCTCAGTCAAGATAGGTTTTTTGATAATTTCCATATTACTTAGCTAATGCTTCCTCCAAAGTTTTAACAGAATCCGTAGTTAACAATAGTTTTGTTGCATTTAATACATCATATGTATTTAAATCAGAAGCAACAATAACTTTTGCTTTTTTCAAGTTTCTGCTTGATAAATAAACATTTTTATCATATGCTGGCAAAACCAATAAAGTTTTTTCGTCAGCAATGTTCAACGCGTTTACTAAAGCTACATAGTTTTTTGTTTTGCAAGAATCAAATTGAACTGCATCCAAAATAACTACATTGTTATCTTGAGCTTTGTAAGACAACGCTGATTTACGTGCTACTTGTTTCAATTTTTTGTTCAATTTGAACGAGTAATCACGAGGTTGAGGACCGAATACACGACCACCACCATTAAACAATGGAGATTTGATAGAACCCGCACGAGCACCACCAGTACCTTTTTGTTTGTGTAATTTACGAGTTGAACCCGCGATTTCATTACGTTGTTTAGATTTGTGAGTTCCTTGGCGTTGGTTCGCTAAGTATTGTTTCACGTCCAAATAGATCGCATGATCGTTAGGCTCTAACCCAAATACCGACTCAGGAAGTTGCACCTTGGCACCTGTTTCTTTACCTGATAAATTTAAAACTTTAACTTCCATCTCTACTATTTGTCTACGATTACATAAGAACCTTTAGCTCCTGGAATGGAACCACTAACAACGATAAGGTTTTGCTCAGCGTAAACTTTCAACACCTGTAAGTTTTGAACTTTAACTCTGTCACCACCTGTACGACCAGCCATGCGCATACCTTTAAATACGCGTGAAGGCCATGATGAAGCACCTAATGAACCTGGAGCACGTAATCTGTTGTGCTGACCGTGAGTCGCACCACCTACACCACCAAATCCATGACGTTTCATTACACCTTGGAAACCTTTACCTTTTGAAGTACCGACTACATCTACGAATTCGCCTTCCTCGAAAAGTGTAACGTCAACTACGTCACCAAGTTGTTTTGCATCTGGGAAAGTTTTAAACTCTACCAACTTACGCTTAGGCGTTGTGTTTGCTTTCGCAAAGTGCCCTTTCAAAGGAGCTGTCGTGTTTTTCTCCTTAGCTTCGTCGAAACCAAGTTGAATTGCCGAGTAGCCATCCTTTTCTTCCGTACGTATCTGCGTAACCACGCACGGCCCGGCCTGAATCACTGTACAAGGAATATTTTTCCCATCAGCGTTAAACAGGCTCGTCATTCCTACTTTTTTTCCAATAATACCTGACATGTTGTAAATTAATTAATTAAAAGTCCTTCGAAGCAGTAGGGCTTCGCTCAAGACACACTATTCCCATTAAGGGACTGCAAAGTTACAAACATTTTTATAACTGTCAAATAATTAGTGAATTATTTTTTTTATTTTCTACTTTATTCCGTTATCAGTTTTTATTCGTCCAATTACACAACTCTTATTCCCGATCATAACGACCCGCATAAAAAAAATAAAAAAACGATATTTCTATTTTCCTGCTGCCATACAGTTGTCATTGATTCAGCTAATTTTGAACTGTCTTAACAAGATAAAACGCTTAGTATAGACTAAAATTTAAATCCTTTAAATACGATAATCATGAAAACAGAAATCATTTCCAAGAACGAACTACTTGCACATTGGTTAGGCCACAGAAACTTAACAAGACAAGCGATCGAAAAATTTCCAGAAGAAGCACTTTTCAATTATAAAGTAGAAGGCATGCGGACATTTGCTGAAATGATCCAAGAGCTTTTGGGTATTGCTGTCCCAGGGTTACAGGAAATTGTCAATAAAAAAAGCGGCGAACTTAATGAGAAGTTTAACTATACGACCAAAGCTCAACTCTTACAGGCCTGGGATGAGGCTACTCCACAGATCAGTGCATTATTCGACGAGATTCCAACAGAACGTTTCTCCGAAGAATTTAACCTGTTCGGACAATACAATTCGCCGATCATCCACAGTATATTCTATTTCATCGATAATGAGATCCACCACCGTGGTCAAGGATTTGTCTATTTACGCTTGTTGGGTATCCAACCTCCATTTTTCTGGGAACGGGATTAGCTTGTTAGATGAGAGATATTAGATTTGAGATGGGAGATTCTAGTATTACTAGTCGAATACGCTCTATATAATATTGGAGACTTGCCACATTATTATCACTGACATCTTAAAATCTATATCATATAAAGATACTTGTTCGGGTTCAATTCAGATACCGGACAAGTATTCTTTTTAGTAATATCTCGACGGGAAACCCCAAGCCCCCTAACCTCAGATTAAACCTGTTCGATTGCTGCAGCTAGCAATCGTTTTACGGTGCCTTTTAGCGATTCCGGCTCGATAATCTTTCCTTTATCAGCAAACATCAGGTACCAGCGCGCAAAGCCACCCTCAACATGAATGGTTTCAAATTGCATTTCAACGTAATTATCGGTAACCACTTCTTTTTGAAATCCAAAGTAATGGCGATCCCATTCCATATACCTCGCCATTTCCTTATCCACCTGAACCACCACTTTGGTTGTCGGCATTTCGTGTTTCTTATTCAGAAAAAATGAAAGTTCAGGATGGTCTTTTCCAAAATCGTCGGCGAGTATCCGGACATTGCTGATCCGATCCAGACGAAATTGCCTATAATCCTTTCGGAGTTTACAAAAAGCAAGTATATACCAAAATTTACTTTCCACAAAAATACCGACTGCTTCGATTTCACGTTTTTCTGGAGTTTTGTCAGACGGCTTGGAATAATAGATTTCTACGCATTTTTTTGCAGCTATACTTTCTATAAGCGTATTGGTTCCATGTGTTAATTTCTCATTGAATTGATGACGTTCTCCTCGTACCAAAAAATTATCCCCGACCAGAGCAACATGTTCCTTTTCATTCCCTCTTAAAATAGCCTTCATTTTGAGCATGGCTGTCGTAAAATGGTGGGCGAGATTTTTGTCCGTATACTTTTCAACCAATTTCTCAGCAGCGACAAAACTCAAAGCCTCCTCTCGGCTAAATTGCAATGGTGGCATCTTATACCCCTCAACTAACGAGTAGCCATTTCCGGCTTCGCCATAAATAGGTACTCCAGCTTGCATCAGGGAGCGGATATCCCGATAGATTGTCCGCAGACTTACTTCATATTTTTCTGCCAGCGCAGCGGCTGTCACCACAGGTTTTGCTTGCAGGTGCATATAAATAGCAAGGATACGGTCGAATCTTTTCTGAATATCGGTCATAAGGATAAAGGTACGAGTTATTCCATATTTTTGAACTAAATGATATTGATTAAAAACAGTATACCAAACAAAAAATCACGATGCATATGTTTGAATCGTGATTTTTTATTACCAAAAGTCCTTAGGGATACGTCGCTTATTGTTTTGTCCCTTGGAAGAAGTATTCTACATCGCCACTGGCTTCAGCCTCCGTAGAGATCTGGATATTCTTATCATCAAGTTTATAGGTAATTGAGCCCATAGGCCCCTGACCGGAAATATGGATATTGGAAATGTTTTGAACGGGGAATGTTTTTGCTGTAGCTCTACTGTAAGCCTCTCCTGTTTTCACCGTAGCTTTCACCTTACCATCATCGACTTTAGAAACAATGACAATCGCGTTAAAATATTCAGCATCACCGCCGATGACCATCTTCCCTTTAAACGTGCCTACAATGGCATCTATTTTTCCTGACACTGTTGGCTCATCCTTATCTTTGCTACATCCGACAAAGATCATTGCAACCATTGCCACTAGGCAAAGGATCATTAGGTTTTTGTTTATTGTTTTCATCTTTTGCATATCTATATAAGCAAAAGTAAAAATACACCATATGCGGGACAATACCACGAAATAGGGTAATTTACCCTCCTAATTTTAGGGTAGTTACTTGTAATGAATTAGAGCAATTTTTCCTTAAATAGTATTGTCAACAGTTCTGCGGTGTTTTTTACGGAAAATTTCTGAATCAGATTTTTCCGATAAGTATCCACTGTCAATGGGCTTAAGAATAGTTTGCTGGCAATTTGTGCACTTGTCTTTCCCTCTGCCAACAATTGTAATACCTGCTTCTCGCGCATTGTTAGTGAAGGTAGCTGTCGGGATGGGGAGGTCGCTATGATCCGTTGTGTTGCTCCACATAAAGCCATGCTACCTTGAGAAACTTTCTGAATACATGTAATAATTTCGTCCGCATCGGCACTTTTCAAGATATATCCAGCAGCACCATTGGCAAGCATCTGTAGTATGCTATTGCGCGCCATATGATTACTAAACCCAACGATGATAAGCTCAGGATAGTCCTTCTTGAGTTCACCGCACAGGTCAATACCATTTGCATCAGGCAAAGCGATATCCAATAAGAGCAGATCTATCTTACCTTGTTTCAAAAAATCAGTCAGCGCCTGGCACAGTGAAAATCCCAGTACCCGGTCATAAGAAAGATTTTCTTTTAAAAATGATTTGATCCCTTCGATGGCAATTGGATGATCGTCCAAGATAGCCAATGTTTTTTGTTGCTCAGACATGTATTTCGATATTGACACTTGTTCCCGCCCCTGGCTGTGACAAGATATTCATTTTTCCGTTTAAATATTCAACTCTCATTTGGACGTTTTTAAGTCCCATTCCCCGTTTACCTACCGCAACCTCCTCCACATCAAATCCTTTGCCATTGTCATCTACACCGATCAAAAAGCCTTGCTCATTTTGCAGGCATTGCACGATAATTTGATTTGCGTTGCCATGTCGAATGGCATTGTTGATCAGCTCCTGAATAATACGATAAATATTCAACTGCATATTCTCTGCAATATTGCTGGAGAGACCGTTGCACTGCAGCTCAATTACAGCAGCGCCATGCTGCATCAAAGTACAGAGATCTTCTAGGGCAACCAATAACCCTGAGCGTGATAGGTTTTCAGGCATCATATTATGTGCGATCAGTCTGACATCCGAGATCATCTGATCCAGCTGAGATTTTATCCCATCCAATACAGACAGACTCCCTTCGGAAGAGATCCGAAGTCTCATCGCAGTCAAATGCCCCCCAAGGCCATCATGCAAATCACGGGCAACCCGATGACGTTCCAGTTCCTCCCCCTCCAATAGTGCTTTGGTCACCCGAAGTTCTTGCTGCTGCGCCAACAGTTCCAAGTCGCGCTGCGACCTCTTTCTATGCTGACGATATAAATAGACAGACAAACCGAGCAACAACAGCAATACCAAAGAAAATATACCCAATATATAATTATATAAACGCTGGTTTTTCTGTTGAAGTACTGTCTGTTTCTGTTCAAACTCCAGTCTCATGATCTTCTCGTTCTTCTCAGCTGTTCTAAATTTGGTCTCTAGGCAGGCTATTTCACTTTTATAGGCCGCTTGGGCCAAGCTGTCTTTAATGGCAACATGTTTTCCCAGCCATTTATAGGCATTGGGGTAATCCTTTAATTTGGCATAGGTGTCAGACAAGTCCTTGGCAAATTGCTGCATGTTACTTTTCATATCATAAGGCATATCCCGCATGACAATCTTAAGCTCCCTCAATGCCAATTCATATTTTTCCAAGCTATAATAGATATTAAACTTCTGATAATGCATCATGCCAATCTCATAAGGCATATTTAGCCGTTCCGCAATTTTCAGCGCTTTTTCGACAACCTCAAGGGCTTTCGTAAAATCATTTTTCGTACAATAATACATACTGGCTGTCTCGCCATAGTTTAGGTGAGCTACAGACTCCTTTAGCGTATCTAAAATTTGCTCCGATTTTAACAGATAGGATTTTGCTAAGTTTAGTTCGCGAGATTCAACATATTCCCGGGCCAGATTTAATAGTGATATTGCATGTCTCTCTTTTGACAGGGGATATTTCTCATAGAGTTCAAGCCCTTTTTTAAAATAATAGATTCCCTTTTCCTGATCGCCGATTTCCTTAAAAGCAAAGCCAATCGATTGGTAGGATTTTGCAGCTTGATTATAATCTCTCTGTTTGATTGCTGCGGGAATTATTTTATCAATCTGGATCCGTACCATTCCTTTTCGATCATCTTTATGATCGATGATCATCGCGTAATTCCACCAGGCCTTCACCCAAAATTCATAAGCTTCCTTAGTCTTAAATTTTTCAAGCATTTCCGCAGCCTGTCTATACAGCTGTAGGCATTCATCAGTTTCACCCGCTGTCATAAAGATATGGGAGGCGCTATAATAGGTGTATAGTGCTTTCAGGTAAGGCTTCGTTGTACACAATTTCTGTGCTGCACCCAAATAACCCGTCGCAGCGGCTGTATCCTTCAGCTCAAACATGAATTTATTCGTCAGTAATAACGCTGCTCTGGCTCGCACACTATCGTTCTTAACCGTATTGAATACATTCCGTAGACTGTCAATGGAACTGATAGATGGTCCACGCTGCTGTAATGCAAAAGTGGATAAAAGCATACTGTACAACAGTATAGAAAGAAAAACAAGTTTTTTCATCTATTCAGTTTAATGTTGACATATTGGTCAAATTCCATGACACAAAATGCAAAAAAAAGATAAGATATTGTTGTTTTGTGACGACATTTTATACAACTACCCCAAACCATACCCCTATTACATAAAATCTTATAATATTCTTGAATTTCAAATCCATTATATCAATTACAAGGTGTAAAACAACACATAAGACCAAGTTAGTTAGGGCCGACAAAATCCCCTCAACTCCCTCAAGGTATACCAGGATTAGAGAAAAGTATAAGACATTCATAATAAACAGTGAACTAACAATGGACTAATAGGGACTTTATACGGACCTTGTTCGGACTTCATTCGGACCTCATTCGGATAAAAGCGTATAATTTCCCTATTATATCCCTGTTTTATGCTAGTTAATTTACAATAAGTATACAAGTTGAAGTAAGCTTTTCTCCCACTTGCCTGTTAAAAGAGTCAAACCAATTATAAATGAATTTATGGTACGAGTAAATTATGGAGCAAACAATAGTCGAAGAACAGTCAAACCAGCGCCGAGATTGAAACAGCCCTTAAAAGTCAGCTATTCATTTAGGCCAAACCGATCCTAAATTCTATAAAAAAACGCCTGCCTCAATAAAATGAGACAGGCGTTTTCAAAATATCGTGTTATTAATTATTCGTTTTCTATATCCAGCGATGTACAGCCACTATCAGACAAGATCACATTTTCAAATGTATAGTACTGCCCCGATCCAGAATAACCGCAACTCATCATATATCGCATAGATAGTCCATATGGGCAGCTTGCATAGATATAATGGCTTCCTCTCTGTAAATTAACAGAATATCCCCGTGTATTTGCCGGAACAGTAATATGTTGAGTTGAACCGCCAGAAAAATTGGGGCTAAAAGTTAAATAAATAGGTGAACTAGTAAAATTCCAGACATAAAACTCAAAAGTATCGCTAACGCTCGCTGTACTCTTACCTGTTACCTTTTTCTTGGAGAGATGAGTCGTTAAAGTTTTATTTGCTGGCTTCGAACCCTTAACAAGATTTGTGGTCCCATGATCTCGCGCTTGAACCAATAGGCTAACGCTGATCAATAGCATAAATGCTACTATAAAAGATTTCTTTAACATAATTTAAAATTGTTTATAAATAATTGAATAAACGATAAGCTTTTTACAGCGTATCAAAAAATAAACCTCCGCTTTCAACACGCCATAGGCAACCTCCTTTCATTTTGATAAGGATAATATGATCCTACAACCTCTCAATAACCAACGAAGAGGTCCTATCATTAAAATTGATTTTCGACAGATCAATGGTATGGCCAATTAGTGTAACCGAACTTCCCGTAAAATCCCCGTTTTCATATAATGTCACTTTAAAACCCTTTGGAATGCTGATACTACTTAGTTGATCATTGACCGCACCCAATGCTGTTAAACTAGCAAGATCATAAGTTCATGTGCTAATTTGCTTATACCAGCCCCTGAAAGGAATATCACCATATAAGGTTACGTTGGCGGAAGAAGATACATGTGACGATTGTCCAAAAGAGTTGATGTAATAACGTAGATCCGTATATCTCGTGAAACTAGGATTTATCTTTTTCAAAAAATCGTACATGTCGTCTTTCATAATCGCTGCCATTTGTACAAAGGCATAACTAGATCCAGCTGCATTAAATGCTTTATTGTAGTCGCCTCTATTTTTATCGGGAGCCCATTCTGTGTTCACAAACTCTAAATGTATATTATTTGCTGGATCCATCACATAGGGAGCCATAAACGAAACCGCATCCGCAATCGATCCGCCCAAAACCGGTACATCATTGGGATTGATTCTAAGATTCACCCATTTAGTCGCACGGTGGTTCACGAGGCTATCTACCTTGGGGCGACCTCTTTTGATAGAAAGGGTGCGACCGATCTGGCCTATAAATTCCATATCATAGACATGATAGGCAAAGGCATCCCGTCCAAGAAAATCCACGCTAGCCCCATCTGCACGATAATTTTTATTATGATGTGTACTAAAATCCGTCGTAGCCTGATTGATCCGCACAGCATCATTCAATACATAAGCGATATCAAGCATCAACAGGTTGCGAATAGTTTCCCAGTTATTCGTTCTTACTGCTTGAATTTTATAAAAGTCATATCTTGTCCTAAGCCAATTGTCTATGATCGTGCGGCTATTATTATCAATCTTGGGGCGGATAAGGGAATATCCAGTAAAAAAAGGCAGATATATGCTCTCATCAGGCGTCTGGCTTATAGCGACATTGATTGCCGCCCAAGAAAGCAGAAATTCTTTTGCTTTATCAACATATTGCTGTGCATTTGTATTTCCCTGAAATAAAAAAGACTGCAATGCCAACGAATAGACTTTTGCGGCGTCTATTTGAACTTTAGCTTTTCCATCGACATCTGAAATTTTGGCCACTGGACTAGGAAGCGAATTCAGCGCCTCGTTTGCTTTGACAGTGACTTGATTATTGATCAATGCCTGTGCTTGATCCGATGTCGCGAGTTCAGCCTGGATCGAATCAAAGGTCGTTTTGTCCATAACAAGATTGCTATAAAAATCATCGGCTGACGTTGTGTAATTAACTTTTAAGCGAGGTCTGGACTCAATATTCTGTGCTTCTTTCGACTGAAAATCAGAATAAAATGAAATCGAACCAACGGTTTTTCGTTGCGCAACAATCTTAATGGATATTTTTCTGTCGGAATCCAAAGCATCCTGAAGAATTGCCGCTGGAATATCAAAATAAACAACACTATTATTGACCTTAAACTTGCCATTCACTTCGCCAAGTTTTCTATCTATGCTGGGCGCATTATTCCAGTTAATTGTCTTTTCTGCCCAATCTTTTCCTGTTGTTGTATAATAGATCCATTTTGCATTCGCTGTATCTGCGGCATTGGAAACCCCACCTACTATCTCAATACGTGCTGATTCAATATTTGAAGCATCAGGTAATGGCGCAAGATCGAAACGTAAATAAATCTCCCTGCGATAGCCTGTCGCATCGTCTTTGGCAATCAACCAGGCATTATCGCCATAATTCGTACCAGCACTTGCGCCATCTTGTATATAAGCGTCTGCTGCTGGCAAAAGGCTTATTTCATTAGACAAAGTAGACCCCGATGCCTTCTTCGATAAACCCGAAAGAGAACTTTCCGGCTTTAACAAATCCTTTTGACAACCGATCATCACTACAATAACACTTGTTAATGCAATTGCAGCCCATCTGATTTTACTGTTTGTTGTTTTCATTATTGTTAGATTTATGATATTGGTTATTTATAATTGGTACAATATGCGGCTAGAATATTTAGACAATCTGCCACATATTGTGAATTTATCGTAACTAACAGAAAAACGGGGCAGCCGCTTATCCCAATGAAAACATAGGCACAACTAATCCTTTATTGGAATGGCAATATTCCAGGATCTCGTGCCCTTTTCAAATCCCCCTGCCCCATCCATTGTTGCAAAAAACATGCAGACAGGCTTCCCTTTTTCAAATAACACAAAAGGGCGTTCCAATTGTCCCATTGTTATTTTTTTACCATCTTCGAACGTTAAAGTTCGAGAAGTTACTTTCACGTATTTATTATTTCTTTTTGTCTTTATAAACATCTGTTCCGATAATATCTGGACTCAGCGTATGATCGATAATCATTGGTTCGCCATTCCACGCCTTTTTAGCTGTCCAACTTGCATCGGGGGCAGTCCACAACGGATCGTTTGGTGCTAAGCCCAGAATAATGAAGGCTTCGGAACATAAGTATTCACTTCCGGTAGAAACATAGGTTTCGCCCACCTCTGGTTGATGGCCTGCAAAACCAATATTTAACCAACCCGAGCTGTTAAAAGTTCCGGGCATTTCAATCTGTCTCTTTATTACCGTATAAAGTGCACATCGCACCTGAGCCGGTTCGATTCCTTTTTCTAGTTCGTGCATATAAGCAATTTTCGAAAGCAGCTGAAAAGCACCGAAACGGTAACTCAATGAACGTCCTACTGGCGGATAAGTTCCTTCTGGAGAAATTAAACGTTCTTGTATGGTTGCGTATCTTCTGGCGCGATCTAGGAATATCGGATAAAGGTTTGCTGTATCCAAATTAGCATTCTTCAGTTCCAGACTAGTTTCTAAAAGCATCGGATGTATGACAAAGCTATTGTAATAATCGTAATGAAAGTTAGGGCCATCACCGTATATTCCATCGCCTTTGTACCAGGAAACCATGAGGTCAATCGCTCTGTCCAACCGACTTTTATCGACAACTTTATCATATTTTAAGAAAAAGGCCTCGATTTCGGAGCTAAATAACACCCAGTTATTGCTATAGGCATTCATTTCGCGGGTCAGGTTAAATGCATTGATCACATTTTTCTTGGTCTGATCATCTAATTTACCCCAGAGTTGATTTGGAGACCTTAAAAGTGCCTGCGCTAAAAATGCAGCGTCCACCAACGCCTGACTTTGTGTTTTAGGATGCTTTCTAAAATTCATGTAATCCGGATTATTGGGATCGGTTGCGTTTTTTATACAGGCAATGGATAAATCGATATATTTCTTTCTCAACTTACCTTCGGCTGTATTATCCGGTCCAAGTTCAAGCCAAGGTGCCATTCCAGCCATTAAGCGACCAAATGCTTCCAAATAAGTACAACCTGTACGATCCAGATTATTACGCGATTCAATCGGCATTGTTTTAACTAATTCGCCTTTACTTAATGCCATTAACACAGGATCAGCAATTTTGGTAATCGTTTTCACCAAATATGCCCGCTGCTTTAAGCCATTATTTACCGCTTTCTTTTGAGCAAATAATACCTGTGGCACTAATAATATAATAATGACTAATTTTTTATAGTTCATACGACTGGAATTAACTCTTTTAAAATGGAACTAGCTTGCCTCGCCCTTTATACGTTGGTAATGCCCTTATTGCTTGATCACTTTTTCTCCATTGAGCATTCGATCATATCTGATCAATGCCTCTACGTAATAATAATCGGCATAAGTCAATGGTACATCTACCTCCGTTTTATGCGGAATAGAACCGACGCTATGTTTCAATATATAACCACCCGCTTCTTTGTAATCTGCTTTGTAAGGTTTAGCAGAAAGTGACTTTAACATCTGCTCAGCTTTGGAAATGTACAATTGGCTCTCACTGCCCTTCGTATATTGTGCCAATTCCAGCAGTGCAGAAGCGGTTACCGCAGCAGTAGAAACATCACGTAGATCCTTTTGACTATAATACTTACTTTCCTTGGTCAGTTTATTTTGATCCATATCCCAATACGGAATCAGATCCTTTGGAAGATTGGGATGATTAAGGTAAAACTTGGCGATATTCCGCGCTTGTTCCAGGTATTTCTTTTCACCAGTTTCGCGGTACATCATTGTATATCCATATAATCCCCAAGCTTGTCCTCTTGCCCATGCAGACTCATCGAATGCTCCTTGTGCTGTTTTTCTCGAGATTATACTTCCATTATCCGGATTATATTCTACCACGTGGTAAGAACTGTAGTCTTTTCGATAATGGTTAACCATTGTCGTATTTGCATGCTGTATGGCAATATCCCGAAATCTTTTGTCTCCTGTCATTTTGGACACTTCGGTCAAAAATTCCAGATTCATCATATTATCAATAATAACAGGATATGTCCACGGTTGTCCATCCCAGTTTTTACCACCATCCCATGAACGGATTGTTTTTGGAGCTTCATGAAAGCGTGTTGCCAATGAAGCAGCACCTGTACTTAACACGCCTTTATATGCTGTAGAATCACCTGTCAACCGTAGCGCATTACCGAAACTACAATAAAGCATAAACCCAAGATCATGTGTTCCTTTATTATTTTTCTCCTTTTCTAAATGTTTTAATTTTCGTTTTGCCTCATACAATAACTTCTCATCTTTTGTATATTCATAAAGATAGAGTACAGTACCGGGATAAAATCCAGAGCACCACCAGCTAGAGCCCCAATTGACATATTTCCCATCTTTATAGGTGGTAGGAATATCCGACTCCTGGATGGACGACGCTAGATAGTTAATCTGTTTACGTGCATCTTCAAGATTAGTTTGGACAAACTCTTTATTTAGTCCCAATTTGGCTGTTGTTAAATTCTTCTGACTAGAACATGATATTGCTTGTACGCCAAGCCCAATCATTAAAGCTCCTGTAATATAGTGTTGTATCTTCATTATTCGTATTGAGTATTGAGATATAAGTATGGAGATTTTACTTACACAAGTCTAAGACCTACCTAGTACCTCTATTTTTTTAATTTCTATCTTTTACCTATTTAGTATTGAGATATGCGTATTGAGTTTCTACTTATACAAGCCTAAGGCTTACCAAGCACCTTTATTATTTTAGTATTTAGATTATGGATAAAGGAATAAAGACTTAATAACTTACATAATAGTCTTTCGGAAACTGTTCCGCATTCCAGCATTTCTGCGATGTCCATTTCTGTGGGGCGCAGGTCCAGAACTCATCTGTAGCGGGTAATCCTAAGGGGAGGAACGACAGCGATGCCACATACATTGATCCAGCGTTGGTATAATAGTCGGCCAAATTTGACTGCTGGTCTCCAACCACCCCCATACGAAGCCATCCCGACGGAGCGAAAGTTTTGTCAATATAGATGTGTCTGAGTACTGCAGTCAGGGCTGCCCTCACTTGACCTTTTGAAATATCATCTGGTAATTTATTTTCCAGGGCTACAGTTGCCAAAGGCTGAAACGCTGCATTTTTATAGGTAGACGAACGCCCCACAACCACATAATATCCTTCAGGCGATATCATCCGTTCTAAATGATGAGCATAACGCTGCATACGTTTATATGCGCGTTCATACATTTCTTTGTATTTCCCTCCGGCGGAGATATTATGACGAAGTGATTCCACTTGCATGCAATGGATCACATAGCCATTGTAATGGTCAAAGCTAAAATGTGCCCCATCACTATACCAACCATCTCCAACGTACCATTCCTGATCAAATTTATTGACCGCATAGTCTATTTTCTCACGCGCACATTCCTCGCCAGCACTATATAGGAAAGTTTCGGTCATTGCCGCAAAAAGTAACCAGTTACTTTCATTAGGTTTAATCTTACGTAATAGTTTGAATTCTTCGACAACCCTTTTCTTTGTTACCTGATCCAATGGTTCCCAAAGTGCTTTGGGTGCCCTTAGGAACGCAAGGGCGAGATGTGCTGCATCTACCAGCGTTTGCGATGAAGGACCTCGCCATGTAAAATAATCCGGGGATTGAGGATCTACACCATATTGAAGGCCCAATAAGGCTTGATCACGTAATTTCTTACGTAGTTTTCCTTCTTCGGAACTATCATCCGGCAAAGCCAGCCAAGGAGCCATACCTGCCAGCAATCGACCAAAAGCCTCGAGGTAACCTACGCCCGAATCTCTATTGTCAAAAGTAGGACTTACCTCCATAGGCATCTTCTTGCGCCATTGCTGCTTGCTGATATTATCCAATATAGGTGTGGCCATCTTGCTTAGTATTGAAACCCAATAAGCACGGTCATTCCCTGCATAACTTATACTTTCATCAGATAAAACACTTGCCTTCACCCCCATTGGCAACGAGGCCGTCAATGCACCAACGCCAGCACCGCTCAACAATTTTAATACAGATCTTCTCTTCATCGATAATGGTTTATAAGTAAATGTGTGCTCAACAAGCTCACATAAAACACTAAAAATCTTTATTTTAATATAGAAAAACAAACTAAAAAGAATCAATCGCTCTAGCAAACGGTTACACGAGCGATTGATAACAGTTTCTTTACAAAATGAATTTATTTCTCATTAATTATTCCAGCCTGTATTCTGTGTTAGACTAGGATTTCGTTGCCTTTCTAACTCTGGGATAGGCCATACCAGTAGTTGGTCTCCCAAATAGGTATACCTATCTACGATTCCGCCCCATGGTTGTTTGTTCCCCGCATTACCGCTAAAAACTTGATCTTTTAGGGATTTCCACCGCAATTCGTCAAAGTAAATAACCCCTTCCCCAAACAGCTCTCTTCTACGTTCATTACGGATACGACTGGTAAGATCTGCTTTATCTTTAACCGTGGTAACAGCCGAACTATTTAAAAGTCCTACCCCGGCCCGCGTTCGTACTTCATTTACTTTGGCCACCGCTGCTGCTTCCTGTCCTTTTTCATTAAGTGCCTCTGCCCACAATAACAGCACATCTGCATAACGGATCACTGGATAATCTATATCACCAGCTACACGACTCGGAATAGATGGTTTTCCACCTTCGTACACAAATTTACGCGGGATATAAAAAAATCTCGGTTGATCGTCAGTGCGCAGATCAAACACATTATTAAATTCTTCAATATGTGGCCATCTTGATGTAAATGTCTGATCAGCTCCGAGATTTGTCCCAACAAAAGTTGAATAAGGGAGAATAACATTTGCACTTAAGCGTGGATCACGATTGTCGTAGGCCTTTTTTAATCTTTCCTCATTGCCGGTAGGCAAATAAAGTTTAAAATCCAATCCTCGTTTCGGGTCAATAAGGTCAGTGTATTTCGCCGGCTTTTTATTCGCTTCAGCTACCTGTTGTACATTATTACGGATAAAGTATATCTCTCTTTTGTCAGGTGCCATTGCATTATAACCAGGGATTACGTCATCCCAATTAAATTTGCTACCATCTTTGTTCTCGTATAAATCTACAAAATCCGGACTGACCATGTAGGTATTCCAATTGGAGCCAAAAGCGGAGCGGCTTCCGAAACTGAATTGTGTTGTCGATCCAAAGTTGTCCAAAGCGATATTCTGAATTGAGAAAATCATCTCATCTGACTTTTCATTGGCGGCAGTAAATAATGTCTTATAATCTGGAAACAACTGGTGTCCGGCATCTTTAACTGACTGAAAATCTGCGATTGCTTTATCCCAATCTTGTAGATACATATAAACTTTACCTCGCAGTGCATATGCTGCTGATCTCGTAATACGACCAAAATCTTTACTTCCTGCAGGCAACTTTGCTGGTAAATTCGTCTCAGCGATAGATTCCGTCAGATCTTTCAAGATAAAATCCCAAACTTCCTTTTCTGTATTTCTGGGTTTGGTTGCTTCATTGTAGTTAATCGGTGTATCATATAATGGCACCCCTCTATACAACTGATTCAACCTGTAATAATAGAACGCTCTTAGGAATTTAACCTCTGCGAGTAGACGCGCTTTCTTCTCAGGGGCCGATGGTGAAATATTGGTTAATCCATAGATAGCATCATTCGCGCGGTGAACACTCTCATATAATTCTCTCCAAACATCTGCAAAAAGTCCATTTGAAGTATTCGTGGATGCATTCAACAGCGGATCTCCGCCCCTTGGGATCAACGTGTTGGATAAACGATCATACTGATAGAGTTCCCGATTATTTGTACCACCCGTTGCATATCCAAAGCGTAGCGCTTGATATACTCCATTTACACCAAGATCAGTATAATTGTCCGTTGTCCACATTTTATCCTCTGGAACTTGTGTATTCGAACTAATATCCAGTAGATCTTTTTTACAAGATCCCATAGTTCCCAGCAAAATTGCAAGCGCAGATATACGCCACATATATTTATTATATTGTTTGCAGTACGCAGACAATCTTTGTTTTTCGATATTTAGTATCTTCTTCATATATCTTCGTATTAAAATCCAAAATTCAATCCAAAAGCATATTGCTTCATCGTAGGATATTTTGCTCCCGCTCCAATTTCAGGATCGGCACCAGGAAACTTCGTAAACATAAGCAAGTTCTCTCCAGAGAAATACACCCGTAAATTGCGAACATGTAAGCGTTCAGTTAGTTTACTGTTAAATGTGTAGCCAATCTGCAAGTTTCTCAATTTTATAAAATCTGCATCATAGAGGTAGAAATTATTGGCGACATTGTTAATTGTCTCACCGTTGTATTTTAGACGGGCATAAGATCCGTTGATATTGGTTCGCGGATCGCTAGGATTAGCTGGATCATAAAAATAATGATCATCTGCAACTCGCTTAGAAATACCGTTTCCATCGCGAACGATGTTATTGCTATAGCCTTCATCGTTCCAATAGTATTGTAATTTCCCTTCCCCTGACCACAGCATCTGTAAATCAAAGCCTTTGTAAGAAAATCCTAGATTGATACCATAAATATATTTAGGAACGTTGGATGTTCCTGTAAAGTTCTGGTCATTCTCATTGCCATAGACCTTATCACCGTTGAGATCAGCATACAGAAAATCACCATAATACAATTGTTCAACACCCAGTTTGTTTACAGGAGAGAAGCTGTACCCTGCTGCTTGCATATCCTGCACCCATTTGTAATCAGCTTCCGTACGGATCATACCATCCCGAGGTCCGCCATTGGGATTTACGGCCCCGCCATTCACATAGTAACTGCCATCACCTTTGTAACGCTGTCTCAAAAAATATTCCTGAAACATGTGCCCTTCGAGATTCCGCTGATTGGTACCTACTGCATTTGAAACCTGTCCGATATTTGTGCTGTAAACACTTGTACCATTGACGTCATTCCAGCCTCTAACTAATTGCCCTTTGAGTTTGGTTACCTGGTTTTTATTATAGGCAAAGTTACCTCCGATATTATAGCGAAATTCACCGATCTTGTCTTTCCACGTCAAATTAAGCTCGATACCACTATTGCGCATCGCAGCTGAATTGACAATAGGCGCTCCAGTAGTACCGGTGGTCAGTGGCAATTGTTCTGGTACCAATATTCCCGTAGTCAATTTGTTATAGTAATTCAACTCGACATAAGCCTTATTTCGAAAGGTCGCAAACTCCAACCCTACTTCTCTATTTTCACTTTCTTCCCAAGCCAATAATCTATTCCCAAATTTGCTCAATTCTAAACCGCCAACTTGTGATCCGCCAAAGGAGTATCCTGCATTGCCATAGAAAGCAAATGCGGGTAAATAGTTTTCTCTAGCCGGATCGCTATTATTCATATCATTCCCCAATTTACCCCAAGACCCACGAAGCTTTACATTTTGGACATATGGTTCAAGCCCTTTCATAAAAGACTCTCTTGAAAGCAACCACCCCAGGCCTACAGATGGGAAATAGCCCGCTTGAAGATCTTTTCCAAATTTGGAAGATGCATCCCGTCGTAAACTAAATTCGACAAGATATTTGCTGTCAAAGTCATAATTTACACGGCCAAAAAAGGAGCGCATACTTGTTTCGTATTCGTTGCCATCAATAGCATTCATTTCATTCGCGGTACCGATGTTGGAAATCGTTGGATCTATGACCCCCCTTTTTGAAGCCGAGAAATTATACCATTTTGTCTTGAATTCATTATGCCCCAATAGTGCTCCGATATTATGTTTACCGATGCTGGTTTCATAACGAAGGACGTTATCGAAAGTGAGTGTACGAAGGTTTTCGTATCCCTGCGATAGTACTTGCGTAGCGGCAACGCCTTTGGGAAAGACGATTTTATTCGTCTCAAAGCTATATTTATCAACTGGGATTGAGCTGCCTGTTTGTTCACGGAATCGCGTTTGGTAATTAAATTTGGTTTCGAATGTCAATCCATTAATGATCTTTACATTTGCGAAAATAGTCGAATTAAAATTCGACACTTTATCCATCCCTTGCGGTTCATAGAGATATTGCATCAAATTGTTCAATTGGGTGGATTCTTCTGCGGCCACAGCTCCTCCAAATCGACCATCATACATCGGATAAACCCCTGGAGTAGATTGTCGCAAGAAGTTATACAAATTGTCAACATTCGCCTTTTTCCGGTCTTCAGTTGATGCAAACATATTGGTTCCAATTGTCAAGCGATCTCCGATTTTAGTACTTAGGTTTGTTCTCAGTTCGTATTTCTTTGCGCCCGTATTTTTCATAATACCGGGATTATCAAAGATCCGACCCGAAAGCATATAATTGGTCGATTCAGAACCTCCCGTTGCTGAAATATTATGGCTTTGAATCCAGCTCGAATTATAAATCCAATCTGTCCAATCGGTATTTGGGTAAGCGATATAATTAGGTAAGCCAGATGCAGCTAGTACACCATTGGGATCGGCATTGGCTTTTCGCCAAAGATCAAGTGTAGATTCAGCAAATTTTGCAGGTTTTCCCAAATTAAATGTCCCCTCATTCATAAGCTCCATGTGACGCACATAATCTGACACAAACTCAGGAGTTCCCATCGGTTTGGTTCGGGACAAGATACCGGAGTAGTTAAGTTGTGTTTTTTGATTTGCCTTTCCTTTTTTTGTTGTGATCAGAATAACACCATTACCGGCACGCGTTCCATAGATAGAGGCCGATGATGCATCCTTTAACACCGAGATGCTTTCAATATCATTGGGATTCACCGCATCCATTGAACCTGGTATACCATCGATAACAACTAAGGCATCCGAATTATTGAGTGTCCCTATACCACGAACCCGAATTGTAGCGCCGTCAGCTCCCGGTCTACCCGTGCTTTGCTTGACTTGTACTCCTGCTGCTACACCGCTAAGCGCAGTAGAAACATTTGTGACTGGTCTGTTTTCAATCTGTTTAGCATCAACGGTACTCACTGATCCGAGCAACTTTTCTTTCTTTTGCTTACCATAACCGACGACAATAACTTCATCGATGACAGAACTTGTTCCAACCATTGTTACGTTAATGATATCGCGGCCATTAATGACAATCTCTTGGTTTTGATAACCAACATAAGAAATTACTAGTGTTGCGTTAGGGTTTACAGATAAGGAATAGGTTCCTGATCCATTTGTAGAAGTTGAGACTGTTCCGCCCTTCTCACGAATTGTTACACCTGATAGCGGTGCTCCTTGACTGTCTTTGATTTGTCCCGTTACATTTATTTTCTGTTGGGCATGAACTGCACCTACAGAAAATAGCGTCATCGCAGACAATCCTATTGCGTAAAACTTAGCCATACTTTAGGAAATTGGTTTTATAATTAAAAATGGTTACTTAACTATGTCAAAATTGAGCAAGAACGACGATTTAGTAGGGTGATTTTTATAAATATTAAGGGGTAAAATCTTAAATTTGATGCTGTAACCTCTATTTATCTATGAAATTCCCCGTACAACAGATTCGAAGCATTGCCATCACTTTATTGCTCCTATGCTCAAGTATTATTTGTTGTGCCCAGCACTTTAGTTTCGAAACTCTGACACAGGATAATATCCTGGACAAACAGGCGGTACTGACAATCGCGCAGGATCGACAAGATAAATTGTGGTTTGGTGGGGGAAACAACCTATTTATTTATGATTCCAGAAATGTAACAAATGTTTTAGTCACTGACTCGATTTTCAAAAATGTAGATTACATCAATAAGATTAATATCAATGCGCGGAACGATCTTTTTATTGCTACCGCAACGAAACTCTTCATTTTTAATATTGACAAAAGAAAATCTGTCTTTCAACAAGACAAGCCATTTGATCTTCCTTTAACTATCCATGATATTTATGTTCACGGCAATCACACCATCCTCTGTTCCGCTCGCGGACTCTATCTTGCCGTCCCTTTAGGAAACTCCTATACCATAAAACCGATCCTGACACGCAATCATGTCCAAGCTATTATTCCGGTTAATTCAACAACATATGCAGTTGCCAGCGATAGCGGTATTGAGTTTTGCACGTTAAAAGAGAATAAAATAACGCATATAGACCGTATCTCATTACCGCTAAAAGATCAAGGTATCGTCAGCACTTTGTATTATCAAAATGGCACATTATGGATTGGGACAAAACTGCAGGGATTATTTCAATATCGACTATCGGATAAGCATTGGCAGCACATCCATGAAGAGAACAGCAACCTCCTAAGTAATAATATCCGAAAAATCAATAAAGGCCCAAATAATACATTATTACTAGGCACACTAAAAGGACTTTCTGTCTTTAATGCTGGTACATCCTTTATTAATTACAAGCATAATACTTCGGTTCCCCATTCGTTAAGCCAAAATTCCATTTATGATATATTTATCGACGATCAGCAAATTATTTGGTTAGGCACTTATTTTGGAGGAATCAATGCCATTTATCCGAATATGATTCCCTTGCATGTTTATTCAAGTCGTGAGCTACCTCATAACAGGCTAAATAGCGATATTATTGGCAGTTTTGCAGAATCCCAAGATGCTTATTGGATCGGAACGGAGGAGGAGGGAATAAATCTTTTGGATAAAAAGACGGGAACGATGCAACCTTTCCCGCAACTATCGCGATCTAATCTGATCAAGGACTTGTCAATACGTAACAATGTCCTCTATGCGGCACAGCATGGTGGCGGCTATTCGATCATTGACTTAAAAACTAAAACTGCACGCCATGTCCTATTGGACAAAAATCCGCTACATTTAAAAAATAATATCTATAGCATCTATGCCGGAGTAGACAATTATCTGTACCTGGGTACAAATGCAGGTTTATATATTGCACCTCCGGAGAAACCGCCATATCCGGTCAAAGGACTACCTACCACATTAACGGATATCCAAGCCGATAATAAAAATTGTGTTTATTTTTTATTGGGTGGGCGACTTTACAAGCAAGATCCCACGACAAAAGTTATTCAACTATTTACGGACCCAAAATTATCCATTCAAGGGTTTTATGTCCATCCCGATGGTGATATCTGGTTTACAACAGCAACCGAATTGTATCATTTGGGCGATATCAAGCCTCTAGCCCGTTTTCATAATAACAGCTTAGGCTGGCCTGTCATGATCGACAAACATTTCTGGATCAGCAGCAAAAATGGGCTGATTTTTTTCGATCCAACGACAAAGTATAATACTATACTTAATCAGTACGATGGTCTCCCTGTTAAAAATATGCAAGGGGCTAAGGTCTATAGCAGCGAAGCTGGATTTTTATTCGTGACTACATTGAATGGTCTAGTTTCGATAGACACCCGAAAAATCACTTTCAATCAGAAAAAACCGAATGTGCTTTTTAGAAATATATTCCTTGAAGATACACCCTTAAACTATGGTCGCATCCAGCAAGGTGATCAGCCTAATAACTATACGTTGCAATTACGTTATGACGAGAATTTTATCACTGTTAATTTTTCAAGTTCCAATTTTATTAAACCACAGAAAAATAGATATCGTTATAAACTAGAAGGTTTTGATAAAGATTGGATAGAAACCAGTACACCAAGTGTCAGATATACCAATATCCCCGAAGGACGGCATACACTCAGTGTATATGCCAGCAATAATGATGGTATCTGGAGCAGTACCCCACTACAAATACACATTGATATAAAGCCTCCGCTCTGGAGAACTTGGTGGGCCTACCTTCTATACGCTGGACTATTTACCCTTGGTGTGCACTTTGTCATCAAGTTTGTCGTAGAACGCCAGATGTTGATCAATTCCGAAAGAGAACAGGAAAAGAAAATCAAATTCTTTACACAAATTTCGCATGAGATCCGGACCCCGCTTACCCTGATCATGTCACCTCTGGATGAAATCATTACCGAAACAGCCAACTTATCGACTACCCAATCTAAGATAAAACGGATTAAAAAGAATGCAGCTAAATTATTGGGGGTTGTTAACGAGCTACTTGATTTCAAAAAATTTGATGACAAGCACTTCATCTTGAAACAGAGCGATATCCCCTTCAGGGAATATATTGAAGACACATTCTATCTCCTCAATGATCTTGCCCAGAATAAACATATCAATTATTATATCCGACAATTGGATGCCGTAGGATTACAATCCATAGACGCTGTTCAATTTGACAAGGTCATGTTCAATCTATTGTCAAACGCCATTAAATATACACCCGAGAATGGCACAGTTTATCTTGAGCTCCTTGAGAGCGAAGACAGCATCGTTATCAACATCGTTGATAACGGGATTGGCATTGCAACGGACAATCAATTCAAGATCTTTGAAGAATATTATCGGGAGGAACAAGCAAATGACAATATAGGTACCGGTATCGGACTAGCCTTGACCAAGCAGATTGTCCTACAGCATCAAGGAGAGATCCGTTGCTTTACCATGAAAGATGAAAAAGGAGAATGGACGGTATTCAACCTACGTTTGCCGAAGCTATCGAAAGTCAGCATGTCCTCTCCTACAGACTCCCTGATGACCATAATAGATGAATCAAATTCAACAACTCCGACCGTATTGGGTAGATCTTTGCAACAGACCATTCTCATTGTCGAAGACAATAGAGAGCTATTGGATACCATTGTTCATTTGTTTCAGGATAGCTATACGGTCATCACGGCTTTCAATGGAGAAGATGCCTTATCGAAAGCGCAAGAGTATATTCCCGACTTGATCTTATCTGATCTGATGATGCCTTATATGAATGGAGCCCAGTTATGCCAGGCAGTAAAGACAAATATCGCAACCAGTCATATTCCTGTTATCCTGTTGACTGCAGTGACAGACAGTGAATCACAGACACAGGCCCTACAATATGGAGCAAACATCTATCTAACAAAACCTTTTGACAATAGGCTGTTGTTTCTATCTGTGCAGAATCTTATCGCAATCAGTCATAAAAAAAGCAAGGAATTTCAGGTCAAAAAAACAGATTTCGACAATGAACTGGATGCTCAATTTATTGCTACATTAGATCAACTGATCGAAGATAATATGCAGTCGGATGACTTTGATGTTAATTTTATCTCCCGAAAGATGGGTATGAGCACACCTATTATTTACCGAAAGCTCCGGGCGATATCCAACCTTTCTATCAATAATTATGTGAAGATGTACCGGCTTAACAGAGCGAAGGAGTTGCTAAAATCTTCGATGAATGTCAGTGAGGTCGCCTATGCAGTTGGATTTTCTGAAAGAAAGTACTTTAGCAGGGAATTTAAGAAACAATTTGGGTATAATCCGTCACAGCAAATAGCGGACTCCTACGAAGATGATTAAAACACAAAATGGCGTAAAAAAGGGATTAAATATTTGAAAAGAGACTGTAGGCAGGGTACGAATAGATTTAAAAGTAACAAAGACGCCTAAATGGGCGCCTTTGTTACTTTTATCGTTACTGTATTTACTTCGCGATTTCTTTTATCATTGGTTCACCATCCAAGAGCCTTTTATAGCGCACCAATGCTTCTACATAATAGTAGTCAGCATATGTCAGTGGTACATCAATCTCCGAATTTAAAGGAAGTGCTCCCACACTATGTTGAAGAATATAGCCTCCATTTTGACCATAAGCAGCCAAATAAGGTGCTTGAGATAGATTTTTGATCATTGTCTCCGCTTTATCGAAGTAAAGTGCAGATTCGCTACCCTTGGTATATTGCGAAAGCTCTAATAGCGCCGAAGCATACAAGGCAGCGGCAGAGACGTCTCTTAAATCCTTATTCGGGTACATCTTATCAGATGCAGCGATCTTATCCTTATCAAAATCCCAATACGGAATTAGATCGGAGGGTAGATCTGGATTGTCAAGAATGTATTTCGCTATCTGCTGTGCCTGCTTTAAAAACTCCTTTTTCTTTGTTTCACGGTACATCATCGTATAACCGTATAAAGCCCACCCCTGTCCCCGTGACCAGGCAGACTCATCAAATGCCCCTTGATGTGTTTTTTTCGATCGCACTTTACCTGTATTCTTATCATAGTCGATCACATGGTAAGAACTATAATCTTTCCGAAAATGATTTTTTAAAGTTGTTTCAGCATGTGTGACCGCAATATCATAATACTTTTTATCTCCTGTTATTTTAGAGACCTGTGTCAAAAACTCCAAGTTCATCATATTGTCTATAATGACGGGATAATCCCAGGACCCGTGATCCCATGAACGGATAGTTTTTGTCTTCGAACTATAACGTGATGCCAATGAATTTGCCCCTGTTGTTAAAACCGGTTCATATTGCTTGGTGTTCCCAGTCAACCGAAGGGCATTTCCAAAACTACAGAACAACATAAAGCCCAAGTCATGTGTACCTTTGTTATTCTTCTCCTTTTCCAAATAGGTTAATTTATCTTCCGCTTTCTTTAGTAGATCCGGATCTTTGGTTCCCTCATATAAATAAAATAACGTCCCTGGATAGAAGCCCGAGCACCACCAGCTTGATGATGAAAAGACCTCTTTGCCATTTTCAAATGTTTTCGGAAACTTATCCGTCGGTGTTTCCTTATCCAAAACTTTAATCTGCTTGGCAGCAGCATCAAGTTGCTGTTGTACAAACTCTTTCGACAGTTTCAATTTCACAGTTTGTCCATGGGCCAAAGTACCTGTCCCCAGAACAGCCCATAAAATCATAAAAATTTGCTTTCTAAATCTCATTATTTATATTCCCTTTCTATACGTTGTTTATTTTGCTTGCTTTTATTTATTTACTTTCACGGATAGCGACTATAGTTCCCTTATTGAGTTCTAACCTGATTAAGCCATCCTCCTGTTTCGTATACGTACCCTTCCCATGTACTTTAACAATTGGGTTAAGCATACCGAGCTTTAGTTTTAATGTTCCACCGTATTGGCTTTTAACTTCAACAGCTACTGTATTTCCATTTTTACGTTGTGCAGAAATCAAATTGCCCCCATCCGCTAAAAAATGGGTAAAGGAGAGATCTCTCCATTTACTCGGAACAGCTGGGAATACACGCAATATCCCATTCCAATATTGCAGACAAAGCTCCTGTATACTTGCCATGGCAGCCAACGGCGTTTCGATCACAGGACCACTTTCCGCATAGAGGGTATTCGCTTTAACATATTTGTTCAACAAAATATCCAACGAGGCTAGAGCCGCATCGCCTCGTCCCATCATGGCATACATCGAAGCTGCCCCTGAAAAGGAATAACCCTGAAGCCATTGTTTTTTACTCTGCCAATGTGCAATAGATTTTTCAATCAGCGCCCTATTCTCCTTTTGATCCCAGTTCACATCATAAAAAGGATAGATCATCATCAGATGAGAATAATGTCGATGTGATTCTTCATAGGGTACATCTTTGGCAATCATAAAACCATCAGTGTTTTGTGGATATTCAACCAAATGTGCCAGCACATCCTTCCATACAGCATGAAGCGGATCGTTGCCTCCACGTTCGTCGTCCAGTTCCAAAAGTGTCCTTAAACCCCACTTTAGGATTGATAGGTCGTAATTTGTATTATAAGCAAATCCTTTTGGATATTCGGGTGAATAGGTTTTAACAGCGATAGCATATTTCCCATTTTGATCTTTCTCCAGCAAATGCAAATGGTAGTTGATTGCGTCCTTGAAAAGTGGAAATAAACGATCATATACATCTCGCGACAGTGTTGCCCGATAGTACTGATAGTAGCTGTGCAGTAGCCATACAAGGTTACCAAGTTCTTTATCACCATCAGAGGCTTTTTCAAGAGAGACACCTTTTTGCAATAATACTGGACTCCATAAATCCGGTGCAGAAGAACGACCCACGGCTATACTATTGTAACGATAGGGTTCCGGAACATTAAGACGCAGATTATGCTTATTTTGGTCAATCATTTGAATCAAAGAATTGGCGATATCCAGGTGATTTGCTTTAAAAGTCGGTGAATATGCGAGCTGCATATTTAGATTGAGCCAATAAGCTGGCCAGGGAGTGGGACTTGTCCACGGTCCCTGCAGATCCATAGCTGGCTTGTCCGATCGGGTTGCGCTTGCCAGCTTATACAATTGCATATCGTAGAAACCTTGATAGGTTGAATCAGGCAGTTCAAGTGTAGATGCCTTAAAATAGCTCGTCCACCATTGACGATGTTCTTTCAAACCGGTACTTATTTCCCGTGCACCAAATTTTAGAAGATACGCTAATGTTTCTTGGGTAAAATCCGCTGATTTTTGATTATAGCCAACGGTAATAACATAGGTATCCATGTCTTTCGTTGATCGCAGCAGATAGGCGATCGTATACCCCCCACCCGCTATCAGTGCTTGTTCATAGTATTTTATGTGACCTTGTTGTCCATTCTTTCCAGCAGGATTGGCAAGGTAAGCCTTTGGTTTTTGGGTATAGGAAAATTTCATGCGTGGACTGATTGCCGAATCGGCTACCCAATTGAACGAATACTTTCCCTTAAAATCCTGTTTCAACACCTCTAATAAGATAATATTATCATTGGAAAGTGTTGTCGTTTTCACTTTGATCTGTCCCTGATTTGTCAAGATAGTTGCCACGGCATAAGCCTCCTTTAGATAGAAATCACCTCTGCTTTGGACAATTGCACTTCCCAGGTCCAAATCAAAGTACCCCAGTGACAGGCGGGCCTTATCGAACAACTTGTCTTCCGAATTTGCACGATGATCATATACATCCGTTCGGCCGATGTCAATACGCACTGATTTTTTACTGGATAGATAAGTCATCGTTCCCAATAGGCCATTACCGGTAAACACACCCTCATATATCGTGTTTCCGAGCGGAGCAACTTTAAATTGCCCAAATCCAATTACAGGTAGGATTAGCGCATAAATAATTATCAATAGCATGGTTGGTCTCATCATATCGGTTTTCTTCTTTTGAAGGCTCCATAAAGATGCCTGATTCTCTAAGCATAATCAAGCTCGTTTTACGAAAACGATTGAGTGGTTTCACGAGTTTCCGGTATCATATCACCTGATTTTTATGTGAGCACCCACTGGATGAATACAAATTAAGGTATACTATTCAGGTTTTAATAGGACCAATAAATCGTTCTGTCCTTTCAAAATGCCCACATACTGCAGGTCTATTACCACAAGATGGATTAGATTGTGTTCTAGAAAATTTATGCTCTTTAGTAAGAATTTCGAACAGTACAGCTCATGTAACAATTCTGTAACTAAACATTAGCGTTGGATAATAGAATCGAACCTTATATACGAAAGAAATGAATTCAGAGCTATTCTTTTATTATTTTTTCATAAAACAAGAATAAACAATACATAAAATTTTAGTTATCAGTTTATATTTATCAGTTTTTTATCTATTTTTAGGTTCAATATCCAATTGCAGTTAATTTTAACAGCCTAAAATGGATCAATTATAAAACAACTAATCCAACCAACATGAAAGAACAGAATTCATCAAGGCGTGATTTCATTAAAAAATCAGTGGTAGGTGCTGCAGCATTTTCTATTGTACCACGCTTTGTACTTGGAGGCCAAGGCTATCTTGCTCCGAGTGATCATCTAACCAAAGGAGTAATTGGCGTCGGAAATATGGGCCGTGGACACTTCGGCTATGCCGGAACAAAAACAGTTGCCATTTGTGACGTTGACAAAAGCCATCTTGCGGCTGCACAAAGTGACCTGGGTGGCGGCATAAAAGAATACCATGATTTTAGAGAATTAATCAAATCTCCAGAAGTAGATATTGTCCACATTGCTACTCCGCCGCACTGGCATGGTCTTATGTCTATAGAGGCTGCTAAAGCAGGAAAAGATATCTGGTGTGAAAAGCCAATGACGCGTACCATTGGTGAAGGTAAGAAAGTAAAAGAAGCCATTGCACAACACGGAAATATGTTCCGTCTGAACACTTGGTTTCGCTTCAAAGATGATTTTTATGGAATGAATGTACCTGTTAGTAAAATCAAAAAACTAGTAGATACAGGCATGTTGGGTTGGCCATTAAAAGTAACGATAAGTAAGCATACAGGATTTGACTGGAAATTCTATTGGGTAGGAAAAGAAAACCTACCAGAAGAACAAGTGCCTGCGGAATTAGACTACGAATTTTGGTTGGGTCCAGCACCATATAAACCTTACAATAAACATCGCGTACACACGACTTTTAGAGGCTATTGGGATTATGATGGCGGAGGATTAGGTGATATGGGCCAACATTATATGGATCCAGTGCAATATTTCTTAGGTAAGGACAATGAAAGCCCAGTGAGTGTAGATGTGGATGCGCCACAGCAACACCCAGATGCCGTTGGTACCTGGAGACGCATTACTTTCACTTATGCTGATGGTTGTCAGATCATTTTAGATGGCGAGGCCAAAGATGAAAAAGCGGCTTATATTGAAGGACCTAAAGGTAAATTATATAAAGGATTTGCATCGGATATTCCTGATCTGGAAAGAAAACTGGCACAATACCCTGAGCCGGCTCCGCAAATCACTGACTTTTTGGAATCTGTCCGGACACGCGAAAAATTTGCCCTCAATGAAATAAATGGACACCGCTCCTGTACATTGGTTAATATGGGATTAGCAGCACTGCGCCTCAACCGCTCATTAAAATACGATTCTCAAAATGAGAAATTTATTGATGATGATGCTGCAAATCGTTTAATTCACCAACCAATGAGAGGTCCTTGGTCTATCTAACAATTATAATCCGATGAAATATCATGAACCAAAAAAGACATCAGAACACTGGATGGATAGCAGTAATCATGGTAGCTTCATGCCGATAAAAGATAAATAATCTCAATGAAAAAGATATTTAATTCGCTGGCTGTATTGCTTCTCATCTCGAGCGCCTCATATGCCCAGCAACCGCAAAATAGAACCACAGCTACCAAAATAGCTGATGTGCTGGCTCAGCAACCCGCAGAGGAAAAAGAAAAGTTCCTGCTCGCCATGCATGAGCTGGAAGGATTTTCTTCCGATGACATCGTTGCTTTCCTTAAAGGTCTAAAAGCACCAGGAAGTAATAATGCTCCAATTGAATTTGCTGCCAACAGCTATTCTTTTTATGTAAATCAAACTGGCAAAGAACAGCAAAAAAAAGTATTTGTTGAAGGTTTAGCAAAATCCATCGCACAACTGAGCGAGCCTACAAATCAAGTTTTCGCTTTACGTTTACTCCGCCAGTGCGCAGATAACTCTGCAATCTCAGCTGTGGCAAATTGTTTAACGAACGATAATCTAGCTGATGCAGCCGCAAGAACTTTGGTCTCTATCCGTACCAACGAGTCAGCTACGGCCTTGGAAAAAGCACTAGCAGCTTCTACGACAGAAAAAACCGCAATCGCTATTGTTACAGCACTAGGCGATTTAAAGGTTGCAAATGCGGAAAACGCTATATTGGATTTCACCAAAAAATATAACTCCGATGCATTCCAACGCACCGCATTGATCGCACTAAGTAAAATTGGCGGTACAGCCTCGGCTTCTTTATTTCAAAACAAATTGAACGATGCGGCATACAGTTACGATAAATTTGATGCTGTCGGACTAGGTATTGACTATGCGCAATCGTTGATCGACAATAAGCATGATCAAGATGCGATCAAATTCCTGAATAAATTCTTCCAGGAGTCGCAAAAAGTAAAATCCATCAACGGACAATTTGCTTCATTGAAATTATTGGCTGCCATCGATCCAAGTAAGCAACAAAAAAATCTACTGTCTGCTGTAAAGAGTGATAATGGTGCATACCGCAACCTTGCCTTGCAATTGCTCGGTAAATATGGTAAAGGCAGTGATGCGAAAAGCCTGCTCGCTCTAGCGAGTAAGGGTACACCAGAGGTACAGGAAAGCGTCCTAAACTATCTCGCACATAACGGTTCCGCGAGTAGTTTAAAAGCAATCCAAGCCTTGGTTGGCAAAACGACTTCGCCAGTTACAAAATTAGCAGGATTAAGCGCGATCAACACACTTTCACAAGGAAAAGAGACCAATACCCTAATACAGGCCTTTGATGCAGATCAAGAATTCAACAATTCTGTTAAGGCCCTTATCCTGTCTTCAAAGGATGCTAATGTGATCAATGATGTCAATACTGCACTCGCTTCTGTCGATGACAGCAAAAAAGTTCAGTTATTGGATATATTGAGCAAACGCTCCAATAATGCTTCTTCAAAAGCTGTTCTGGCGATTAAAACAACAAATCCAACAGTAGAGGAAGCGATAAATAAAGCTTTACCCAATGTTGCTCAAGAATCTGATCTTGAAGAACTTTTCAATAGACTGAACAATACAACTGATCCAAAATCGGCAGCGTTATTGCAGAAAGCAGTTGTCAATGTTATTCAATCAAGTCCTAATGCAAAAGGATTAACAGGGAAATTAGCTGCAAACATCTCAAAATCAGCCGCTCCGAGTACTGCAAAATATTTCCCTATTTTTGCTGGACTTGGTGACGATCAATCGTTACAAGCAGTCAGCAATTACCTAAATAATAATAATCCGGAGTTAAGGGCTGCAGCCATTACATCGTTGTCAAGTTGGTCATCCGCTAATGCACTTCCTAAACTGGTATCCTTATCAAGAACAGAAAAAGATGACAACTTATTCAATACGGTTTACAGAGGATTAATCAAATCTATTTCATCTTCGGCTAATACGGCTGATCAAAAAACACTTTTATTGCGTGACGCATTTAGTGTTGCAAAAACAGCAGAACAGAAGAAAGCTGCACTTTCTGCCCTTCAACCAACAGGTACTTATCAAGCTTTTATTTTTGCTGCGGATAAAATGGCTGATTCACAGTTGGGAGAAGCCGCTGCCAATACAGCCATGAATATTGCCATGGACAATAAATACTATGGTAGCAAAGTCAGAGAAGTACTAGAACAGGTAATTGGCAAACTTTCCGGTAGCGAGAGTGGTTACCTGAAAGAAGCTGTTGTTCGTTATCTTTCTGAAATGCCAGTAAAAGAGGGTTATGTATCACTTTTCAATGGTAAGGACCTTAGCGGCTGGAAAGGATTAGTTGCTGATCCAATAAAACGAGGTAAAATGAACGCCAAAACGCTGGCAACCGAACAAGCGAAAGCAGATGAGATCATGCGCAAGGGTTGGTCTGCCTCAAATGGAGAAATTGTTTTTAGCGGAAAAGGAGATAATCTGGCTACCATAAAACAATATGGAGATTTTGAGATGCTTGTAGACTGGAAATTGGAGAACTATGGTGGTATAGAGGGTGATGCCGGTATTTACTTGAGAGGCACTCCACAAGTACAAATTTGGGATATCGCCAACACGAGAGTTGGTGCTCAAGTAGGCTCAGGAGGATTGTACAACAACCAAAAAAACGAAAGCAAACCGCTCAAGGTCGCTGACAATGCTACTGGTGAATGGAATACATTTAAAATCAAAATGGTTGACGATAAAGTCACAGTTTGGTTAAATGGTCAACTGGTCACCGATAATATTCCACTGGAAAATTATTGGGACAGAAATCAATCTATTTTCCCAACAGAGCAGATCGAACTCCAAGCTCATGGGTCAGTTGTTTACTACAGAGATCTTTTCATCAAGGAATTCCCTAGAAAGCAGATCTTCAAAATAAGCGACCAAGAGAAAAAAGATGGTTTTGAAGTGCTATTTGACGGAACAAATCTGGACAAATGGACTGAAAACAAAGCATACATCATCAATGATGAAGGTTATATCTGGGTATACCCTAATGCTAAATTTGGCGGGAACTTGTATACAAAAGAAGAGTACTCAGATTTTATCTATCGCTTTGACTTCAAATTGACACCAGGAGCTAACAATGGTGTGGGGATACGCGCGCCACTAGAAGGTGATGCGGCTTATGAAGCAATGGAAATCCAGGTTCTCGATAATGATGCCGATGTCTATAAAGATTTAAAACCTTATCAATATCATGGCTCTATCTATGGTGTGGTAACGGCTAAAAGAGGTTACTTAAAACCATTGGGCGAGTGGAACTCCGAAGAAATCTATGTAAAAGGCAATCGCATTAAAGTAACATTGAACGGTACTGTCATTGTCGATGCTGATATTGCGGAAGCTAGTAAAAATGGGACGCTGGATGGTAAAGAGCATCCAGGTTTAAAACGTACAAGTGGCCATGTTGGTTTCCTGGGACATGGAACTGAAGTATTCTTCAAAGACATTCGAGTAAAAAAACTCAAATAGTTTTACCAAGTGTAAAAAAAGGGGATAAGGAATCTTATCCCCTTTTTTCTTAAAGAACGGCTTGTTTGACAAGTGAGAAAAATAACCGAATGATTCCAAAACTTTTATTAAATTAAGGTTCTAGGATTCTAATTCAAAATATGATGTTTTATGACAAAAGCCGTAAACTTACTGATTAACAAAAAATTGGATAGTAAACCCGAAAAGAAAAATCTATTCAATAAACTTTCTATTATCAAATTAATAGCCGAATTAGGATCTGTATCAGTAAACGACATTGTAAAAAATCTCTCCCTAAGCCTTCCTACGGTCAACAGCCTGATTGCTGAACTATTGGAGGACAATATTGTCCGTCAATTTGACAAGGGAGAATCTATCGGTGGTCGCAAACCAAACCTATATCGGCTGTGTGATGGGTTATTTCAAGTGTTATGTATCGAGTTGCAGCGCTTCTCCATTACAATGAGTATCATGGACAACAATCAAAATATAGTTGCTGAAACTGTAGAACTTGATAATGAATTATCACGCAATGCCGATAATCTCTACGATATTACGCAGATTATCGATCAATATTTATTGGAAAAATTAGTAGATACCGAAAATTTAACCGGACTAATCATTAGCATGCCTGGCCTAATCAACGCTGAGGAGGGAACTAATGAAACATTTCTGCATGACAAATCGCAATCTATTACAGCTTACTTCGAGAACAAATACAGAAAACCTGTTTATATCCTCAATGACGTAAAAGGCGCCGCATATGCAGAACTAAAATTTGGTTTGGCCAAAAACACGAGAAATAGCCTCATTATTTTAATGGATTGGGGAATAGGTCTTGGAATAGTTTCCAATGGTGAAGTTTATCTCGGACGGGATGGTTATTCCGGCGAGGTGGGCCATATGCCATTTATTGATAATGGTGAATTGTGTTATTGTGGGAAAAGAGGTTGTCTTGAAACAGTGGCTTCGGGAATTGCCTTGGTCAACAATGCAAAACAGGAGATCCAAAAAGGTGAACTTACCAAGCTCAATGAATTACATAAGGAGGAATTAGATCACCTAACACCAACTCATGTAATCGAGGCGGCTAATAAAGGTGATCAATTTGCCATAAACCAAATTTCTAAATTGGGTACAAATCTAGGTAAAGCTTTCGCTTCCCTGATCCAGCTGCTCAATCCAGAACTTATTGTACTTGGAGGCAAAATCGCCAAAGCCAATGAATTAATTACGATCCCGATACAACAGGCGATCAATTCATATACAATGGCGATATTAAAAGAACATTGCGATATAAAAGTATCGAGCTTAAACCTGGACAGTAATACGATCGGTTTGACAAATTATTTTATCACAAAGTATTTGTCTGTCGAATTGCTCAGGAAATCTAAAATCTAAAACTGACCTGTGCTCAATAATACCAGAGTACAGGCTCTTTCTGTTTTAATACCATTCTCCATAGCCAACTGCTCTAACTCAGCATTCTCAGCCCCTGGATTAAAGATTATACGTTTTGGTTTTGTAGCCAAAATATAGTTATAATACTCCTTTTGATTCTGCTCTCCAAGATACATGGTCACTGTGTCTATATCAGTATGCACTTCACCTTTCTTCTCGATGGGCTCACCAGCCAACTCCCCACCGCTCAAACCGATGTTAACAATATCATGTCCGTGCTTACGGAGCATATTCGCTGCTTTATTTGAATAACGCGAAGGGTTCGTACTGGCGCCTAAGATTAATGTCTTTTTCATCCTTATACTTATTTGTTCATCAATTATACCGTTCAAAGGCATTTACACAGCCTTCATCGGTATGGAGTCTTAAATTTTTTGAAATGATGAAACGAATAGATCTATTCATCAATAATAAAATCGCCATGGGTACTATAGGCGTTCTTACGTAAAACTGGCATTCCCAAAATTTTATAAAGTTCATCCAACTTCACCAAACTACCATTTGTCATATTGGAAAGTAGAACAATCACAATATTCCTTTTCAGATCCCGTACATATATGTGACGAAAACCGTGCCACCATCCCGTATGATAGACAATATGATCGTTTCCATGTTCAAATGTCCGCCATCCATAGCCGTAACTAAAAATACCTTTTTTTGCGTCTGGATAGCCACGATAAGCCGAATCCAAGGTTGATTGCTTCAATAATCGTCCATCCCGCAATGCCAGATCAAAGCGGTATAAATCGCGTACTGTACTGTAAACTCCCTTGTCTCCCAATGGGCCATCTTGAAAATTCTGTACAACAGATCTGCGCCATACCTTATCATGACCTATAACGTTGGTTGGAATCTTATCGTAGACAGCCTTAGACAACGCGGCGGTATTCGTCATACCTGCAACATTGAAAACACTATCTTTCATATAGGTCGCATAATCCTGCTTCGACACCTTTTCGATAATAGCTCCTAAAACCATAAAGTTGGAATTATTATAGAAAAAACGACCACCCGGTGCACCATATCTATTCGGCTTAAATTCGGTCAGCATTTTCATAACATCCTGGTTCGTCATTCCTTTTTTTCGATCAGGCCAGTGGTCTTCTGAAAAATAGACATAGTTAGGTAAACCTGAGCGGTGGGTCAATAGCATTTTAATAGTAATACCGGGGTACGGAAAATCAGGATAAAAATCATTGATCGTCTGATCCAGACGTAATTTTCCCGCTTCGACCAACTTCAATATACCTACAGCCGTTATTGGTTTGGTGACTGAAGCCAGTTCAAATTTATCATCAATTGCCAAGCTATCGCGCTTCAGGTAATTGGCCCAACCAAAAGTATTTTGATATAGAATTTTTCCATCCTTAGCCACTAGCACGTTTCCATTGAATGCAGCCTTTGAATGTAAGTTTTTCATAAAGGCGTCAATCTTTGGATCTGCATCCTGGGGATTGTAAATGAGTCTTGTACTATCTATTTTTGCTTGTGCTATCGCCGCCTCTTTTTGTTTTTTCTCTTTTGAACTACAAGCGATTGTAGATACGAACAAAAGAGCTACCATTCCCTTTAAAAAAAATAATTTCACGTAATGCTTCTCCTGGATTTTCTATATTGTGTTATGTTTGCCTATTTCACTAAGCCAATTTTGTACCTCATTTTTTACACGATCTTTACATCGCTAGTCCCCCACTCCTACTCTGATTAATGTGTATTCTTTTTGATTTTCAATAAAGAATCGCGTATAAAGATAATAATGCTAAAATGAAGATTTTAGTATAAAAAAACGAATTTTTAGAACAAAAAAAGCCACTTTATTACTAAAGTGGCTAATATTTTATTGGCTTGCGGAATCTATGCTAGTAATCTAACTGGATTTTCTACCAATGCTTTTAAAGTCTGTAAAAATGCAGCACCTGTTGCGCCATCTACCACACGGTGGTCACAGCCCAAAGTTACTTTCATTACGTTACCAGGAACTACAGCACCATTTTTCACAACAGGAACAGCTTGGATAGCTCCTACTGAAAGAATAGCTCCATCAGGAGAGTTAATGATAGATGTAAACTCATCTATTCCAAACATTCCCAAGTTGGAAACTGTGAAAGTAGATCCTTCCCAATCCGCTGGTTGTAATTTTTTAGCTTTCGCTTTTTGAGCAAAATCTTTCACCTCTGCAGAGATGTGAGATAATGATTTACCATCTGCAAAACGTACTACAGGAACTAACAAACCATCTTCAACAGCCATAGCCACACCAATGTTGGTATGTTCGTTGAAACGGATTTTATCTCCTTGCCAAGACGAATTCACTGCTGGGTGTTTTTTCAACGCGACAGCAACGGCTTTCACCACGATATCATTGAATGATACTTTTACTGGAGCGATCTCATTGATTTGCGCACGAGCAACCATTGCATTATCCATATCGATAGAAACTGTCAAGTAAAAATGAGGTGCTGTAAACAATGACTCTGCCAAACGGCGCGCGATTGTCTTACGCATTTGGTTGACAGGTTTCTCTGTATAACGTTCTTCACCAACATACGTAGGTAAAGTAATTGCTTTTGTCTCTGTAGCAGGAGCCGCTGCAGCTGCTGTTGTAGCAGGTTTCGCCGCAGCAGGAACAAAAGATTCAACATCTTTTTTCACGATACGACCACCATCTGCTGATCCTTTGATATCGCTCAAGTTGATACCTTTGTCTTTTGCAATCTTACGTGCTAATGGAGAAGCCTTTACACGAGCATCATCATTTGCAGCAGATGATACTGGAGCTGCAGTTGCAGTAGGTGCTGAATCAGCTTTAGGTGCTTCTGCAGTTTCCGCTTTTGCAGGAGCAGATTTTTGATTCAATAAAGGTGTAATATCAGTTCCCGCAGGACCAACAATAGCAATAATATCATTTACTTTTGCTGCTTCTCCAGCTTCAAGACCAACGTACAACAATGTACCATCAGCATAAGCTGTAACTTCCATTGTAGCTTTATCTGTTTCTACATCAGCGATAGCGTCATCAGATTTGATCGTGTCACCAACTTTGAAATTCCATTGTGCAATAACACCTTCTTTCATGGTATCACTCAACAATGGCATTGTGATCACAGTACATCCCAATTCTTCAGCTGTAACTGTGTTAGCCGAAGATTCTGGACCAGAAACTTCTTCGGTTTTTTTTTCTTCAGTTTTTTCTGGCGCTTTCTCAGCTGCCGGAGCATCACCGCTCAACAAAGCTTGGAAATCTTCACCGGGTTCACCCAAAACAGCAATAACAGCATCAATAGCTACTGCTTCACCTTCTTTAGGGCCAATATATAAAAGAGTACCTTCTTGGTAAGACTCAAAGTCCATTGTAGCTTTATCTGTTTCAATTTCAGCTACCAGATCACCAGAATTTACTTTATCACCAACATTTTTGTGCCATTTTGCGATGACCCCTTCGGTCATTGTGTCGCTCATTTTGGGCATTCTTACTACTTCAGCCATTCTGTATTATATTATCAAGTTAAAGAGTATTAATCTAAAATAAATGGATAGTCTTGTTGTACATAAACATCTTTGTACAATTCATCTGCAGTTGGATAAGGAGAATCTTCCGCAAATTTCACCGACTCATCAACTACTTTTTTCACATCAGCCTCAACCTCAGCAAACCAAGCATCATCTGCATATTTGTTTTCCAAAATAGCATGTTTCGTAGCCAATAATGGATCGCGATCTTTATACGCTTCCAATTCCTCTTTCGTACGATATTTCGCCGGGTCAGACATTGAGTGTCCTTTATAACGGTAAGTACGGATTTCTAAGAATGTAGGACCTTCGCCAGCACGAGCACGTTGAACAGCTTCGTCCATTGCGTTGTGTACAGCAACAACATCCATTCCGTCTACAGGAGCAGAAGGCATATCAAAACCTAATCCCATTTTGTAAATGTCCTGCATGTTAGTTGTACGTTGTACAGAAGTACCCATCGCATAACCGTTGTTTTCACACACGAAGATAACTGGGAGTTTCCACAACATCGCCATGTTTAGTGTTTCGTTGAATGCACCTTGACGTACAGCTCCATCGCCCATATAACAGATATTTACATTATCTGTACCAAGATATTTCTCAGCAAATGCGATACCAGCACCTAAAGGAATCTGACCACCGACAATACCATGGCCACCCATGAATTTATGTTCTTTAGAAAAGAAGTGCATTGAGCCTCCTTTACCTTTTGAACAACCAGTGATCTTTCCATATAATTCAGCCATACAAGCATTTGCAGAAACGCCTTTAGCCAAAGCGTGGGCGTGATCACGATAAGCAGTGATTAAAGAATCCTCAGGTTTGATAACCGACATCGTTCCAGCGACTACTGCCTCTTGTCCTATGTACAAGTGACAGAAACCACGAATCTTTTGCTGTCCGTAAAGTTGACCTGCTTTTTCTTCAAACTTACGCATAAGTAACATAGACTTATACCACTCCAAATATGTCTCTTTTGTTATAGGTGTTGAACTCATTTCAAAGTTTTGATTTTCTTACAATTCTAGACTACAAATCTAATAATTTTGGATGAATTTCCTTGGTCAAAAATCAATTTTATTTATACTTTAAGACACTTCTAAGACATTTGATTTAAAGTATATAGCATTTTTCAGCAAATAAATGAACGGCACAATCAAATAAATCAAAAACTTATGAAAATAAAAAAGCCAAACGACTTAATAATCATTTGGCTTTATCTATTTTATATAAATTGTTTGTTAGCGCAGTTTTTGGATAAGTTCACTTTCGGTAACCTTCACCTGCTCCCCACTTTCCATGTCCTTGAGTGATAATTGACCGGATGAAACCTCTTCATCTCCAACCAATAACACATAAGGGATTCCTTTTCCATCGGCATAACCCATCTGCTTTTTCAACTTCACTGGAGCGGCATATAGTTCTACAGCAATATCTTCTTTACGAAGTTTATTGAGCAAACCTAGTGTATAGGTTTCAAGTTGTTTATCAAAATTGATAATCAATAGCTTGGTAGAATCCGCTTTATTTGCTGGGAATAAATTTAGTTCTTCCAATACATCGTATATACGATCAGCACCGAATGAGACGCCCACTCCTGTCAGATCCTTTAATCCGAACATTCCTGTAAGGTCGTCATAGCGGCCACCACCACCAATACTTCCCATAGCTACTTCATTTGTCTTTACCTCGAAAATACAGCCTGTATAATAATTGAGACCTCGCGCCAACGTAATATCCAGATCGATAATACGAGTCAATAGTTCCGTATCAGCACTCAATTTGCTTATATAATCAAAGACCTCCTCTATTTCAGCAATACCTGTCAAACCAATTGAAGAGTCGGCCAAGATAGATTTTAACGACGCAAGTTTCTCCCCATTTGAACCTTCCAATAAGATGATCGGTTTCAACAGATTCAGATCAGCTTCGGTAAAACCTCTTTCCAACAGCTCTTTATTGACCCCATCCAATCCAATTTTATCCAGCTTATCAATGGCGACAGTCATATCGACAATAAGTTCTGGCTTTCCGATAATTTCGGCGATACCAGAAAGTATCTTCCGGTTGTTGATTTTAATATTAAAATCTTTCAATCCAAAACGTTCGAAAGCCTCTTGATAAATCAGAATAAATTCAGCTTCATTCAATAAACTGGTTGACCCCACCACATCGACATCACATTGGTAAAATTCGCGGTAACGGCCTCTTTGCGGTTTATCAGCCCGCCAAACCGGTTGTACCTGAAAACGCTTAAATGGTAAGGAGATCTCATTCTGATGCATCACAACATAACGCGCAAAAGGCACTGTCAGATCATATCTTAGCGCTTTTTCAGAAATATGAGGAATTAGCTTATTCGAATTTTTATCTTGTAGTAGGCTATCTGGAGCTTTTGTCAAATAGTCTCCGGAGTTAAGGATCTTAAAGATCAATTTATCACCTTCATCACCGTATTTACCTGTTAAGGTTGTTAAATTCTCAAATGAAGGCGTCTGTATTTCATTGTAACCATATTTTTTAAACACAGCTTTCAATGTGTCAAAAATATAATTACGTTTGATCATTTCGGAAGGCGAAAAATCACGGGTTCCTTTCGCCAAAGAAGGTTTTACTGTTGCCATATCCGGCAAAGTTAATATTTAGCGGGGACTAAATAAATTAAAGAATAAAAATCCTTTATTCTACTTCCAGGATCTTGAGAAATTCGCAGGCTTTTTCCGCTGCTAATTTCTCGGCTGACTTTTTATTAAAATCGCGCCCCAGGCCACACACAACACCATCCACAACAGCCTCTACACTAAACATCTTCGAAGATTCACCTTCCGGATTATCCGTTTGTTGAAATAGGATTTCTTTTCCGGTATGCTGACACCATTCGATCAACCGACTTTTGAAATTAGTTTCGGTCTGCTCCAGTAGTTGGATATCAACATGTGGTTTAATAATACGGTTTAGGAGAAAGCTTTTTGTGAACACATAGCCTTTGTCCAGATACACGGCACCAATCAGCGCTTCAAATGCATCACCTAACAACGATCCTTGTTTATTCGGGAAACTGATCATTCGGGCATCGAACTGTATCATTTCGTTGAATCCTAGTTTTCTGGAAAGTTGGTTCAGGTTTGCACGGCTCACGATTTTGGAACGCATCTCAGTTAGGAAACCTTCGTCTTTATACGGATATTTCTTGAACAATAATTCAGCAACGACAGAACCTAAAACAGCATCACCCAAGAACTCCAAGCGCTCATTACTGTTCTTAGCTCCTTCTTTGATTGTTACGGCAACAGACTTATGTCTAAATGCCATCTTGTACAAATGCACATTCCCGGGAATAAAACCTAATAGGTTTTTTAGCTTCTTAACATATTCCCGATCCGGCGAAATATATAACTTGTATATCCTTGAAAAAGGCATCTCATCTAAAAATAAGGCGACAAGTTCTAATTAAAGAACCTGTCGCTAGCTCATATTACCAAACCATGTTTGAAGGATCAAACATTAAGCTTTATATTTTTTTACAATCACGGTAGCATTGTGGCCACCGAATCCAAATGTATTACTCAACGCCGCATTCACTGTACGTTTTTGCGCTTTGTTGAATGTAAAATTCAATTTATTATCAATTTCCGGATCATCTGTGAAGTGATTGATTGTCGGTGGGACAATATCATTTTGCACAGCCAAGATAGAAGCGATAGTTTCTATAGCCCCTGCAGCACCCAAAAGGTGTCCAGTCATTGATTTAGTTGAACTGATATTCAATTTATATGCGTGTTCACCAAACAGGTCAACAATAGCCTTTGTTTCACTGATATCGCCGACCGGTGTAGATGTTCCATGGACATTGATATAATCAATATCTGAAAAATCCATCTCCGCATCATTGACAGCCATTGTCATTGCCAGTTTGGCACCCAATCCTTCTGGATGCGAAGCTGTGATATGGTGTGCATCTGCACTCATTCCACCACCTGCAATCTCTGCATAGATTTTTGCACCACGTGCTAAGGCATGCTCTAAGCTTTCTAAGATCAAGGCACCTGAACCTTCACCCGAAACAAAACCATCTCTGTCTTTATCAAAAGGACGAGAAGCTGTTTTGGGATCATCATTTCTTGTTGACAAAGCATGCATAGCGTTGAATCCACCGATTCCAGCCTCATTAACTGTAGCTTCTGATCCACCGGCAACAATCACATCTGCTTTTCCCATACGAATATAGTTGAAAGCATCAATCATTGCATTGGTAGCAGAGGCACAGGCCGATACTGCTGAAAAGTTAGGACCGCGAAGGCCATGACGCATTGAAATATGTCCTGGAGCAATATCAACGAGCATCTTAGGAATAAAGAAAGGATTGAAACGTGGTGTTCCATCTCCCTTTGCAAAGTTGGCAACTTCTTCTGTAAAAGTTGTCAGACCTCCAATTCCTGAGCCCCATATTACTCCGATACGATTTGTATCTAATTTTTCAAAATCTAAGCCAGCATCTTTAATTGCCTCATCAGTAGACGCAATTGCATACTGTACAAAAGGATCGACTTTACGAGCTTCCTTACGATCCATGAAATCATGTGGATCAAACCCCTTTACCTCACACGCAAACTGAGTTTTGAATTTTGACGCATCAAAATGCGTAATAGGAGCAGCTCCGCTTACACCATTTATTAACGCCTCCCAGTATTCTGAGACGGTATTACCAATTGGTGTAAGGGCGCCTAATCCTGTTACTACTACTCTTTTAAGCTCCATTTATTACGATTAGCCTAATTAAATTAGTTAGTTAACGTTTTTTTCTAAATAAGCGATTGCTTGACCAACAGTACCAATAGTCTCTGCTTGATCATCAGGAATAGCAACGTTGAATTCTTTTTCAAACTCCATGATCAACTCAACAGTGTCAAGTGAATCAGCACCTAAATCATTAGTGAATGAAGCTTCTGGTGTTACTTCGTTTTCGTCTACACCTAATTTTTCAACGATAATTGCTTTTACTCTTGAAGCGATATCTGACATGATTTTATAGTTTAATTGTTTAATAAATCTGTGCAAAGAAAAATAAATTTCATCAAAATTCAAACCTAAATTGATATTTAGATGAAAGTCACCATGTTAGGCGACCGAACTTATTCGCGTCTTATACTAGCTAACCCACTCTATATTAACTTAGTTCAAGTATAACAAAAATTATTTTGTATTCCAAACGCTCAGCTAATTAACTCAAATTTTACACAAAAAGTATATTCCCACCTTAAAATTATTAGTACCTTCGTTAGCATAAGGATATATATTTTATAAAAAAAGTGGTCAATAAGTTAGTAGCAAGGTTAGACATGGATATGGATGAAGAGTTAGATTTCACCCTACTCGCCATCACCTGCCCGCTTAAAGATTACCGCCTCTGCCATTTTATCAATAAAGTGACAAACCTGGATTTTTCCAGAGGCAAAGAGAGCAAATACGACCATGATGGTCGCCCGAAAAATAAATCAGAAGAAGAGCTTGAATATCACATCATCTTTGACGTAAAGAAAAAAATAAGCTATCACTTCACTGCTTTTCATTATCTCAGTCCGGATTCCGATACAGAATATTTTCTTATTAACAATAAAAGTATTGAAGGAACCTTTTTAATTCCCGAAAACCCCCATTTTGATTTCTTTGTCATCATCAAAAATTACATCTGCGAAGACGATGTTGAACATATAATCAAAAGGATCAGCAAATTACCGGAAGTGGTCATTGCAAAAGAAATATCACCAAAAATATTGAAATCTAAAGAAAATCTCATATTTTAGCAGACTGTAGGTTAGTGTAGCAAATACACCTAACTCTAAATCTAAATTAATTCGATTTAGTTTTGACAAAAGACAACAATACGGCTTGCCGTTTGTTGTCATAAATGAAGAACATTAAAAATACAAAATAACAGATGGAAAAAGTTCAAAAAAGGACTAAAATTGTCGCAACATTAGGCCCTGCTTCGGCAGACAAACAAGTTTTGACCAACATGATTGCCAAAGGGGTTGATGTGTGTCGGTTGAATTTCTCTCATGGCAGCCAGGCAGATCACCTTAAGGTAATCGAAACTATAAATGCAATAAATAATGAAACCGGATTCAATGTTGCCATCTTAGCTGACTTACAAGGTCCAAAGATTCGGATCGGAAAAATGAAAGAAGGTGGAGCTGTTCTCGTAAATGGTTCAAAAGTTGAAATTACCACACATGAACTCATTGGAGACGAAAACAGAATCTACATTACATACGAAAACTTTCCAAACGATGTTGAAGCCAACGAAATCATATTACTTGATGACGGAAAACTTCAACTTCGTGTTTTAGAGACCAACCATAAGGACACTGTTACTTGTGAAGTAGTGCATGGCGGTGTGCTTACTTCACGTAAAGGCGTAAACTTACCAAACACCAAAGTATCTATCCCTTCATTGACTGAAGAAGATTTAGATAACTTAAACTTTGCGTTGGATCACGGAGCTGACTGGATCGCGATGTCATTCGTTCGTTCTGCAGAAGATATTGCACAATGTAAAGAAATCATTGCCGCAAAAGGAAGCCATGCACGCGTAATCGCGAAAGTAGAAAAGCCCGAAGCAATCGAAAACATCGATGCAATCATCGAAGCTACCGACGCTGTCATGGTTGCTCGTGGCGACTTGGGTGTTGAACTTCCAATGGAAGAGGTACCAGGACTTCAGAAGATCATCGTCCAAAAATGTAGAGACCTTTCAAAACCTGTAATTATTGCTACGCAAATGCTAGAGAGCATGATTACGACACCTCGTCCTACTCGTGCTGAAGTAAACGATGTTGCCAATTCAGTATTGGATGGTGCAGATGCAGTGATGCTAAGTGGCGAGACTTCTGTGGGTGAATTCCCTGAGATTGTAATCGAAACAATGAGTAAGATTATTATCCACGTGGAACAAACTTCTTATCCTTATTATAATGAGAAAGTTAGTGAAATCCACGACGGAACGCTTATTCCAGACGCGATTTGCGCTTCTTCAGTTTATCTTGCTCAAAAAACAAATGCCTCAGCAATCGCTGTGTTGACTTCTTCTGGAGCAACAGCATTTGAAATTACAAGCTACAGACCCAACGTAGACATCTTAGTATTTACTGGAACAGAAAAACTATTGAAACAATTGAGTTTGCTTTGGGGTGTGAAAACATTTATCTATGACAAATTTGAAAGTACGGACGGTTCTATCCATGATGTCAATAGATTTATCGTAAAAAACAACTATGTTAAACCGGGATCAATTATCATCAATACGGCATCAACTCCGTTAATTGAAAAAGGCAAAACAAATACAATCCGTGTTTCTCAGTTGTAAGAAATAGGATCATAAAAAGGAAAGGCATTCTCATGATGAGAATGCCTTTCCTTTTTTATTTCTTGGGATATAAAGAGTCAATCTTTAATTTGAAATCTTTCACTTTCAAACTATCTTCCAATAGTTTAAACGGCAATGTATCCTGTTGTGATTTCCTTCTCTTGGGTGATTTTTCTGTTCCCGGCATAGGTGCCAGACCATCCAGCTTTTTGAATTTCTGAACAGGCATATTATACTTAGCCGATGTGGTATCTAAGCCAAGGACTGGCATCTTGGATTGTTTATCCTGCAGTAACGGACGATGCTCTTTTAGCTTGATCTGACCGAAAGCAATCCCCACTGTAAAAGACAATGCCAATGATAATACATAAGTTTTCATAACATAATCTATTTTAACTTCTAATTTACAACAACATAACCAAGATTTAAAGCAATTGCTGTTAAACATTGTTAAAACAACTCCAAAACAAGTTAGCATCTTTATATTTGTAACAATTCAACTAAAGCAGCAGATGGGATGTGGGAATGGCTCAGAATCACAGCATGTAATGAGCTCATTATGCTATTGAAAATATATATTTGCAAAACATAATTTCATGAAGAAAAATAGTATTGTATTAATCATTGGACTAATGTCTTTGGCACTAATCGGGGTATTGGCTATGCAATTCTATTTTCTACGAGATTCCTACCGTCAAAAATCACAGCTCTTTGACGAGTCCGTCAATGCCGCGCTTACTGCTGTTGCCGGAAAGCTCGAGCGACGTGAAGTTGTAGATTTCGCAAAAGTACAACAGGAGCGTAATATCGAAAAATCCAAACAGGAGCAGGCAAAGCAACAACAGTTGACCGAACAGCTGCAACTGCAAACTCAGATTGAGGACCTGAGAGGCAAATTGGACCATATATATCAAAAATATAAATTAGAAGAAGATAGATTAAAAGCAACCTATCCAAATATTATTAATATTGAAAACTGGTTTTACGAAACCTATGTCAAACGAACACAATACCAAGATCTCGTTGAAATTAATATCGTTAAAACCCCAACAAGTGGACTATATTACCAAGAAGATATTCTTGTTTCCGCAACAAAAACGATTCCACGTGTAGAAGGGAAAGACGATAGTACTCGGTTTCTAGTTGTTCATATCGATGATTTCAAAAGGTTGCTTGCAAAAAGTATCATCGCTCTTCCCCCAAGGTCTAACCCAAAGCTGTCGAAACGAATTTTTGAGTTAGAAACCAAATTAAATAAACTGTCGAAAAAAAATGCAGGCTACGGTTTCAATGTTTACGATTCTGTTGCCATGCTTGGTGGTAAAAAAGCTGATTACATCGAAGATGTCGCTATCGGAATGGAATTGGCGAAAAGACCACTTAAGGATCGGTTGAACATTATTATTGTCCAAGAACTCCTAAAGGAAGAATTGATCCATCGTGACATCAAGGCACCGTTTAATATCGAGATATGGAGCACCAGCAATATTTTGCTAAATAATATTCTCAATGAGGCCGAACTAAACAATCCCATAAATACCACAAAGTATTCTACAGCTCTTTTTAAAGGCGATGTTGGCGCTGCGCCGGGCAAGCTGACCATATACTTCCCCAACAAAAAAGCAATCATAGCAGACAACATGAGCTACTTGCTACTTCCTATGCTCACCCTTTTGTTTCTATTGGTCGGATGTTTTGCTTATACTCTCATCATTATCTTTAGACAAAAGAAGGTATCTGAGATGAAAACTGACTTCATTAATAACATGACCCATGAGTTTAAAACTCCTGTGGCCACGATTATGATCGCCAGTGAATCACTCAAGGATCCGGACATCAATGCGGACCACAAACGTGTACAGAAATTGGCCAATATCATTTACGATGAGAATGTTCGCCTCGGAAATCATATTGAGCGGGTATTAGACTTAGCAAAACTGGAGAAAGAAACATTAAAACTTGATCGTGAAGATGTCCATATCAATGACCTTGTAGCCGCTGTCACAGACAGTATGCAGCTCCGGATGCAGAATATCGGCGGAAAATTCAGTATCGATCTCGCCGCGACAAAAGATATTGTTGTCGGAGATGAGCTGCATTTCTCCAATGTATTTTACAATCTAATGGACAATGCAATTAAGTACAGTAAAGGAGATCTACATGTAAATATCGGTTCTAAAAATATTGGCGATAACATTGTTATCACCATCGCAGACAACGGAATCGGCATGAGTAGGGATCACCTTCAAAAGATATTCGATCAATTTTATCGTATCCCCACCGGAAATGTCCACAACGTTAAAGGTTTTGGTCTGGGCTTAAGTTATGTTCAGGATATTTTGAGAAGACTCAATGGAAGAATCACCGTAAAAAGTGAGAAAGATAAGGGCACAACCTTTGAAGTAATTTTGCCCGTAAAAAAATAACACGTTCCTTTTTTGTATATTCAGGGAACATTAGTGAAAATTAATAGATTCATTATGCAAAAGATATTATTAGCAGAGGATGATCCCAATTTGGGGGATCTTTTAAAGGACTATCTCGAATTAAAGGGAAAATTTGACGTTACGCTCTGTATTGATGGAGACGAAGCCGTTTCCCAGTTCAAAAAAAATGATTATGATTTATGCATTTTCGATGTCATGATGCCTAAAAAAGACGGTTTTACCGTGGGCCGTGAGATCAGAAAAACAAATAGTACCGTACCGATTATCTTCGCCACTGCAAAAGGCATGATGGAGGACAAGACAGAAGCGTTTGAATTGGGTGGAGATGATTATATCACAAAACCTTTCCGTGTTGAGGAGTTACTTCTTCGGATTAATGCTTTATTGAAACGAAGTGTCAGAGATAAAGAGGATGAAGTAGTTGCAGATAAGTTTGAAATTGGAGATTACTTTTTCGACTATACAAGTCAGCAGATTTCTTACAAAGGTCAGATGCAAAAACTATCGACAAAAGAGGCTGAATTACTTCGCCTACTTTGTTTAAAAAAGAATGATGTTTTGACTAGGGAAGAAGCTTTATTAAAAATATGGCATGACGACAATTACTTCACAGGTAGAAGTATGGACGTATTCCTGAGCAAACTTCGTAAATACCTAAGAGAAGACAGCAAGGTTGAAATCGTCAATGTCCACGGAAAAGGTTACAAACTCCTGGTGAGTTAAAGGCATAGAGGGTGAGATACCAATGCGTGATTTCACCCTCCTTTCCAATGAAAAGAAAGAAATAAAACATTTCTATCCTTAGTAGAATATAAAAAATAGATGCACTTTTATAAAAAATTTGCATATCAAAAAGAAATGTTCTAACTTAGCATCGCTTATAGAGAAAGGCAGAGGGAATAGACCCGATGAAGCCTTAGCAACCTGTCCCTTGACAAGGTGCTAAATTCTACCCTACTTGATATGGGAATGATAAGCCGAAGTCACCAAATTCTAGTGTGTCCTTCTCTCTCTAGCAAGAAATATAGTTGAAAAGAAATATTAAAAACATTATTATGTTATTGACTAACAATTTAGGTTACCCTCGTGTGGGCGCGTTCCGCGAATTGAAAAAAGCCAATGAGGCCTATTGGGCTAAAAAATCTTCTGTTGAGGAATTATTGGACACAGCAAAAAAAATTCGTGAAGGCAATTGGAAAACACAAAAAGATGCTGGAATAGATTTGATCCCTTCCAACGACTTCTCTTTTTACGATCAAGTATTGGATTTAACCCTTACTGTTGGTGCAATTCCTGCTCGTTACCATTCTTTGTTGAATAAAGTAGACAACAACTACAGCTTAGACTTATATTTTGCAATGGCGCGCGGTTTCCAACAAAAGGGAATTGATGTGACTGCAATGGAAATGACCAAGTGGTTGGATACCAACTACCACTATATGGTTCCTGAATTCACAAAAGATCAAGAGTTCAAATTGACTTCTGAGAAATTCTTAAATGAATACAACGAAGCAAAATCATTGGGTATTGAGACAAAACCTGTTTTATTAGGCCCAATCACTTACCTTTTGATCGGTAAAGAAAAAGAAGCTGGTTTCGACCGTATCGACCTATTGGACAAATTAGTTCCTGTATATGAGCAAATCTTGTCTAAATTGGCGGAAGCTGGAGCACAATATGTTCAGATCGACGAGCCTTTCTTGGCTTTAGATTTAGATGCAAAAGTAAAAGCATTATACCAACCTACGTTTGAGAAATTGGCTGCTGCTGCCAAAAACATCAAATTGATCGCGACAACTTACTTCGAAGCTTTAAAAGACAACGAAGATATCGCGGTTAACTTACCTATCCATGCATTACACTTGGATTTAGTACGTGGAGAAAACCAATTGGATACAGTTTTAGCTAAAGTTCCAGCTTCATTGACATTATCATTAGGTATTGTTGAAGGCCGTAACATCTGGAAAAACGATTACGAAAAATCATTGGTTAAAATCAAACAAGCAGTTGATGCATTAGGCAAAGACCGCGTTTGGATTGCTCCTTCTTCCTCTTTATTGCACGTTCCTTTTGACTTAGATAATGAGCATAATGAGCAATCATTACCTGCTGAAGTTAAAAACTGGTTAGCATTCGCAAAACAAAAATTAGCAGAGGTAAAAGATCTAGCTATTTTAGCAGAAGGTGAAGTTGATGCAGAAACAACAAAACGTTTCGAAGCCAACAAAACTGCTGCAGAAAGCCGCCGTACTTCTCCGTTGATCCACAAACCGGAAGTTAAAACACGGACAAGCAACATTACTGATGATGATGCAAAACGTACATCAGTTTTTGCTGACCGTAAAGCGGCACAACAATCGAAATTCAACTTACCAGCATTCCCTACGACAACAATCGGTTCTTTCCCACAAACAAAAGATGTGCGTAAATGGAGAGCTGATCTGAAAAAGGGATCGATCACACAAGAAGAATACGATAAAGCGATTGCTGAAGAAACAGAAAATACAATCCGCCTTCAAGAGCAATTGGATATTGACGTATTGGTTCACGGTGAGTTCGAACGTAATGATATGGTTGAATACTTCGGTGAGCAATTAGCTGGATATGCATTTACACAAAACGGTTGGGTACAATCCTATGGTTCACGTTGTGTAAAACCTCCAATTATTTATGGAGATGTATACCGTCCAGAAGATATGACTGTACGTTGGTCTTCATACGCTCAATCATTGACAAACCGTCCGGTTAAAGGGATGTTGACTGGTCCTGTAACAATCTTACAATGGTCTTTCGTACGTAACGATCAACCACGATCAACCACAACTTACCAAATCGCATTGGCGATCTTAGACGAAGTACAAGCTTTGGAAAAAGCAGGTATCAAAATCATTCAGATCGATGAGCCAGCGATCCGCGAGGGATTACCATTGCGCAAAGCAGATCAAAAAGATTACTTAAACTGGGCTGTACGTGCATTCCGTGTATCTTCATCTAATGTAGAGGATGATACGCAGATCCACACACACATGTGTTACTCTGAGTTCAACAATGTAATCGAAGATATCGCAGCAATGGATGCAGACGTAATTACAATTGAGACTTCCCGTTCACAAATGAAATTATTGAATGCTTTTGCTGGTGATTTCAAATACCCGAACGATATCGGTCCCGGTGTATACGATATCCACTCACCACGCGTACCAAGCAAAGATGAGATGGTAGACCTATTGCGCAAAGCAAAAGCGGTAGTTCCTTCGGAACAACTTTGGGTTAACCCTGACTGTGGTTTGAAAACTCGTGCTTGGCCTGAAACTAAAGCTGCTTTAGAATCTATGGTTGAAGCTGCGAAAATCTTAAGAGCAGAATAATTCTTAAACTATATTGATAAAAGCCCAAGATGAAATTTCATCTTGGGCTTTTTTTTTTTGAATACTTTATCCGGCATCAAGCGTCTTCGTCTGTTATTTACTTCTCTTTTTACCCGTCTTATTCATTTCCAATTTTCCTTGAATCCGATCCTCAATAGACTTTATGATCGTGGACAGATCGCTGTTCAGATTATCCAACTTGGCCATTTTGAGGATTTTTAAAGCCTTCTTGTATTTTTTTAATTTCTCAAGTAGCAGCACCTTCTTGATCCAGATTACAGCCAGAGACATCCCCGGCAATGTCAACGCATATTTGATGGTTTTCTTGGCGGCTTCATAATCTTCCATGTCTATCAAGGTCTGTATAAAATAAGGATACACCTCCAAAGCATGCACATTATGGCTTAAAGCTTCCTGAAAATATTTCTTTGCCTGTTCATAATCAAACAGCTGCTCCGCATAGACCCGTCCCATTAGACACAATGCCATGGTATTGGATTCATCATATGACAAGGCATAGGATAAGGATTCTAGGGTATCCTCCAGATAATATGGATAATTATCCAAGGCCTGGAGAACATATTTATTCACTGAATTCATCGTTTTTTTTAAACATTACATGAGTATTAAGCTTCTTGGCGCTACCTCTAGCCACACAGAAGCTATTTCCTTTTATCGGTCAGATCATCTCAAATGATCTCTTGGCATACAGACACACAATCCGATGTCATATACAAGCGCCAAAATTGGTCCGGAAAAGAAGATTAGGAGAGTGCGGTATTCCGGAGAATATGCCCAAGACTCTTCTTTGAGGACGAAGCTGGGTTTTTTAGTATAGCAAACATATTCTTCCGTTTTTTATTTTATATTAATACCTTATTATGCTGCAAAGATTCAAAATATTTATCATATTACAAAATATTTGATTATTAACAACTTACAAACCTATCATAGGATTGGCATATTATTGTCATATCGTTTTTTCTAAAATTATCAACCTTTTAGCCATTTTCGTTTTATGGAAAGTCAAACAGTAAATCAACTCATCAAACAATCTAGAAAGCTCAGAGGACTGACACAACAGGATCTCGCCAATCAAGCCGGTCTATCTTTAAGAACAGTACAACGAATCGAAAAGGGGACAGAAGAGATCAGTGGTTTCAGTTTAAGACAAATCAGTCAGATTTTAGAAATTCCTTTAGAACAATTAATTATGCCAAATGTAAATCAAATCAGTATCGACAAAAACCAAAGTGGAAGCATAAAGGCTCTTTACCTCGCTTCCCTAACATTTCTGGTCAACCCGCTATTAGGCCTATTGGTCCCAGCCATTATGGGCTACACCAAGCAAAATAAAGATGCCCAATACAGCATGCATCTAAAAAAGATCATCATCATACATACCACCGGTCTTTTATTTCTCGGCGCCTTTATAGGTTATATTCTTGTAGCAGATTTTTTAAAAATTGAGTTGCCTTCATCTTTAAGTTACATATTTAACAACTGGCTTTTTCTGCTCATCCCAATTAGCTATTATGCAGTGATTATCATCTTCACAGCAGTAAACTATTTTAGCATTAAAGGATCCGATGTAAGTTAAGAATAACTGGTACTCAGCTTGCTCGAATCGAAATTCGTGATTCGAGCAAGCTGAAAACAAAATTGCATGAATAGGTTTTAGAAAATCAGAAGGACATTTCCCAGAAGAAATAAAGTGGAAAAGCGCTGACATTGAGGAGAAATTGTTGTTAAATATTATAACGGATTTTTTTGAACAACCAATATCAAGTCTTTTTCTAAAGCTAGATATCCCATCTCATAAATAAAATTATAGGTCTGACCTTTGCTTGTAGTAATTGTATGTGTGTGAAATTTGAAATCAAATCCCAGTCTTTTTAACTTTTCCCGCTGTACCTTCAGCATACCTTTCTCCTCCCCGTTCAGTACATCCATTAGAATACGTCGGTTTTTACGCAAGATATTATTCACATTGCGCACTAGATTAGTTTGATCGCTATTCAGTTTATTGTTATATGTATTTCGGCAAGAGTCATCACAAAAGCGCTTATCCGACCTTCCTCTTATATTTTCTCCACATTCCAAACAGACTTTTTCCATAGTGTTTAATATGAAATTTAAACGACAACAAACGGTTACAACCGACTATAGTCGAATACAAATGGTAAACAGACGATTAATATCCCCTCTCCTTTTCATCTTTGCTCAAGGTCATTCCACATCCATTGAAGGTTATGGCCTGAACTAAAATAAGAATTATTAGAAACATTTAAAAATTAGACAAAATGAGCACATTACGTAACAAAGTACAATTAATCGGTCATTTGGGAAATGATCCTATCATCAGAACCACTTCAACAGGGACAAATTACTCTGTTTTACGACTTGCCACGAATGATCTTTTCAAAAACAAAGCGGGTGAATGGGTAGAAGAAGTACAATGGCATACGCTTGTTGTTTGGGGTAAGCAGAATAATACCATTGAAAAGAAATGTAGTCGCGGGACTAAACTGATGGTTGAAGGGAAACTTACCTATCGTAACTATGAAAATGCTGATGGAGCAAAAAGATATCTTACTGAAATCAAAGTTGACAGCTTTTTGATTCTATCAGATCAAACTTGCTCAAACGAGGATATTCCAGTACTACAAGAGGAGGATGAGGATGAACTTCCGTTCTAATTTGGGGATAAAAAGAAAGTAGGACATTTAAAGTTGTCCTACTTTCCTATTTATATCAAAAAAATTATTTTGCTGCACTCGCAGTTAACTCTGTTGCTAGCTTTTGAGCATACTCTGTCCATAGCTTTGCATCTTCCGGAGTTAATTTAGTAAGAGCAGTAGCCGTCTTTGTGGCCCATTCCTGTTGCTTTCCAGCTAACTCTTGGATCTTAGTCGCATCTCCACTTTTAGCAGCAGCAACATATTCATTCACATATTTTGTGTAATCGTCTGCCAACTGTTGTGCTTCTGGAGAGCTAAACTTAGGCACTGCAGTAGTAGTAGTAGTAGTTTCTGTTGTTGTTGTCTGTGCAACACCACCTTTAGTATCAGTTGTAGTGACTGTATCCTTTGTTTCTACTTTTTTGCTATCTGCATTATTACAAGAAGCAAAGAAAAGTGCAGCAATTGCCGCAGATAATATCATTTTTTTCATGAAACGAATAAGTTTATAATAAATTAAAATTATTTACCAACTTAAATTTGGATTATTTTAATTTATAATCCAAATATATTTTTTTTACAAAACAAATAAACATCAAAAAAACCTCAGTTTTTCTCTTTCCCATGCATTTATATTTAAATCTCCGATGATTGAAATAGTCTCCGATTGTAACAACACCATGGCGTTAATTATGATTCTGGCTCCTCCAGGTCTCCAAAGGAAGATATTCTCCAGAAACGATGTCCAGAATCTGGATATTCTTACAATCACTCTTGTTCAAATAGAAATGATAATAAGGTTCAAATCTTTCTTCACTATTATATCCGGCGGTAAGGGAATACAACTCCTTTTCATCTTGTTTCAAACTATCGATCATAAACGAGATATTGGCTTTGTGATCAGTCAAGCTATCCAAATTTCTTTTGCTTTCCTCAACTTCCTTGAGCGCTAGGATCAATTTCATTGCCTTTTCTGGCGAACAACCAGCTTTCTCGTCCATTTTAGCTGAACTTTCAATTCTCTCAACAGCTGGTTTTTTAGGGGTTTGGTCACTTTTTGTTTTAGTGGATGTATCGCTTTGACAGCTGATAAAAGCAATGTATGATATCAAATGGACAAATAAGATTTGTACTTTCATCTGTATAAATTATTTATAAGTATTGGTCCCATCGGTATAAATGAGCTCATTTAACTCGGTTCATGCTGCCTTCGGTGGTATATCGTCGGATCTCATCAGTACAAATGAGCTCGTGTTTGGTCTCACCCAACAATGCAAGTCTATATTCTTTCAAATTTACCATACAATTTCCAGAAGTTTCCCTTCTCTGCCAATACAAAGTCGACTTTTTTCCAAGCGTTTAACACCAGGCTTATTTCTGTTTCTGCCATTGTATATTTTCCAATAAAGAATTCCTCCGCCGAAAAACACAGGCCAAAGGCATTATTTAGTGTATGTAAGCTTTCAATATCAATTTCTTCGAAAAATAGAATCGACTGTGCTGTTACAGCAAAATCACCTGGCACCGATATAGCATCCATATACTCTATCGCAATAAAACGATTACGGCTCTGTAGCGGGAACTCAATCACCGGAAGTTCACTCAATTTTGACACATAAGTACAAGCATCTAATAACGTATCCCTTTCCAACAGCGGAACCTGCGACAGTCGTTTGCCACCTAATGTAGGAATATCGGGCTGAAAATAATCGTTAAAATTGAGGATCTCATTAACGGATAGATTTTTTTCAATCAGATGTTGCACAGGAATGCCAAAATAATTTGCAATTTTCAAGATAATCTCGATTTTTGGTTCAGCACGCATCTCCTCGTAAGATGAAATATTACCTCTAGTGAGATTAAAAACATCTCCAAAAGCCTGTTGACTCAATCCTTTCACCTTTCTCAGCTTCTTAATATTATTCCCAACGTTACTCATTTTAAAAAAAAAATTAATTTTTTCTTGCAAAATATTTTTGCAATTTACTATCTTTATGCAAAGAATATGTGCAATATATAAAAAACTTGATTATGTACTTCTCAAAAATTGAAAATTATATCGCCAATATCGGTTATAACATCACCCATAAAGATGAAAAAGAAGGTGTTTTTGTTATCGAAAACGAAGATGATGGTATTCGCAATCTCATTGTGGGTATTGCGCAGCCTATCATAATTTTCGAGCAGTACCTATTTACTCTAAACAACGAAAACATGGACATGTTCAAATCGTTGCTCATCAAAAATAGAGATATCATCCACGGCGGATTTGCCTTGACAGAGGATGGTAAAAAGGTCATATTCCGATATACGATGCAAATACATAATCTCGATCAAAATGAATTTGATGCTGCCATTAATTCGCTCAGTCTTTTGATCAGCGAATATTATAATCAGTTAATAAGTTTTTCAAAATTATAGAATAATGAATATTTTTAAGAGAATTTTCAGAATCGGTCAAGCAGAAATCCACGCTGTAGTGGACAAAATGGAGGACCCCATCAAAATGACGGAACAAGGTATCCGTGAGATGAAAGAAGACCTAGAGCAATCGTTGGAAGCTTACGCAAAAGTAAAAGCGCTAGCCATACGTACGCAAAATAATTGTGAGAAGAAAAAAGAAGAGGCCAATGAATTTGAAAACAAAGCCATTTTATTATTGCAAAAGGCCCAAAAAGGCGAACTTTCTACTGAAAAAGCAGAGAGCTTAGCCAAAGAAGCCCTATTACTAAAAAAGCAATTGTTGATCGAAGCCACCGAATTGGAAAAACAAGCGACAATCCATCAAAGCTCAGCCGAAGAATTGCGCAAGAATGTGGATATACTTAAATTCAATATATCCAAATGGGAAAGTGAGCTTTCGACATTGAAAGCAAGAGTTAAAGTATCCAATGCAGCTAAAATGGTCAATCGACAACTTGCTAATATTGATTCAAACAGTACCATTTCGATGCTGGAACGCATGAAAGAAAAGGTCGAAGAGGATGAGGCTTTGGCCAAAGCTTATGGCGAAATCGCAACGGGCAACAAAAGTAGGATAGATGAGATCAATGAGAACATCAGTGGTTCGGACTCTGTCAACAATGAACTGGAAGAGTTAAAACGAAAATTAAATAACGATGCGGAGATTTGAGTATAAAACAGTCAAAATCGAACCCAAAGGTTTCTGGGGAACCAAATTGGATCCGGATAAAATCGACGAGATCCTGAACGATCTAGGGAATCAAGGCTGGGAATTGGTCACAATGCAAGACTTGGAGGTCAATGGTCACTCTTGGTCGTTTCATTACACCTTCAAACGAGAAAAAATTTAAAAAAATACGATGACAGAATTAATCAATATCTTATTCAACCCATTATCAAATGGCATCATGACCGTCCTGACGGGCCTGTCTGTAGTGTATTGGTTTTTTATGTTCCTCATGGGGGATGGTGTACATCTATTTGATGCTGACGCCAACGTAGACTTACATCCTACTCCTGATGTCAGCGACGTAGATGGCTCGCATGATATGAACGCCGATGGATCAGATCACCCACACCATCATACGGACTCCGATACGCATACCGAACCGGGTTTCTTTGCCAAGGCAATGGATTATATCAATGTCGGAAAAGTGCCAATTATGCTTATTGTGACCATGTTTAAATTTATTGGCTGGGTGATCACCATTGTATCTTCATTGTATATTGACGTCGCATCCTGGGGAATAAAATCGGTATTGATCTTAATTCCTGTTTTTATCGTTACGTTTTTCTTAATGCATTTTCTGACCAAACCACTCGCAAGAATGTTTAAAAATATAGGCTATAATGGCGAAGAGAGCCATGACTTCCTAGGGCGCATGGGAAAAATGCGTGCTAGTATTGAAGGCAAAAAAATAGGTTCTGCTGAATTTATCATCCAACAAGACCCTATCCGTCTCAATGTCGTGAGCCATAATGGTGAAAAGATCGGCTATGGTGATGATGTCATTATCGTGGATGAATCCAAGGACAAAAAATATTATTATGTCACCAAGGAAATCACCATAGACAATATTTAAAATTGATGAGCAAGACAGAGCCGCCTTGTCAGCGAAAAGCTTGCGCAAGTAAAATCTCAATACTCATATCTAAATACTAAAATCTAAATAAATACTAATCATATGCTATATCAACCTCTTTTATTTTTAAGTGGCTTAAACGGAATTATATTGCTAATTGTCGGTTTAGCTGTCTTTTTAATTTTTGCATTCTTTGTTGTACTGAGTGCATTCTATAAAAAAATCCCGCAGGGAAAAGCGATTGTCCGGACGGGGGTCGGCGGGACAAAAGTTGCCTTCAATAAGGGTATGTATGTCGTCCCTGTTTTCCACAAGATGGAGATCATGGATATCTCAATCAAAAAAATTGAAATCGCCCGTATGCAGAGCGAAGGGTTAATCTGTAAAGACAATATCCGTGCAGATATCAAGGTGGCATTCTTTGTTCGTGTCAACAAAAATGTGGATGATGTGATCAACGTTGCCCAGAATTTGGGATGCGACCGTGCAAGTGAGCCCGAAACTTTAAAGAGCATCTTTGAATCTAAATTTTCTGAAGCCCTAAAGACCGTAGGTAAGAAGTTTGATTTTATCGAATTGTATGAAGCCCGTCGTGAGTTTCGTGATGAAATCCTCAATATCATTGGTACAGACCTGAACGGCTATATCCTTGATGACTGTGCCATCGACTACCTGGAACAAACAGATATCGAACACTTAAATCCCAGTAACATCCTGGATAGTGAAGGTATCAAGAAAATCACCGAGCTGACAGCAAAACAAAATATCAATGCCAATTTCATCCGTCGTGACGAAGAGAAATTGATCAAAAAACAAAACGTAGAAGCACGCGAGGCAATCTTAGAACTGGATCGTCAACTTGCCGAAAAAGAAGAAAAACAAAAACGTGAAATCGATAATATCAAAGCGCGTGAAGAAGCCGAAATAGCAAAAGTACGTGAGGAAGAACGCTTGAAATATGAGAGTGTCCGCATTTCGACCGAAGAGCAGTTGGCTGTACAGGAAGAAAATAAGCTGCGTCAGATAATCATCGCCGAGAAGAACAAGCAACGTACAGATGCTGTAGAAGCAGAACGTGTGGAAAAAGACCGTGCACTGGAACAGACAGAACGTGAGCGTATTGTTACCTTGGCTCAGATTGACAAAGAACGTTCGATTGAGACTGAAAAGAAAAGTATTCAGGGTGTGATCAAAGAACGCGTCCAATTGGAAAAAGGTGTTATTGAAGAACAACAAGGAGTCAAAGATATTGAAGTATTCCGCGAAGTAGAACGGAAGAAACAAGCGGGTGTTATTGCAGCATCACAAGAAGCCGAAGAAAAATTAATTACTACGGTAAAAGCTGCTGAAGCAGCGAAAATTGCTGCAGAACAAGAGGCTGAGAAAAAAGTGATTGACGCCGAAGCAGCGCGTAAAATCGCTGAAAAACGTGCACAGGAATTATTAATAGACGCCGAAGCGAAAAAAGAAGCGTCACTCAAAGAGGCCGAAAGCCGCAAGATCATAGCTGAAGCACAAGCGAAAGAAGAAGCCGCGATAGGTCTGTCGGAAGCCGAAGTAATGGTTGCAAAAGCCGAAGCCGAAGAGAAGCAAGGTACTGTACAGGCAAATGTTATTGAGAAGAAAGCCGAAGCCATGCGCAAAGAAGGTTTAGCACAGGCGGAAGTTGTCCGTGAAAAAGCACTTGCGGAGGCAAAAGGTATCGAAGAGAAAGCAGAGGCCATGAAAAAACTGGATGGTGTTGGTAAAGACCACGAAGAGTTCAAATTACAGTTACAGAAAGAACGTGACATCGAACTTGCGCAGATCAATATCCAAAAAGATATTGCACAAGCACAGGCGGGGGTATTGTCCGAGGCACTTAAAACAGCGAAGATTGACATCGTTGGTGGTGAAACCATGTTCTTCGAAAACATTGTACGTCAGGTATCCAATGCCAAAGGTTTTGACCATCTGATCGACAATTCGAAACATGCGACTGATATCAAAAATTCACTATTGGGCCCAGACGGAAAAGGTGATCTTGCTGAAAAAGTACGTGGATTAGCGGATAAATATGGGATCTCATCCAATGATATCAAGAACTTAACAGTGTCTGCGGCGTTGATCAAATTGCAGCAAGCGGCTACAGACGCTGAGAACGGTGAAGATGCAGGTTTTATCAATTCACTATTTGGGTTGGCAAAAAACTTAGGCATTTCCAATAAAAAGCTGTAAATACATTTATCATCTTGAGCCTTGTAAAGCATCAAATCTTAACAGGCTCAAGATAATATCCTAAAAACCAAAGCAATCACATGATACGTTTTGTCCTATTTTCTATTTTCCTGTGCTTAAATACCGTATTGGTAACTGCCCAGACAGTTCAGCAACGATTGGATTCACTATTCCAATCCTTGAATCAAGACGGTGAATTCAGCCGAGCATTCTTGGTCGCAGATGGCGGAAAAGTTGTTTTTGAGAAATATATAGGTTTCGAAAACCCCGCAAAAACAGAAAAAATAAATAGCAACAGCCGTTTTGAATTGGCCTCGGTGACTAAACAGTTTACAGCGATGGCCATTATGCAATTGGAAGAACAGGGTAAGCTTTCCTATGAGGATGATATTACCAAATATTTCCCGCATATAAAATTCAAAAATGTCCGTATCAAAAATCTATTGCGGCATACCTCGGGAATACCGGAATTTTTGGCCTGGGATCAGCAATGGATCGATAAGAAAAAAATAAATACAAATCAGGACTTCCTCAAAGTAATTGAGACAAAGATTTACAGCACCTCCTTTAAACCAGGTGATCAATACACTTATTCGAATACAAACTACCTGCTCCTGGCTCTAATTGTAGAAAAAGTATCTGGGCAATCTTTTGCTTCCTATATGCAGCAGCATATATTCAAACCTGCCGGAATGAACAACACGGCCATATTTTCGGCACGTTCCCCCAATGCTGACCTTAAAAACTACGCAAAGGGGATGGCCTATGATGCGAAGACCAAAAGCTTCAAAAATGTTGATGAATTTCCTGCATTTAGCTATCTAACCTATTTTGATGGTGGAAGTGGGCCTTATGGAATAAGCAGTACGCCCCAAGATTTATTTCAATGGAATCAGGCTATCCAAAACAATACACTATTAACGCGTCAGAATTTCATGAAGGCCATCTCTGTCGACACGCTCAATAATGGCAAATCCATTAAAATGGCAGGTTTGTACTATGGTTTTGGCTGGGTCTTTACTGACAGCACCAACAGTGAAAGCAAGATGCATTTTCACACAGGGGGATATCCGGGCTATAAAACGATCAACATTCGAGATTTTAAAGAACAAAAATATTTCATCGCTTTAATGAACAAATGGAATACGGTTGATGTATATCCATTGACATCCGCTGTTAATGCAATTCTTCAAAAAAGAAAGGCTCCAGTTATTGAACGTGAAAAATTAACGGGAGCGATCATACTTGTGGAGTTTCAGATCAAACAGCTTTTAGGGACATATAAATACACAAAACAACCTGAATTGAAGTTCAAAATTACAGCTGATGATAATGGCAGTCTATTTGCCCAGTTATCGGGACAGTCAGCCATTGAAGTCTATCCGAAAAACGAGTTAGAGCTATTTTATACGGCTGTGCAAGCCGAGCTGAAATTCAGCAAAGAAAATGATCAGATCACAGCGCTGACGCTGTATCAAAATGGTCAGGAATTAAAATTCAATAAAGTTAAATAAGTCAAGAACTAGCGGAACTTATGCCAGAAGAAAACGTAATAAATCAGAACGATAGCCTTGATCAAGGTGCATATGAGATTATCCGAAAGCGACTTCTTACACAAAAAGAAGAACTAGCGACCAAGCTCCAGCGGTTGAATGAAGCCCGTAAAGAAGTCTTCAATTCAACGAGTTTTGTCCTCAAAGCCAATCAACGGATCACCACAGAAAACAACTGTGTTGCCCGCGGCATTCTGGCCTTGGATAATCAATGTATTTTTGGGTATAACGTGCATTTTGGACTGCGTACCGAGATCAAGCTGGAAGATGTTTTCAGTGTTTATGCATTTGAGAATAATCAATTTATTCCGCAGTCCCTAGACCTGATCAACGATCAAAATTTTATCTCAGATTATCAAAACCTATATAAATACTATAGGGACTCCATATTCTCCAAATTTCGTAGGACGGAGAACTATTTGTACATGATCTTTCAGACCAGCAAAAATCCTGCTGACCTCAAAGCATTCAAATGGTTAATCAAAGATGGTAAGCTCCAGTATCAGGATGACCGCAGCATTCATGAAGCCAAATTGCCCAACCAATTTGAATTTGACTGGACAAAAACAACGCTCGATGATCGCCGTCTGGGAAAATATCCCCATATATCCATTATGGATAAGATCTTTATTGAGGCAATCAACGGTGACATCACCTTCAAGATCGAAAACAATACAGACAGTGGCAAAGGGATCTATTCCGAAAAAGTGGTCAATGCAGACCAACAATTGGACGATGCCGATTATTACTATGCAGATCTCGGCAATCTTATTGCGGTACGCATCAAGCCATACCAGGAAGATTTTAGGGCCTTTGTCTATAACCAACGGACGAAGGAAGTAATCAACCTCAAATCACTGAATGAATCAGCAATATTGTTACCAGACAATCAAGGGATTATTTTTTCGAATGGATACTACTTACAAAATGGTACACACAAGGTTTTTGACGCCCAGTTTGAACATGTATCGTTCCTGCGTAGGATAGCCTCCCCCAATGGTGAAGATTTTCTGTATATATTCTGTCAGGAGGAAACCAATACCTATATCCTACTGTCATATAACATCATTCAGCAGCATGTCGAGACCCCGATTATCTGCAACGGATTTACCCTGTTCAAAGATGGTAGTTTAATTTATTTCCGCACCGAGGCAGAAGCCACCAGGCATCATCAGGTTCAGATCTGGGAAACACCCTATATGGCCATGCTCAAAGAAAATGAGCAGAAGAAAGATGATCCCCTCTATAAGGTAGGCAATAAACAGATCGTGCAAGCGATGGCCGAGGCTCAGGAGGTTATACAGCTTATCAACAAAGAGGACAGCTACGAAGGTTTATACGAAGATATCCTCAAAAAATCCACGGTTTTATTGGATTCCTATTTCTGGATAAAAGATGACGCCTTATCAAATCTTGGCCAGCCATTAACACAGATCAAGGAAGTCGCCAATACCGCTATTGATGAGTTCGTCAAAGTACAGGCACAACGCAAACATGCCGCAGAATTAAATCTAGCAGCAGAAAAGAAGATGGAAGAACTCACCTTCTCCATCAATAGTACCGTTGTAGACAAACTCGATCAGCTCGTCCATCAATTGGCCGACTCCCGTCGTCTTCAGGGTGAAATCATCGACCTTAAAAATGTAAAATATATTGATACGGTCAGCATAGATAGTCTGTTGGAAAAACTGCAGGTTATCACCTCTGGCCTGGCCGAAAAAACCATTGCTTTTCTCCTACGTGATGAAGCCCTGCTTACTTACGAACAAAAGGTAGAACAGCAGAAGAAAAATGTAGAGGCCATAGTTAAGGTCTACGATGCCAAGGCAATCGAGGAAGCCAATTCGGCCATTTCAAGCGAACTGGAACTATTGATTGATATCCTCAATAGTTTAAAAATTGACGACTCCACACAGACAACCAAAATCATTGAAAAAATTTCGGTTATTTTCTCCTCCTTAAATGAAGTGCGCGCACAGCTAACGCGAAAACTCAATTCATTAAAGAGTACAGAAGCAATAGCCGAGTTCTCTGCACAGCTGACCCTGTTGGAGCAATCCGTGACCAACTACCTCGAACTGTCAACGACAACCGAAAAGGTAGACGAATATTACACAAAAGTCATCGTTCAGCTGGAAGAGCTCGAAAGTAAGTTTTCTGAATTTGAAGATTTTGCTTTAAAGATCGCGGACAAACGTGATGAAGTTATCAAGGCTTTTAATTCCCGCAGAGAACAAATCGTTGAACAGATCAACAAGCGTACTTCCTCGCTCGAACAGATCGGTCTTCGTGTATTAAAGAACATTGAAAACAAATCCAAGACATTTGCAACGCGGGAAGAGATCCTCAGCTTCTTTGCCTCGGATCTGATGATCGACAAGATCAGACAATTGGTACAGGAGCTAAAAACACTGCAGGATGTCTCAAAAGCAGAAAACCTTGAAAATCTATTAAAGAAATCACAGGAGGACGCCTTACGGGTTTTACGTGACAAAAATGATCTGTTTGTAGATGGCGAAAATATCATTGCATTGGGCAAGCACAAGTTTGCGGTCAATAACCAATCCCTTAGCCTTACCTTGCTGCGCAGAAATGATGAACTGTATTTCCACCTGACGGGGACAAGTTTCTATCAAAAAGTGCAGGCCGAGGAAATCAACAGTTTTCAGGATATCTGGGATCAGGAACTTGTCTCTGAAAATAAGGAAGTCTATCGTGCAGAATACCTTGCATACAAAGCATTCCTGGCTTCGAAAGGACAACAAGATTTTGATGCTGCATTATTCATCACACAGACTGTGGAGCAAAGTTATTCAGAAGGTTATGTCAAAGGAGTTCACAATGTGGATGCGCTATTGATCTATGATACGGTCAAACAGTTGGATACCAAATTGGATCTGCTTCGCTATGATCCCCTATTGCGAACGATGGCTCAGTTATTTTGGCAATCCCTTTCGGATGATCAACGGACAAAGCAGCAGGCACTGATACATTCTACCTACACGATATTAAAAACGTTTTCAAATTCAAATCGTTACCAGTCTGTCATTGATGAACTGACCAAGTTATTCAATGCATGGGAGACACATTTGGATCGCTCCACCATTCATGGCCGTGATCTGGCAACGTACCTTTTTCAGACGTTTACGAGCTACAATACCTTTGTCGTCAGCGAACAGTCCGATGAACTGAAAAAGGCGTTTATTCGATTGCTGGAATCCAAGAAAAGTTACAAGCTATTTGAAGCGGATATTCAGAACGAACAATTTAGCGTGGTAGATCGCTTTTACCTGACTTTAAATTGGCTCAACTCCTTCGTTGATGAGCATCCGGAATATCTTATGCTACGTAAATATATTGAGGAAGCAGCGATCATGTTGCTTTATCCGACCCATGAGTATCACCTGATCATCGCAAAAGACCAGGCGCATATCAGCGGATTAAAAGGCAATCATGCGATCCTGAACAATGGAGAGGAACATATCCAATATCATGAGTTTTTAGCACGTCTGGCGCAATTCGCTGATTATAATGTACCCCGTTTTGTGGCTTTCTCCACATTGAAAGAGCAGCTTGCAAAGTCCTATGCTAAAGAACTAAAGATAGGTGAGTTTGAGCCCAAAGTACTGACCTCCTTTGTACGTAATAAGCTGATCAACGAAGTTTACTTCCCATTGATCGGAAATAACCTCGCCAAACAGCTGGGAGCCGCTGGCGACAACAAACGTACGGCCCGTATGGGAATGCTTCTGTTGATCTCGCCTCCGGGTTACGGTAAGACCACCTTAATGGAATATCTTGCCAAAACTATGGGCTTACATTTCGTCAAAATCAATGGCCCGACCATTGGTCATTCGATTACATCCATTGACCCGATTGAAGCGAAAACATCCGGAGAACGGGAAGAGCTCAAAAAGATCAATCTTGCATTTGAGATGGCTGACAATGTCATGCTGTATCTGGATGATATCCAACACTTAAATCCGGAGTTTTTACAGAAATTCATCTCTCTTGCCGATGGTCAACGTAAGATTGATGGCATCTTTGAGGGCGAGAGTAAGACCTATGACCTACGTGGCAAGCGCTTCTGCATCGTGATGGCCGGAAATCCATATACAGAGAGCGGCTCTAAGTTTCAGATTCCCGACATGCTTGCCAACCGGGCCGATGTGTACAATCTCGGTGATGTGATCGGTGATACCGAAGCATTATTCAACCTCAGTTTGATTGAAAATGCGGCTATTGAAAACAGTTACCTCGAAAAAATTGCAAGCAAGTCTTTTAACGACTTCTACGCCCTAGTCAATTATGCGCAGTCTGTTATGGATCAATTGCCGGATTTAGAGGGCAACTACCTGAAACAGGATATCGATGACTTTATCTCGGTACTGCGCCATGTACTAAAAATCAGAAATGTCGTGATCAAAGTAAATCAGAATTATATTCAGAGTGCAGCAATGCAGGATAATTACCGTACCGAACCACCATTCAAAATGCAGGGATCGTATCGGAATATGAGCAAATTGGTTGCACAGGTGGTGCCTATGATGAATGAGCAGGAAATTGATCAGCTTCTTCTTGCGCACTATGAGAGCGAATCGCAGACATTGACAGCGGATACCGAAAGCAATCTCTTAAAACTAAAAGAGCTTGCCGAGCTGCTAAACCCTGTTGAACTGGAACGTTGGGAAACCATCAAGGAAATCTTCCGCAAGAACAATAAACACGGTGGACTGGCCAAAGACGATAAAGTATTCGGTCAGCTGCTGGACTTCAATGAAAATCTGGAAGGTATTATTCAGGCGATCCGCGAGTATAAGAACTAAAACCATAAACTTAATTTTTCTCCATTGGCCTATCCGAACCAATGGAGAAAAATAATTTATCAGATGATTTAGCTAAGATCGCATCTACAGTCATTCCGAATCACGATTACCCTATTTTACAGCTCCCGAAGAAACGGTAAATATTCCATAATCGTCAATAAGCATCCGTTCCTTCACCACACCATTATAGGCCATAATCCGATCCAGTTCTTTCTGCGAACGTCGGCGCATGACCCAATCTTTCTTCTGATGACTGTTCAGTACATAAGCAATCATTTTCAATTGTGGATGCCATGGCTGTCCGGTATAGACCAAATGGCTGTTTTCCTCACAAATGGAAGTCGCGCCATATACCGCCCTGCTCGCCATTTCATTGTCGCCAAACAATTCGAAGATACCGGAGATTACCACAATATTAGGTACAAAATCCAGTTTGCTGTAAGTCTCCGGATCAAAACAGTCGTAATTGCTGAAACGTATTCCTTGGAGCCCTTTCTTCTTGATGATTTTCTCACCCACTGCAATATTTGACAACATAAATTCATTGATCACGATCTCCACTTCCGGATATTTTTCTTTGATGTCAAACAAATAATTTCCGGTACCGCCAGCGATATCCAATATTTTCACAGGCCGGCCTGTAGACTTGACCTGCTCAATATTCTCTTCTAATAGATGTAATAAATGCTGTTTGCGTATACGGATTCCTTTCCAGCCGATCGCTTCCAAGTACCCTTTATCGATAATTTTACCTAGCCCCAACCTACCCTTTGGCTCGTTGCGGTATACGTAATCCAATGAAATTCCCGAATCAAAACCAAACTGAAGCCCTAAATTCATACCATGACTCAATGATCCGATCTTGCCTAAAGTCCATTTCTGAAAAGCATAGTTTAGTTTCTCAGCCGCAGGCATCACCTTATGGTACAATTTCTCATATTCCTTTACCGAAAACTCATCAGGCTCCAGCCCCTGCTCAGGTCTTTGTCTTGCATAGGCTTTCGTAATAAAATCTTTTAAATAGGTATAGACTTTCTGTCTGTTGGATTCAAACAGGATACCATGATAAAAATTGCGTAAGGTAATAAATGTCTTTAGCTTGGAAGCGATGGACACGAAGAATTGCTTTTGCACCGAGTTTTTAACCACATAGTCCTTTTCGGCAGATAGCACGATCACGGGAATATCTATGGCGGCTGCATCCTCGACGATACGCACACCGGCTTTCAATAGGTCGACCAATAAAGCACCATTAATGGATTTTGAGATTAGGGGATCAGCATCATAAGCCTGTTGTTGCTCAATATCATGGGTCAGTACCTTCGCCTTGACATAGCTTTGGATAACAAGATCCTTTTTCAGCTTAGTTCCCAGTGCAATCATCTGGTTGGCCAGTGGTACATACAGCTTAATCTCGAAAGCAGGGGCCAGTAAAGCCATACCTGCGATCGGAGGGGCAAAATCATGTACCCAAGCACTCACAATGACCCCGGCAATACTATTGGCGATGACAAAGACATCCTTTGTGTCAACCCCATATCCGGAGCGGATATAGGACACAAAACTATCCAGATCGCGCACATTATCCATGAAAACCGGTGATACGGGCACTTTGGTATGGCCATGTCCCCGCAGATCAAATGCGAAGATGGAATAATCGGCAAACTGTGGATCGGTAGCCATCTCTTGCAGGCGTTCTGAATGTTCATGCCCACGGTGCAATACAACTAAAGCCTTTTGTCCCTGTTGATAATTCCAAACACGATATAGCAGTTCCCCTTGATCGAAACTCTTAAAATAACCTGATTTCATCTTTTTATAATTTATTCCATCAATACAATGGCGTATGTAATTTTAGTATCTATTCAGCCATGGTCGTTAAAAACAAAGACCAAGCCACCCTTCTTGATCATGATCTGCTCGCGAAGATAATTTTCATCAACTGGATCGCATGATCCTGTAACACCATATGCCTATTGATCGACTTCACCTGATCAATAGCTTTATTTAAATCTAAAGATAATAATTCCTGCGTCATCAGAACAGCAAAAATCATGCTCCTACTATAACCCATTGTACAATGAATGACCATATTTTCATGCACGCCCAATACACGGTAGGCAGACACCATTGCATCTATGATCACCTGGGCATGATGCAGATCGATCTCCGCAATATCCAGCAAAGGGAAAGAATAATACTTTTCCATGGCACCCAAGAGTTTTACCTCCTCCAGTTCAGCCGCGAGGTCAAAAACAACTAGATTGCGATCCGATCCCAAGGCTACAAACTCCGATGCGTTCAACCTTGGCCCCACATAACAACGAGGCAATAACTCCATTAGCGGCGGATTATTTTTATTTCTAAAAAAACGCCACATCAACCGGTATGCAAATTGGTAAGGAGCATAAAATACTTTCTTTATCAGCGGTATTCGACCCCGATGATCCTTTAAAAACCTCGTATTACCGCGCAGGTAATTGTAACCAACCGCAAAGCAGACGAAGGCTACCCAGGCAAAAACAATCAGCGGCAATACGTATCCTTCACAGAGCAGCGCCAGTAGCATGAATATCCACCCAATAAGGTAATAACTATTCGCTAGTTGTTGGTTTCTGACTGCCGGAAGACGATCATCAAGTTTTTGGGAATCAATACCTGATTTCTGCCGTAGCTTATGTCTCTGTTCAATAGCATTCGGAAAGAGTATAAAACTGAACTGAACGAGTATGCAAGCTGTCAATAGATCGATCACATGGTGCTGATATACGGCCAATGTTCCTAAGCCCATCAACAGAAGCCAGATGCCCAAGATTATTTTCTTCCATCCGTTGAACTTCCAACGCAGCACTGACCAAAAAAGACAGGCATAAGCGACATGCAGGGAGGGTGCCTGATTAAAAGGCGAATCATATTCCTTTAAGAAGGAAAAGAAAATAGTAAACAAAGGATATTCAACCGACGGTCTGTCAAAAGAAAACCGCAACGGAAAAAGGAGAAAGCACAATGCCGCAATCAGGGTAACAAACGTAAATCGCTTTGCATAGCACAGGAGCTCCCCTTTTTGTCCACAGTAAAATGGCACGAGGCAAAAAAACAGTCCACTACTCATATAGGGCAGGATCATCCATGGAACGAACGGAATGTACTGTTCAAAATCGAATACAAAGGAAGGTACCGCAGCTAAACTGGAGGCGTAGGCTGCTGTATAGGAATAGGTAAGTTGAAAAAATAACAGGCAATAGATGGCAACAAGGAGCTGCCCGCCTACCTTCTTTAATCGTTTTTCATCCATTTGGCTTTCCTAAACATGATTTTACTTAATAATACATGGGGGAGCAGGCCTAAAAATCCCATCAGCCATTTCATACGCTTCGGAAAAATCACGATTTCTTTCTTTTGCTGTATTGCTTTTAGGATACGCTGCGTGGCATCGTCTACGCTGATCAAAAAGGGCTTTTTGGAGAGATCCTGCTGATTAAGTTGACGGAGCTTGGTTGTATCTACATACCCCGGTGCGATGACTGTCACCGCAATCCCATACGGAAGCAATGCCCTTCTGTAGGCATCAGCCACTTGAATTGCGGCCCGCTTTGTTTTGCTGTACAAACTTGAATTCGGAAAATCTAAAGTCCCCGAGACGGATGCTATTGTTGCGATCTGCCCCTTTGATTGTCCACGCATGGCTTCGCGGGCGACTTCAAAACAGTTCACGGTTCCCAGCATATTGACGCGGAGCATCGCACTTGCCTCTTCATAACTGATGCCCTGTGCCACATCATCGGCATAACTTCCGGTACAATTGATAAAAAGATCCAATGTCCCATAATGACAGAAACAATCAACGACATCAGCCAAAGCATCCCGATTACATACATCCACTTCAAACTTGATGAGCGCATCGTATGTCGCTTGATTGGTCAACTTTGAAAGGTCTCGACCACATACAGCAACTTCAGCCCCTTGCTGGAGGTAGCATTGTGCTAGTTCTAGACCTATTCCGCTTGTTCCGCCTGCGATAAATACCTTCATTTTATACAAAAAAAATAACGATTATATTACCCGCTTGATCGGGCTATCCTGTCAAACAAATAAACCTTCGGTATGCCACCTAAACTCTCCAATAGATCCCGTATTACACGATAAATACTTCCAACAACCATTACCCAGATACATCGTGTATTAAACCGTATGTAGCGTCAATGTCGTCCAAGCTCAATAATTTCCCTGTATCAAGCCGATCCCCTATCTCGCGCCATCTCTCCCAACGACCATTATTCCGATACATCGTGTACTACGCCATACGCAGTTCCAGCGTCTTGCTATATCCATAATTCCACTGTGCTTCCATAGCGGTCGCAAATTCATCCAGACTTGCCGGAAGAGACAATGTTATTTCAAATCTACGCCAATCTATGCCTTTTCTGCAATAGTTTCCGGCTAACTGTTCCGCAGCGTCCATTGTATCGATCCATCGGAAGCTCTGAAATTGCTGATCAATATCCCGCAAGCGTTGATTCCCGCTAAAGCCCAATACCGCTCTGACTAATCCCTCTTCCTGCAATTTATAACTCTGCTTCCGCTCGCAGATTACTTCTGCTGCCAAAGACTGCGCCAGTTCTACAGGTACCAGATCAATGGCTCCACCGGCATAATATTCTCCATTCCGCTCTATCGGCTCAATATAAAACATATCGGACATGGAAATACGAACAGCCTCCAATAATGTAGCCGCTGAATTTATCGCTATCGTTGGGGCAACAGCACTTTGTCCATAATTTTCACCTTGAATTTGGATGCTATCCAGACTTACTCTCGATAGTACAGCTGTATTCCCCATCAAGACTTTTTGATAAAGCTTACGTTCTCCACGTCTCTCCCCAACTTCAGAACGGTCAAAAAGCAATTTCGAACCAATAATAATCGACGGTATTTCTTCCGAAAATGGGCGGTTCAAAGTCGGTAACAAGGGCGAAAGATCAGGTTCCATATTGACCAGATAACGATCAAAGATATCTTCCAGATAAGGAGCAGATCGTTTATCCCACTGCTTTTTTAGCACATACCACCCCAGTTTGTCCAGATGACGTTGTTCCGTAAGCCGATGTCCACAGAAGAAGCGATAAAACTCTTCGGATTGGAGATAAGATTTCCGCTCTGCATCCGTTTCAAAAGACTGAATAATCGCAGCAGCCAACGATCCACCACAGCTAGCAATTAATAGGTCTGGTTTTAGCCCCAGTTCTTCCAACGCGGCATACATGCCCAAGTACAAGCCAAAACGAGTACCGCCTCCTGAAAATAAAACTGTCCGCTGATAATTCATTTAGCGATATATTAGGTATGAGATTCGAGACATAAGATTCTGGTGCTATTTACAAATTCGTCATTTCTATCAAACAAATCAAACCATAGAAAACTGGTGCATTAAACACCAAGCTATCTATCCGATCCAGCAATCCACCATGTCCGGGGATTAATGTGCCCGTATCCTTGACTCCTGTCCTACGTTTCAAAAAGGAGAAAAGCACGTCACCACAAAATCCTAACGTACCAAAGAGCAGACCAAGCAACGAAAAGCAGATAAAATCCCCAAATGGCAATAACAGGTAGCCCAGGATATTACTCAAAATTACAGTCAGCCCGATACCACCGATACATCCTACAACAGTTTTGTTTGGACTGATACGCGGAACGATCTTTCGTTTACCAAAGAATTTACCCATTAGGTATTGGAATACATCGTTCAGTTCGGTTAAAACAATGATATAGGCCACAAGCCGTAATCCCATCAGCTCATCCTGATTGATTTCTACTGCCCGGATAAAGGCCAGCTGGCTGAATGCAAGCAGGCAGGCAGCGGCTCCAAAGGTCATTCCGATAGCAGCACCCATCGCTGTTTTCTGTCCGAACCGGAAAAACAGCCCAATCCCGATGCACAATAGTGTCGCCCAACATAGATAGGCGCTATACGAGCAGTAGATTAAAAGGATCAGCTGCAATAGACCCGTTACAATAGCAAAGGGCAACACAAGACTAAAATTGGGCACAAACATCTTCATAAACTCGCGCATCCCCTGAAATGTCAGCCAGGAAACAAACAACAATGCTATTGTTTGCGGAACGAAAGCAATGGCCAGTACAAGTACAATGTACCCCCAGCTTCTGACCCGAACAGGTACGTCAGCAAACTTGTCCTTCGGATTGGATACTTCACTCATGTACAACCAATGCCTTTCTCAATCGCGTTATCGAACTCAAGATCAATAACAAACATAGTACAGCAAAAATATAGCCTGAAATAGTCGTTATCGAGATCTGTAACAAGCTCAAAATACCATATACGCCGAGCAACAATGCACGGTCACTTTTACCCATGGGTCCATCATACCGACGGTCATTGGCAACAACTTTTCCAATGAGGCCACAGAATTCATTGATGACACTCAAAATAATAAAGCATACCACTAGATATAAACTCTCAGGATGAAATTTAAGCAACGGAAAGAAGATCAGGACATCGGAGACAATATCGCCCACCTCATTCAAGACTTCCCCCTTTTTACTCGTCTGATTGAAAAGACGGGCCATCATGCCATCCAATGCATTGAAGGCCATCCGCAATAATAAACCGATCGGTAATGCCAAGAACAAAATTGGCATCCGATCAGCATACCAAAACAATACTGCAATAACCAAAGACAGCACTATGGAGCCAATAGTAATCTGATTGGCAGTTACCTTTTTTCGATTCAAAAAGGTCAAAATCGGCATTAATAACTGCTGAAACTTTGGTTTTAATTTATAAACAGAAATCATATATGCGCTATATAGCTTAATTTTTTATTTTTTTTTAAAAAAAACTTTTGATAGTGTAATAAATACACTATATTGTGTCATCATAATTTAGGTTTATAATTGGTTATTTAAGGTTTTCATTCTCCCCGATTGAAAACCTTTTTTTTGCCCCTAAATTGCGAACTACCATCGTCCACCTGCACCGCCGCCACCCGAAGAGCCACCGCCAAAACTTCCACCACCGCTACTACTAGAACCACCACCACCGGAGCTGCTCGATGAAGACCGCACTTTAACAGGTATGGTATGCTCACCATGGGAGACGCGATGTCCACAGTTCTTGCATTTATCAAAACGTTCCTCAAGTCCTTGCGAACTATAAGTTGCGGATCGGATCGTCCGTGAAAGACCTGTCTCAAATGTACGGTAATGACATTGCGGACAATCAATGTACCCTGCATTTTCATCCCAGGGAACCAACTTGGTTTCATTGCTATTCTGATCTACCCAGATCTCATAAGACCGACTGCCAATTTTTTCTTCCAAAAGCTGTCCTTTATCCAGGTATGCACTTTCCCGCGTAGAATCATCATCTTTGTTCATACGCAACCAACGTCCCGAACCATCCGGTGGAGTCAATCGAAGTTCATTTTTTCGAATCCGTTTATTTATTCCAAAAAGATCAAACAGCGCCAAAGGACTTAATAGTAAAGGGACAAGTCCCCAAATACGAAATTTACGCAGAGCTTGCTGGATATTCTCCTCATCACGATAGGAATTGACAATCTGCGTACGGCTCGCATTATATTTCATAGCCAATGTGATACTGCCAAATATAAAAATAAAGTAAGGAAGGTTCTTCCATTGATAAACGACTTCAAAGTTGTTCAATGCAAAAGCACATATAAAGACACTGGCAAACATCAACATCCCCATACAACCACAGCCGCTGACCAGTGGTGGGAAATACTTACTTTTCTTGGTCAGTTGCCCTTTTATCGCGCGGGTTACCTCACCCAGCCAGATATAACAAATGGCAAATAAAGCCAGTACCAAAAGTGAATTTCGCAGGATAGGACTGTTGAAGCTCCAGATCGGAGTTGCCTCAGGCATCAGGCGCTCCAATTCAGCCTTGCTATCAGGCGACATTAGAATGGTTTTGATAAACTGCGAAGCCTCAAGAACTCCTTGGTCATAATTTCCATTTCGAAAATTTGGTACGAGATACTTCTCACCGATCCGCTTTAAATAGGCATCAGGCAAGGTACTTTCCATCCCATAACCCGTAATAAAACGATATTCCCGCCGATCTTTGGCAATAAACAATAATAGACCATTGTTACTCCCCTTCTTACCGATACCCCAGGTATTAAATAGTTTAAGTGCAAATTCAAAATCGCTGTCACCGACATAGTCATTGACCAATACAATGGCATACTCACTTTTGGTAGCTGCTTCGATCTGTGTGGATAAACCATCCAGTTCAGCTACAGTACCTGATGACAAGATCCCATCGGGATTGGACACAAAATAGTCTTGCCCTTTCTGCTTCGGACTAGGTATATTATCTACTGTATACTGTGCCAATACCGGAACAGCATTTAAACAGCAGCTTAGCCAAAATAAAAGGAAGATATAGAGTTGATGTGATCTATGCATATTTTTTTAGAATAACTCAAACAACAAAATTTGGTTCATTGTCACGATATTAAGAAAAAACAAACAAACAAAGGTTTCCTTCAAAAAAAAGCCCATAATCAACCGATTATGGGCCTGTATAATTCAATATTCGTTTGAGCAATTCATGTAATGGCAATAGGATACTTTCTCATTCGCTGTCAATGACCAAGCCCGTGTAAAATCAAGACACCGATCAAACCAATAACAGAAACGAGCGTTTCCATCACCGTCCATGAGCGAAATGTGTCCTTCATGCTCACTCCAAAATAAGATTTAAACATCCAAAACCCCGGATCATTGACGTGTGAGAACATGAGACTGCCCGCTCCAGTCGCTAGCACCATTAATTCAGGAGTAACATCTCCTGCTTGCACAATGGGGAGCATAATGCCCGCTGCCGTGAGCCCAGCAACGCTTGCCGAACCGATAACTAAGCGAATGATACCGGCTATCAACCATGCAAGCACAAGAGGCGACAAGCTAAGGTCTGCGGTTAGGTCAGCGATGTAGTTGGCTACACCACTATCTACCAAAATTTGCTTGAAGGCGCCTGATGCTGCAATGATAAAAAGGATCATCATTATCCCACGAATTGCTTCTTCCACACTTGCTGACTGCTCCCGCAAACTTTTGCCTTGGCGAATACCCATCGTGTACATCGCCACTAGCGATGCAATCATTAAAGCCACCACCGGATCACCCAAGAAACGTAGTGCCGTCAGCCAAGAGGAGCCTTCTGGGAATAGTAGATGTGCAAATGAACCAAAAGCAATTAAAATTATTGGAAACAGCCCTGTAAATATACTAATTGCAAATCCGGGAAGCTCTTCCCTATCTGCTTGATTTTGCTCAGGAAAAAACTCGGCCGGTGGGTTGGTCGGAATACGCTTAAGCATCCTGCCAAAGAGTGGCCCACCGATAATTATGGCAGGAATTGCCACAACAACGCCATAGGCCATTGTTAAACCTATGTTCGCATTGTAGGCAAGCGCTATGGCCGTAGCTCCCGGATGTGGCGGCAAATAACCGTGCGTCACGGACAGCGCTGCCAACAATGGCATAGCTACGTAAAGCAAGGGCATTTTATTGGAAGCACATACCATGAAAACAAACGGTACTAAGACAATAAAACCGACATTGTAAAATAAGGGAATTCCTACTAAAAAGCCTGTGAGAACCATTGCCCAAGGTAAGTTCTTTCTGCCAAATACAGCCGTGAGTACTGTTGTAATCTTTTCTGCAGCACCACCCTCTGCCATCAACTTACCCAGTAAAGACCCGAAGGCCAACAAAAGTGCCAACTGGCCCATGGTACTGCTCACTCCGGTTTCAACAGATTTAAGGATATCCATAGCGTTCATATTCATAGCAAAACCGACCGCAACAGAAGTTATCAGTAATGAAAAGATCGTGTTTAACCTGACAACAGTGACTAAAAGAAGTAGTAAAGCTACTCCCAAAATAACGATGATTAGAGGCATAATAATTTACATCTAGTTAAAACTCACCTTCCAATATATGGTACAGGTGTTCAAATTTCTGGAAGTTCTTCATATATACCGCATGATTCTCTTCACTCGGTTTGTAATAGTGCTCGGTATCTTGTTTTCCCTCCGCTTGCTTGTTGTTTACGGTAGGATCACTCCTCTGTATACCCAATGCTTCCAAGCCTATCAATGCTGCTCCCCATGCAGAGCTTTCTACCGTATTTTTGGTGAACACAGGTTTATTGAAAATGTCTGCAAGCATTTGCACCCACAACGATGAACGCGCTAAGCCGCCGCTTGCAAAGATCGTATGAATGGGACCGGTATTCTCCTCTAATGCGATTCCTACACTGTAAATTGCAAACAACATTCCTTCCATCATGGCCCGTGCGAAGTGCGCCCTCCCATGATGCAGCTGTATTCCAAAATAAACGCCTTTTGCATTGGAATTCCAATGTGGTGCCCGTTCACCAGTTAAATAGGGCAAGAATATCAAGCCCTCTGCCCCGGGAACGACGGAGTCGACCAAAGCATTTAACGAGGCAGAAGAATCTCCATCCGTTTCCATTTGGGTAAAATTATCTCGAAACCAGTTGCGTAATACACCTCCATTGTTAACCGCGCCACCAATTATATATTCATTTGGTCTCAGTAAGTAGGTAAATAGCCTTTGTTTTTTTTCTTGATTTGCCTGCGAACTGCTACGCGAATAGCGCCACTGGTACCGACAGTTACCGAAGCCACCCCAGGACTTATAGCCCCTACCCCGAGATTAGCCAAACAACCATCGCTACCACCTATAACAAAAGGGGTATCTTCAGGGATGTGCATCAATGCCGCAATTTCTCGGTTAGGCATATTTAAAACATAATCGACCGGAACTGGTGATGCTAGTTGCTCTTCCGATATGCCCGTCAATCTTAACGCCTGATCAGACCATGTTAGCTGATGTATGTCGAAAAGCCCTGTTGCCGATGCAATGGAATGATCGACCACATAAACTCCAAAGAGCCGGTAAAAAAGAAATTCTTTGATACCGATAAACTTGTGCGACTGAGCAAATAATTTTTGATCGTTAGACTTTATCCACATTAATTTGCAAAGTAAAGACATGGGATGTATTGGTGTGCCCGTCTGCTGATAAAGCTGCCTGCCCGCCTCACTTGCCTCCAAGGCAACCGCAATATCCTCGCTTCTGCGATCTGCCCATATCATGCAATTGCTAAGTAGCTTTCCCGCCGAGTCAACAGCGATCAGTCCGTGCATAGCACTGCTCACCGAAATGCATACGGGTTTCAGTATCTCGGCGCTAGATTGCTTTAAGTTAATCATTACATACCTAATAGACTCAATACATGCAGCATAAACAATCTCCGGATCTTGCTCGTACCAGCCTTCCGACGGGTTTAATATGGGATAAGGTATACTATGCTGCGACAAGATGCTACCTTCGTCGTCAAATGCAACAGCTTTCGCAGATGATGTCCCAATGTCTAATCCAATGATCATAAATAAAATTGATGTTTAGGAGAACTCAATATACGGATTATCTGTTGTTTTACCCGGTCTGGAGAAAATTATTTCCCCTAATGCACATCGTCCTATTGATCAGGAAGGTATCTTTCATACACTTTGGGATTAAGAAAAAAATCTTGAAGATTCGATTTAATCTTCATTTAAAGAAAAAAAGCGGCTTTTTTATATAAAGCCGCTTTTTATAACTGAGCCTCCTATTGAGATGAACCAATGACCTACTTTTTACAAGTCAGTTGCACTACCAGTTAAGCCCGGGAGGCTTCGTTTACAGATAAAGTTTCTGATTTCTGTACTGCAAATATCGGGATTTGAACAAAAACTTGTAACGTATGCTTATATGAGATAGACTAACAGAATACGTTTACACCCTGTTGATCTAGATGCTATCGTTCAATATCTTTCAAACTGCTCATTTTCTTATATTCCAGGAATCCTTTTATATCTTCAAAATGCTCACGCACGCGCTTATTTCCAAATTCAAATACTTTTTCTGCTAATCCGTCCAAAAAGTCCCGGTCGTGTGAAACAAGGATCAACGTACCATCAAAATCCTTTAAGGCATCTTTGATAATATCTTTGGTCTTCATGTCCAAATGGTTGGTAGGCTCATCGAGGATCAAAACATTCACCGGCTCCAAAAGAAGTTTTATCATAGCCAGACGAGTTCGCTCTCCACCAGATAATACCTTAACCTTTTTCGTCGTGTCATCACCACTAAACATAAAAGCACCCAAAAGATCTTTCATTTTAACACGCACATCACCTATTGCAATTTGATCGATCGTATCAAAAACCGTCAATTCACCATCAAGCAAGGCTGCTTGATTTTGGGCAAAGTAACCGATCTTGGCATTATGCCCCACCTTCAATGTACCTTCAAAATCTATTTCCCCCATAATCGCTTTGATCATGGTCGATTTACCCTCTCCATTTTTACCGACAAAGGCAACTTTTTCGCCACGTTCAATCACCATATTGGCTTTATGGAATACCACATGCTCATCATAGGCCTTGGTAAGCTCCTCCACAATGACAGGGTATTGACCCGACCGAGGTGAGGGGGGAAATTTCAGGCGCAAGGCCGAAGTATCTACTTCGTCAATTTCGATAACTTCCAATTTTTCCAACATCTTTACACGCGACTGCACTTGTAAAGTCTTGGAGTAAGTACCTCTGAAACGATCAATGAATTCCTGATTGTCAGCAATAAAACGTTGTTGCTCCTCATAAGCTTTCAATTGATGCTGACGTCTTTCCTGACGCAACTCCAAATAGTGGCTATACTTAGCTCGATAGTCATAAATACGACCCATCGTTACCTCGATGGTACGGTTGGTGATATTATCGACAAAGGCTCTATCGTGTGAAATAACAATAACCGCCTTGGCAGAATTGACAAGGAAATCCTCCAGCCATTGGATACTCTCGATATCCATGTGGTTGGTTGGCTCATCCAACAAAATTAGATCCGGCTTCTTCAAGAGTATTTTAGCAAGCTCGATACGCATACGCCATCCCCCGGAAAACTCCGACGTCTGTCTGGTAAAGTCAGAACGCTCAAAACCAAGCCCCTTCAATACCTTTTCTACTTCTGCATCGTAATTGACCTCTTCGATTGAATAAAACTTCTCGCTCAGTTCCGACACCCGCTCGATCAATTGCATATAATCATCCGACTCATAATCTGTACGGATATTCAATTGCTCGTTCAGCTGCTCCAATTCATCCCGCATCCCATAGACCTCCTCAAAAGCCTTCGAGGTCTCCTCAAAGACCGTCACATGATCCTGCGTCAGCAAATGTTGCGGTAGATAAGCAATGACGGCGTCTTTTGGCCCCGCCACATTACCTGTCGTAGGCTTACCCACTCCAGCGATAATTTTCAACAGGGTAGATTTACCCGCACCATTCTTACCCATCAATGCAATCTTATCATTCTCATTGATCGAGAAAGATACATCCGAAAAAAGAGTCGTTCCCCCAAAGGAAACAGAAATATTATTTACGTCAATCACTGTATGTACACTTAAATTTGCCACAAAGATAAGCGAATCAATCTTATAAATAGACAATGGATCATTTTTGTGTATCTTTGCGCCATGCGTTTTGATATTATTACGGTCCTACCAGACCTTTTGGAAAGTCCATTTGCACACTCTATTTTGCAACGTGCAAAGAATAAAGGCCTCGCGGAGATATATGTACACAATTTAAGAGATTACTCAACAAATAAGCACAAAAGTGTGGACGATTACCCCTATGGTGGTGGCTCTGGCATGGTACTACAGATCGAACCCTTCGCTAAATGTATTGAACAATTACAGGCCGAACGGACATACGATGAAATCATCTATATGACGCCTGATGGAGAAACCTTCAATCAGGATATTGCAAACGGACTCTCGACAAAAGGTAACATGATGATTCTCTGTGGTCACTACAAAGGTATAGACCAACGCATCAGAGATATATATGTGACAAAGGAAATCTCAATAGGTGATTATGTGCTGTCCGGAGGTGAACTTCCAGCGGCAATTGTTACAGACGCGATCATCCGCTTGATCCCCGGAGTTTTATCGGACGAAACCTCTGCGCTTTCAGATTCTTTTCAGGACGGATTGTTGGATGCACCAATCTATACACGCCCTGCAGAGTGGAAAGGGCGCAAAGTACCCGATATTTTACTCAGTGGACATGAAGCAAAAATTGCTGCATGGAAGGACGAACAACAGCTAAAAAGAACACAGGAACGACGCCCTGATTTATTAAATGATTAAGGAATAAGGGTATTTTTTGTTTTTTTATCACAAAAAGTTTGGTTATTTATTTTTTTTTATAAATTTGTGTAATAATGACACGAAGATATACAAATACAAATTGGTGGTGGCCTGAAGCAATAAGCATCGGGAATCAATTGGTATTGTCATAATATTTCATAATCAACCAAAACCATTTGTGGAAATTCCAAACCCGATGCTAACCAGTATCGGGTTTTTTTTGTATAAAATTTATCATAACGAAGAAAAGAATAAAATGAAGTATAAATTCAAAACACAGAGCAGAAAGTTGCTTGCCGACACAACAACACCGGTGAGTATTTATCTTCGATTAAGGGATATCTTTCCAAATTCATTGTTATTGGAAAGCTCCGACTACCATAGTCGTGACAACAATATCAGTTATATCTGTTGCCAGCCTATAGCAGGGATTCAACTAGATGAGCGAGAGTTAACATTAACCTATCCCGGAAAAGAAAGGATTGTAAAAAATGCACAAGAAATAGAATTACGTCAGGAGGTATCCGATTTCAGGAATTCTTTTGAAGATTCTACGATAGCCGAACTGAACTTAATCTCCAACGGTCTATTTGGCTACTTTACATTTGATTGCATCGAACATTTTGAGGATATCAAACTGACAACACCTGTTGATCCGGCACGGAAAATACCGTTTATGCAGTATCATGTTTATAAGTATGTGATTGCCATAGACCATTTCCGTAATCAGCTTTATATCTTCGAACATCTTTTGGAAGATGAAGAGTCAGAACTGGAACGCATGCAATTCCTGATCCAGAACAAAAACTTCCCAGAGTATACGTTCAAATTGGCCGGAGAGGAAAGTTCCAACCGTACCGATGAAGAGCATCGCCAATTGGTCAAAAAGATGAAGGAACATATCCAACGTGGTGATGTCTTTCAAATCGTTCCATCCCGTGGCTTCCGAACACCATTCTCAGGTGATGAATTTAATGTCTACCGTGCATTACGTTCCATTAACCCCTCACCTTACCTATTCTATTTTGATTATGGTGACTTTAAACTGTTCGGTTCATCGCCTGAGGCACAATTGCGCATCCATGGCAAGCAGGCTACGATCTTCCCGATTGCCGGAACTTTCAAAAGAACCGGGAACATGGAGGAAGACCAAAAGATTGCCTCTAAACTAAAGCAAGATCCGAAAGAAACCTCCGAGCATGTGATGTTGGTAGACCTTGCCCGTAATGATCTGAGCAGACACTGTACTCAGGTTAAAGTAGAATCCTATATGGAACCGCAATATTACTCCCATATCATCCATTTGGTATCGAAGGTAACAGGTGTCTTGAAAGATAATATCAATCCATTCGATATTGTAGGAGATACCTACCCTGCCGGAACGCTCTCTGGGGCTCCAAAACACATGGCATTGACACTCATTGACCGCTACGAGGGATTGCAACGTTCTTTCTACTCCGGAGCGATTGGCTTTATGGGTTTCAATGGCGATTTCAATCACGCCATCATGATTCGTTCATTCCTCAGTAAACAAAACACCTTGCACTATCAAGCTGGTGGAGGAATTGTACTGGACTCTGACCCTGAAATGGAACTTCAGGAGGTCAACAATAAAATAGCTGCTTTGCGAAAAGCATTACAATTAGCAGAAACGTTATGATCAGACCATTAGAATACTGTGTCAATACCCAACATATCAATGTTTCAATAGACACCATCGACAACCGCATCGTTGAATTACTGGCTTTGCGGAAAACCTATCTCAACAAGGCAAAAGTGTTGGATGATCATACCGATGCCGGGCAGCATATTATTAAAAATATCAGCAGCAATCAGGCGACACTGGCAAAAAAATTCGACCTACCAGTGGAATTTGTTCAAGCGATATTTCAGGAAATAGATAATTACTTTAATCAGGACTATACAACAAGAGGCTATGAGCAACAATAAAATCGTTGTCATTGACAATTACGATTCATTCACCTATAATTTGGTTCATTTGCTCCAGGAGTTGGGACAGGACTATGTGGTGTTGAGAAATGATAAATTCAAACTGGAAGATCTGGAAGCATTCGATAAAATACTTCTTTCCCCAGGTCCCGGGATTCCGGAAGAGGCAGGTCTATTGCTTGACGTGATCCGCACCTATGCTCCGCACAAAAGTATATTGGGCATCTGCCTGGGGCAACAGGCAATCGCCGAAGTATTCGGCGGCACACTATTTAATATGGAAAAGCCGCTACATGGGGTTGCAACCAGCATTATTGTCACTGATGAATCCGAAAAGCTATTTCAGGACTTCCCGAAAGATTCCAAAATAGGACGCTACCATTCATGGGCTGTAAACAAAGAGACATTGCCAAGCACACTTAAAGTGACAGCCGTAGACGAGAATGGCATCATCATGGCACTGACACATACGGAGTATGATGTTCGAGGCATGCAGTTCCATCCGGAATCAGTATTGACAACAAATGGAAAAAAATTAATTGAAAACTGGTTATCTTAATACTCAACACAAAAAATGACTATACTCGATAAAATCATTGAACGAAAAAGAATAGAAGTAGAAAAGGCGAAGGCCTTAGTTCCATTCGAAGAGCTGTTGAACTATCCCTATTTCAATGTAGCCTGTCTTTCTTTACGGGAATCTATATTAGATCCTGAAAAAACAGGGATTATAGCTGAATATAAACGAGCATCACCTTCAAAAGGAGATATCAACAGTACGGCAAAGGTCGAAGATGTTGTCAAGGCCTATGAAGAAGCCGGTGCCTCGGCGGTTTCTGTGCTGACCGATGGGGAGTTTTTCAAGGGCAATCTTGAAGATCTTTCCAAAGCAAGGGAAGCAATTAACATCCCTATTTTGCGTAAAGAATTCATTGTCGACAAATATCAGATTACTGAGGCCAAGGCTTATGGTGCTGATGTCATCCTTTTAATAGCAGCCTGCCTCAAAAAGGAAGAAGTTCAGGAGTTTGCCGCATATGCACATCAGATCGGACTCAATGTATTGCTTGAAGTACACAATGAACAGGAACTTTTGGATAATCTTTTCGACGATATTGATGCCATTGGTGTCAATAATAGAAACTTAAAAGATTTCACCGTCGATCTACAACATTCGTATGATCTTTTGGATAAGATTCCATCCGAATACATCAAAGTGTCTGAAAGTGGCATCTCCGATCCCAAGACGATTAAAGCGTTAAAAAAGGCTGGTTTCCAAAGCTTTTTAATCGGTGAAAATTTTATGAAAACCACAGATCCGGGGAAAGCGATCAAGGATTTCGTAAAAGAAATTTAGAAATTATTTAAAACGAATCTAAATAAGCCTATCTTTGCGTCAGAACAAGCAGAGAACTGGTATTTTGGAAAAAGAGTTTTTTATTATAGATAAAGCAGGTTTTGAGCAAATATATCTTCAACACTGGGAAGGTATGTTTGCCTTTTGCCTGAGCAGTATCAAAGATGAAGAGCATTCCAAGGAAATCGTACAGGATGTTTTCAAATCACTTTGGGAGCGACGTGAAGAGCTTCGTCTCATAGAGGTGGAACGGTATCTGATCAGATCAGTAAAGCTCAAAACATTTGAATATATCCGCAATAAAGTATCACGACAACAACACCTGGACAATATTTCAAATACAAGAGAAGAATATTACGTAGATAATTCGCTGATCGCTGATGAACTAGCCAAGAAGATATCAAATCTGATCGATAGTTTGCCCAAACAATGTAAAAATGTATTTCGCATGAGCAGAGAACAGGGGCTCACCAACAAGGAAATTGCGCATAAACTCTATATTTCTGAACGAGCGGTAGAATATCATATTTCACGAGCATTAAAAACATTAAAAACAGAACTAACGGAATATATATCCTAAATTTAGCTATACAAAAGAAATCCTGTACTTTTGTCAGGAAGTATATCATATGAAAATAGACCATAAACTCATAGAGAAATATCATTTAGGCCAATGCTCTCCCGCAGAACAACTTCTTGTGGAGGAATGGTTATTGGATGATACCCTCGATTCGGAGCCCTTGTCTATTTCCATCACTAAAAAAACAAAATTAGAAACGGATATCTGGGCCGAGCTGAACAGCCATATTGATCAGTCCGAAGCCCCAACAATAGTTCCTCCTAAAAAATATAGCTTTAAATATATTGGAATAGCAGCCAGTATTGTATTTTTACTCTGTGTTGGTTTTTATCAATTCAGCAAGGATGCCGAAAAAGCTGCCGCCATCTTTGATAACAGAACGAGTGCTGGACTGAAGTATATTAACCAGAACAGTTATAATATCATCTTGGGTAAAAATGCACGGGCTGAGATCAATACGGATACCGGGGAATTCAAAACCTCAGGCAATATGATGTTCATTCCCAAAAAAAACTTTGCATTTAGCTTTTCTGGAACAGATAAAAAGAAGGAGCTCAAACATGGGGAAACATATTTTGTATTAAAACCACAAAAAAATGGCAAGCAGGTAATAATCTCCAAATCGGAACTTACCTTTTTAGCCCCTACCATCCAACACGAACTGAAAATACAATTTAATATCATCTAAATAAGAAGAACTTCAATTAGTCCATACACTCATGCTATCCAACCGCTTCACGCTATTCTTATCCTTGCTATTACTCCATTTAGTAATAAGCTGTAGAACGGAAGATGGGGGCAGAAATATCGACGGGAAGTACAGTCTCTATACGATGAATAAAGATCTCGGAAACACGATCATCACCTCAAATACCGTTGATAGTGGAAATCTAACCATTTCAAAAAATGGCATCGACATTCCGACACAACAATTCGATCGAAGCATCATCGTTAAGGACAAGCATTTTTATTTTTTAAGAGCGGGAAAATTCAAAAAATATACACTTGAATCAAATGGATTAAAGGAAATTGCACAGGTGGCTATGCAAGATCAGCATATTGAAAATATAAACTGGCTTGATCGAGACACATTACTCCTATTTACTTTGGACAACAAAACAAACCGTCGGCTATGGATCTATAAAATTACTGTCAACGATTTCAAAATCAACCAACAGCAAGAAGTAAAACTACCTTCGGCCTCAGCGGATTTTAAGATTCTTTCCGTCGGATTTGATACCATACACCAACAACGGTTATTGATTGGCTATACCTTTAATAAAGTGATTAACGAGACTGACTTTACCACAATAGATACAATGTATATTGCGACACTGGATAAGACGACTTTACAATTAGAAAATATACAAAAAGATACTCGTTCTTCTTACCCCGGAGGAGTCAATACTGTTCAATCTTATAGCTTTCATGACGAAAATGGCAATTTCTATTTTATGTCCTGCCCCGGTATTGCACTAGGCAACAGCCCATCAAAACCTACCGCAATTTTCAGAATTGATAGCAATTCCACCCACATTAACCCTACTTATTTTCTCAATCTAACAGCCAAAACGCACAATCATGCTTATGGCATGTGGTATTTGGGCAACAATCAGGCTATCGTCCGTAGTGAACGTAGAGATCGCTACACCGACTTTAGTGATCATCATTCCACCTATCAATTTGAGTACTATGTGGTCGATCTTATCAGCCAAACTACGACAAAATTAAACCTGCCTTTCGACAAAGGCACACGCAAAGAATCCGTTCTCGTTGAAAATGGGAAAGCCTATATCACAATAGACGATGCAAAGGATCAGCATCAAGTTTGGATCTATAATATCAAATCAAAAAATATTCAGGTTGGTCTTACCCTAGATCAAGCGACCGATTTTATCGTTCGGATAGACCGACTACATTAAATTTCCAATTGATATTCAGTACATTAAAAAATAATAATTTTTATTTACTGTTTTGACCTTCGGTAGATTTAGAGTTACGCAACTTCTCTGTGTGTAATTAATCTAAATAAAGTAATGTCAAAATTTAAAGTAGTATGGTTATTCTTTTTCCTAATCATATCATTTCCTTCACATTCCCAACAACTAGCCGAAGTCAAAGGTAGTGTTACCAATACATCAAACGAGCCTATTCATGGGGCAACAATTGTCCTATCGGGTACAAATAAAGGAGCCAAAGCAGACAAAAATGGTTTTTTCAAAATAAGTGGAATCTCTTTCGGTAATCATCAGGTTACAATTTCCGCTGTTGGATATCAGACTATAAATCGGTCAGTAATCTGTAGTAAAAATGTTATTGATCTATCCGGAATACAAATGACCCCAGATCAAAAAGTCATGGCGGAAGTTGAAGTTATCGGTCGATCCACGACAAGTGAAGTAACACGACAACCTTACAATGTCTCTGCAATAGATGCAAAAAAACTGTACAATACGACTTTAGATATCGGGCAGGCACTTAATAGAGTTTCGGGCTTACGCTTGAGAGAGTCTGGCGGTGTTGGATCAAATATGTCTTTTAGTATTAATGGATTTTCCGGCAATCAGGTCAAATTATTTCTGGATGGTATTCCGATGGACAATTTTGGTTCATCATTTCAATTGAATAATATCCCGATCAATTTTGCCGAGCGTGTAGAAGTGTATAAAGGCGTTGTTCCAGTATGGCTGGGTGGCGATGCCTTAGGTGGTGCTGTGAATATTGTCACGAAAAATGACCCTGGTAAGTACCTTGATGCTTCTTATTCTTATGGTTCCTTCAACACACATAAAACTGCGGTAAATGCAGGATACATCTCGAATAACGGATTAACGATGACCTTGTCGGCCTTTCAAAACTATTCGGACAACAATTACTGGGTGAATGTGCGGACGGCTGATTTTGAAACCGGAAAATATACCAAAGGAAGAAAAAGGCGTTTCCACGACACCTACCGAAATGAAACAATGATTTATAATATCGGAGTCTCCAACAAGAAATATGCAGATCAGCTACTTTTTGGAATCACACTGGGTGAAAACAAAAAAGAAATCCAGACCGGAAACCACATGGACGATGTTTATGGAGGCAGAGAAGCCCTGGGAAATATTATCCAACCCAGTGTAAAATACATCAAAAAAGATCTATTTGTAAAGGGACTAGATGTCAACATATTTGGTCGATACAATCTCGGTAAAGAACGCAGTCTGGATACAGTGAATAGAAGATTTACCTGGTCCGGAGAAAGTGAACCCAAAGATAAAAATAACCCTAATGCTCCCGGAGGTGAAAACGAACTACGCGATTATCGTTTCAACAATAACAATGGCAACTTCATTGCCAACCTCTCCTATGCGATCAATGAAAAACACCATTTTATGGTCAATCACCTATTGACAACGTTTGACCGCAAAGGAAAAGACATATATTACCCAGATCTCGAAATCAACAAGTTGCCGCGAAAAACGACAAAAAATATTACTGCACTAGGTTATCGTACGAATATAGCCGATCAATGGGATTTAAATGTATTTGTAAAAAATTACAACCAAAAAGGTAAATACTTTGAAGAAGTCAAGAAAAATGAAATCTACAAAAATGTAGAAACGACGGTCAATAAATTAGGTTATGGCTTTGCCGCTTCCTACTTTGTCAATCCAACCCTACAATTGAAAGCTTCCTATGAGAAAGCTTCCAGATTACCTGAAAACAACGAATTATTTGGCGATGCGCAAGACCTGAGTGCAAATCCAACACTTAAACCAGAGAATAGCCATAACATCAATGTCGGCCTCTCCTACACAAAAAAATGGAATGTAAATAATCATATCATCATAGATGCTAACTATACCTATAGAAATGCAACTGATTTTATAAGACTCTACATCAGCCCATTAAGCTCAAACAATAAAAGAGAGAGTAAATACCTCAATTTAAGGAGTGTACTCAATAATGGAGTAGATCTTAATCTAAAATATTTCTATAAAAATCAGTTTTCAATCGGTGGTAATCTAACCTACCAAAATATAATCAATAACACGAAATATGAGCCCGGTCAACTCGTAGAAAGCAGCGTTTACAAAGATCGCATGCCTAATATCCCATATTTATATGGTAATGCAGATGCGGCCTATTATTTGCACCACTTCGGAGGTAAACATAATACATTGACGATCGGTTACAACCTCCAATATATCCATGCCTTCTTTTTGGATTTTCCAAGTTTGGGCACACCAGCACAGCGTTTCATTATTCCCAAACAACTATCCCATGATGTCAACATTGTCTATGCGATGGCTTCGGGAAAATACAATGTTGCGCTGGAATGTAATAACCTAACCGACGCAACACGATACGACAATTTTGAAATGCAGAAACCTAGTCGGTCTTTCAATGTCAAATTCAGATACTTTATACGCAAAAAATAACACACAATTTATTAAATAACTCAAAATGAAAAAGTCAAATTACTTAAGATTGCTTACAGTAGCCTGTGGCGTATTAACAATTACCGCTTGTTCAAAAGACAAGCCTGTTGAAGGAGGAGAAGATTCAGGAAACTCGAAAAAGAAGGAAAAATTTGTCTTTATCGTAACTGGTCAAGGGAGTTCAGAGTCGGGTTCATCAGGTACTTATATTGTTACTACGGATGATGTTAGCCAAGGTAATTTAAGTATTGTAGGTAACGGTATGCCAGCAACAGAATTTTCTTTTATCAATCAAAACAACCATGTTTTTGGTCTGACATACGGTGGACAAGGGCCTATCACTCCTTATGCTATTGATGCCAAAGGCGATCTGCAAAGACTTAAAGATGATCAGGTCAACGCTGAAACCGCGGGTATCTATGGTAATTTCGGTGATAAAAATGTGATTTTAGGGACAACCAACAGAAGTATGGTAAACCCTGTCGCGACGCTAAGAAACTATGATGCACAAAATTTCTCTATTGCCAACAAAAACACGGTCGATCTTTCCAAAGTATTGGGTGGTAAACGCATGGCGATCTGGACAGGTGTATTTCAAGTAGGTAATAAAGTCTATATTCCTTTCCAATCTGGAGATGGTTCAAATAACTGGGGCGGAGATTTTACGACGACAGATACTACCTATATCGGTATCTTCTCTTATCCTGAACTTAAATTTGAAAAAACAATCCGTGATGGAAGAGGTTCCCATATCGGAAACTGGTTTGCTCAACAAGGTTTAGCAGTAGACGATAAGGGCGATGCATATGTATGGTTCTCGGCAAATGAAGCATCATTGGCTACAAAAAACAAATCTGGATTCCTGAGAATCAAAAAAGGAACGGATGAATTTGATAAAGATTACTATTTCGATATCGAATCTCTTGGAAAGGGTAAAATAGCAAGAGGTAGTTATCTCAAAGACAATAAATTTTTAATGACGATCTACAACAAGGGTGAACAGTCCGAAGGTGTAGGCGGTGGTCTTGTCAAATTATATATCATAGATATACAAACCAAAAAAATGACAGAAATCCTAGAGATTCCTTCCCATGAACAACAAGGTTATAAAGATGTCGTATATGTTGACAAAGGTGGCGCTAAGGCTTACTATACCTGTCAGGATAAAGACGACAAACAATATTACACCTACATCATTGATATCAACAACGCTACAGCAAAAAAAGGGTTGAAATTTACCGGGATATCCCAGGTATCATCAATGAGCAAAATCAGTTATTAATCATCCGCAAAGATCCGATCTGCCAACCAACATGTGCAGATCGGATTATAAAAACCGTTCCTCAATATGCTCAGTAAAATTAATGCCTGGCTACACCTTTGGTTAGGAATCGCAGCGGGTATACCCGTTATCATCTTAGGAATTACAGGCTGCGTACTTGTCTTTGAACATGATATCAAAGAATTAACCACAAACTATATTCAGGTCACCCCTCAAAAATCAGAAGAACAGCTTCCTCCATCTGCGATCTATAAATCTGTTAAAGCGACGCTTCCTGATTATGAAATTGCGAGCTCCTGGTATTATGGTCTGGACAAATCCGTCAAAGTAAGCCTCGATCACTCTGACAGTCTTGTCTATGTAAACCCTTATACAGCCGAAGTCCTGGCGATTGTCAACCATGAGGATTTTTTCCATTTCATGGATGAGGGGCATCGTCATCTTTGGATGCCCACAAAAATAGGCAGGCAGGTCGTTGGCTGGAGCACCTTTATCTTTTTCATACTTCTGATCACAGGCATGGTATTATGGTGGCCAAAGAAATGGAACCGTAGATCAAGAGAACAGAGTTTTACGGTTAAATGGAAAGCTAAATTTAAACGTGTCAATTATGACCTCCACAACGTATTGGGTTTCTATGCGCTAACAATCGCATTCGTCATGTGTTTTACAGGGCTTATCATGAGTTTTCCCTGGATTCGAAGTTCTGTCGTTTGGATGACGGGAGGTTATCCAAACAAACCAAAAACGGAAAAGAATAATAAACCTGAACTTCCGGATCAGCCGCTAAATGATGCGTTGATGGTCGCTGATCAAATCTGGTATAAAGTGCGTCATGAATATGCAAAATTCAACAAAGAAGCTGTCATCGTACACTATCCTGAAAAAGAAGATAAAGCGGTGTATGCCTGCACGGACATGGCCAACGGAAGCTGGAGAGACCTTAATTTTGACCGTTATACCCTGGAATTAACCGGCCGCAAACAGGGACCAATTGATGAAGCCAATACCACGGAATGGCTCATGCGTTCCAATTATGCCCTACATACCGGCTTTATCGGTGGAATGACCACCAAAATAATTTACTTCATCGCATCGCTTATCTGTGCGACTTTACCGATAACAGGATTCTACATCTGGTGGGGAAAGAAAAAAAAGTCAACAAAAAAAACAAGACGTCCACAATTAGCAACAACTTAATTATATAATCATGCCTTATATCCTCCGTTATCTCTTAAGTCTCCTTTGGATCTGTACCCTATTTACAAGCCAAGCTCAAAAAGCAAATCATATCAAGGGACAGACTGTGGGCGAAGATAAACAGGCCATTCCTTATGTAAGTATTTCGCTTTATCACGTCAATGGCGGTATACTGGCCAGTACGGCACACTCAGATAGTACCGGAAATTTCAGGTTTACCAATACAAAAGCGGGTAGCTATTTTATTAAAGTCAAAAGCCTTACCCATCAGGATACTTTCAGTCCCCATTTCAGGTTGGACGAACATTTTGACGAGTATGATCTTGGCAAGATTCTATTATTGCAAAACAATGCTTATCTCGCTGAGGTCGTCGTCGAAAGAAAAAAACAATTTATCGAACAGCAGCAGGACAAGCTGGTCTTCAATATTGAAAACTCAATGCTCGCAGACGGCAACAACGGACTGGAATTACTCAGCAAGATTCCAGGTGTCGCTGTCGACGAAAGTGGTACGCTAAGTATTAAAGGTAAATCTGGAGCGACGGTCATGATCAATGGGAAAATTACATACCTGTCCGCCGATCAATTGGCCAATCTCCTACGGAGCACCTCCTCAATGGATATCAATAAAATCGAGGTCATGTCTAATCCAAATGCAAAACAGGATGCTGCTGGATCCGCAGGTATCATCAACATTGTATTAAAGAAAGGACTCAAACAGGGGTTTAATGGTTCCGTATCGGCTAATGCCGGTGCCGGTAGAGGAGCGCATCTTGGCGGGAGTCTAAACCTTAATTATCGTACAGAAAAAATCAATGTATTTGGGATTTATAATCAGTATTTCCAAAATCTGAAATATTACAACTCACTTACACGCTATTTTTACACCGATCAGGGATCAGGCCCTGAATCGTATTCACAACAGGAAAACACCATACAGCCAAAACTCCGATCTAATAATTTCAGAGTCGGCATGGACTACAGCATAAATCCCAAACAGACGATAGGTTTCTTAATTAATGGAGGATTTGGAAAATATCCAAAGTACGAGCCCACCACAAATAGTTTCAAAAATTTTAATACCGATAATTTAGTATGGTCATCCACGACCATAACACAGGGTAAGGAGCGCTGGCGAGATATGTTGTACAATGTCAATTATAATTTAAAGCTCAATGATAAACGTCATGAATTAAAAATAGATCTTGACCTTGTTGACCACTATTCAAAAATGGATCAGCAGCTGAATACGGCATATAACAATGTGGGAGCTTCAACACCGCCAGCAAATTCCTCCAGAATTGGTGATATCCCCTCAGACAATAAAGTATATGTCGCCAAGCTAGATTATACACTTCCACTTCCAAAGGAATATAAACTGGAAGCTGGCTGGAAGAGTAGTTACGTACGCACTGAAAACGATCTACATTATGATACATTACAAAATGATCAATATGTTCCGGATCTGGGTACAAGTAATCACTTTATCTACAGAGAGACTATTCATGCAGGTTATCTAAATCTATCAAAAAGCTGGCATAAGTTTTCAACGCAAATAGGCGTTCGCGGAGAACACACCCGTACACGTAGTCATCAAATTACATTGAACGAACAATTTGAAAGATCCTATTTCAAACTATTCCCAGCAGCGTTTTTCACTTATACAGCCAATGACAATCATAAAGTACAGACCAGCTACAGCTATCGTATACAACGGCCTTCGTTTTGGGATTTAAATCCATTCAGGGTATACACAGATCCTTTTTCCTATGCTGAGGGAAATTCGAACTTAAACCCAGCATACGAACACTCCTTTGAACTAGGTTATACTTACGCAAGCAAATATGTCTTAACGCTGAATTATGCACAGCGGTCAAATGTTGTCAACGATATATTGGGAAGAGATCCACTTAATCCCTATATCACTTTTGAAAGGCCCGAAAATATAGGTTCTTTTAAAAATTATGGGATTTCCTTTATTGCCCCGACCCAATTTACCAGCTGGTGGTCGGCAACCCATTTTGCGAACTATTATCGGAATGAATATGAATTGCCACAAGAAGATGAGCTAATTGTCCGCAAGGGAAATACATTAAGTCTAAACAGCCAAAATTCGTTCAAATTGCCTAAGGATTGGTCTATCGAATTGGGTGGCAACTATGTGTCTGGCTTAACGGTAGGAATCAGTCATATCAAAAGCTACGGACAGATATATTCTGGCATCCAAAAAAACTTCCTCAATAAAAAAGCCACGCTGAAATTAGTGGTTAATGACATTTTCAGAACCAATAATCGACGATATGAAACTATCTCGCCAACGATCAGGCTCATTGGTAGATCTAATCCCGACAGTAGAACTGCCATCCTATCTTTCAGCTACCGTTTCGGTGGTTCTCAAAACACAACGGCACAACGCGCTACGGGTTCCGAAGAGATAAAAAGTCGACTCTAAACTCATGACAGTTAGCTAACTTTATACTAATACCAAATTTTGTACCTTTGTAAAAAAAAATTGAAGATGTCGGTCAAGATTGGTGAAAATATTGAATTGGGAGAATTCCCTTTGTTACTTGCTCCGATGGAGGATGTCAGCGATCCCCCATTTCGGTATGTTTGCAAACAAAATGGTGTTGATTTAATGTATACTGAATTCATTTCCTCAGAAGGGCTGATTCGTGATGCGGCTAAATCTGTTCAAAAACTTGATATTTTTGAATATGAACGGCCTATCGGTATCCAGATATTCGGTGGAGATATTGAAAGTATGCGCCAATCAGCTGAAATCTGCACAAAAGCAAATCCAAATCTAATCGACATCAATTACGGCTGCCCTGTTAAGAAAGTGGTCTGTAAGGGAGCCGGCTCTTCCTTATTGCAAGACATTGATAAAATGGTTGCGATGACCAAAGCTGTTGTTGAAGCAACTCATCTACCCGTTACAGTAAAAACACGTCTTGGCTGGGATGACAATACCAAAAATGTATACGAGGTAGCAGAGCGATTGCAAGATGTTGGCATAAAAGCATTAGCAATACATGGCCGTACCCGTGCGCAATTGTACAAAGGTCAGGCTGATTGGTCTATGATCCGTGACATCAAACGCAATCCGCGCATTCAGATTCCAATTTTTGGTAACGGTGATGTGGATTCGGTGGAGAAAGCCGCGGCCTGGAGACAAGAATATGAGGTTGATGGCATTATGATTGGTCGTGCTGCAATTGGTTACCCATGGATCTTTAGAGAAATCAAACATTTCTTCCATACAGGTGAGCGCCTTGAGGGGCCTACAATTGCCGAACGTGTTGAGGTATGTAAAACACACTTAAACAAATCCATTGAATGGAAAGGTGATAAATTAGGGATTTTTGAAATGCGGAGACATTACGCAAATTATTTCAAAGGAATTCCAAATTTCAAAGAATCCAGAATGAAACTTGTCAGCTTACAAACGCAAGACGAGATTTTGGATGTACTCCATGATATTGAACATACCTTCGAAACTGAAGTATTTTAAGATTTTTCAATAATTAAAAAAGGCGACAACCAAATTTAAGTTGTCGCCTTTTTTATGTATTGAACAAACCAGCTATTTTCTTCGAATTAATTTCATCAGCCCATTCTTTTCAAGGAAAAAAGTAATACCAAGCAGTAGCAATAACATGGCATTTCCGACCCATATATTACTATGAAAAACTTGAAAGCTCAACCAGGAAATCAACAGCCCTACGCCGAGATAGACAGAGATCTTGATCATCTTATAAGGTATGGGATAATACTTCTGTCCCCAGTAAAGTGAAAAACCGATCATGACCAGATATACTACTGTTGTTGATAAAACAGCCCCCACATAGGAATAAGTTGGGATAAGCCAAACATTGAGCATAATTGTAATTAACGCTCCTATGCCCGAAATATAAATAGCGTAACGTGTATGATCTGTCAACTTATACCAAATCGATAAATTCATATATATTCCTAGTAGCACATAATTGAATAAAAGAATTGGGACAATTTTAAGCCCAGTCCAGTATGTTGCGATCTCTTCTTCATTACCCTTGATAAAATATTTCAGCCAATCCAGATTGACTGTCAATCCGACCATTGCGATAACCATGAGGATAACAAAATACTCCATGATGAGCGCATAGGTTTTCGATGCGTTCTGGTTTTTTGAATATGAAAAGAAGAAAGGTTCCGCCCCTAGTCTAAAAGCTGTAACAAATAAGCTTAAAAATACGGCCAATTTAGCAACTGCACCATATATACCTAAATCATCTTTCCCCGCCTCCCCAGGCACCAATTTCAGAAAGAACATTTTGTCTAGATTCTCATTAATAATAAATGAAATATTAGCTACTAAAATTGGGAAGCTATACTTTAACATTTCATTCATTAATCTTTTATCTAGGCTGAATCGGAAAGTTAACAATTCAGGCAGTAATAGAATTAATGTAACGATACTTGCGAAAAGATTGGAAATAAAGACATAACCGATCCAACCTTCTTTGAACCATGTTCCAGCAAAATCAGCCCAAAAGGTGTACTTATGTACCCAATCCGGCAAGAACAAAATAAAGAACAAATTTGAAATCACGGTAATACCAATATTGACAAATTTCAGTGCACTATACTTATAAGGTCTCCCTTCGGCACGCAATTTTGTAAATGGTATGACAGCAAGCGCATCCGCAACGAGAATAAATGCGAAGTATTTAATATATTGCTCATAGAGAGACACATCTCCACCATCTGCAAACCACGAAGCAATAGGTCTTGTGAAAACAAATACAGACAACAGTAATAATCCGGAGGTAATTAAAGTGATGAAGAAGCTATTGTTGTAAACTTTATTCTTATCCTGTGGTTCAACTTTCTGTAAATACCGGAAATAAGTTGTCTCCATTCCAAATGCTAGAATAGCATTGAGCATGGACATCCACGCATAAAAATTAGAATAAATTCCATAGATCGCTGCATCCTTGAATTTACGGAGATAGAGCGGCGTCATCAGAAATCCTATCATTCTTGAAACGATAGTAGTCACACCATAGATAACGGTATCGCTGAGAAATTTCTTTATTGTTGACACTAGGCTTGGGGTTGGATTCTTTTAATCACTTCAAAATTAGAAAAGCCCTTAAGCTCACCTTCCTTAACTTCAACCGCTTCAACACTTGCATCCTCTGGACCTTCCTGGCAGAAGTCCAACATTGAATCAAGTGCAAAATCGTCACCCTCAGCTTCAATATAGACAGTTCCATCCTTTTGATTGACAACAAAGCCTTTTACACCAACCTGATCGGCAACAGCTTTGGCCGTCAATCGAAAAAAGACTCCCTGTACTTTACCCCTTATTGAAATATTCAAATGTTTCATAAGAGCAAAAGTACAGAAGTTTTTGTGGAATTAAATACTATGCTAAACGTTTGATTTTAACTTTATCTGTCAAGCGCATGTGTTCCATACCTTGGAGCAAAACAATTCCCGGCTTTTTACCTACTTCCAGAGATCCATATTTATCTTGGATATTCAGCGCAACAGCTCCGTTGATTGTAGCCCATTGAATGGTTTGCAAGAAATCCAAATCCTCGAAATGTTCATGCAATGCTTTCAACTCTTCCAATACCGAAAGCGTATCGTTCGATGCCAAACTATCCGTTCCGATAACTAATGGTTGTCCTGCATTTATAAAATTATGAATCTTAGGTAAAGCACCTTCGATATATAAATTTGCTTTCGGACACAAACACCACACGACATCCCGATCCATACGCTCCACAAAATCCAAATCTTTTAATGAAGTATAAGTGTTATGAACTAACAACAACTTATTCGGATAAGGCAAATAAGGTAAGTAAGACTGGATCGAATTCCGGGCTTGTGCTTTAATAGAATCTGCATTTTTTCCGATGCTCTTATAGAAGTCTAGAAATTCACCCGTTTTGTATCTAAACAATTTATTCTCTTCGTCACTCTCCTGATTATGAATACTAATGATGTTCGTCTCAGAGACAGCTTTTTTGAATTTTTTAAAAAGAGCTTTTGAACAGGAATAGGGTGCATGTGGCGTAATCGACACATGGCCATTTCTGAATTCTTGCGTCAACGATTTCGCTTCTTTTAATTTAAAATCAGCTTCTTCAGGTTCAACGCCAATGACTTCCACAAACGTATGATAAAGTATTTGCGATTCCTCCTTCAATGTAGAAGAGTTATCTGTATTCGCATGGTCGCCCACCGCTACAATACCATTTTCATACATCTCTTTATCCGCCTTTGCCATTGCATCATCCATTTTCTTCATCGAAGCACTGCGTGAAGTCATCACCTGACTCAAGAAGTTTGGTAGACCGGTACCTTTAGGTACTACACCTTTCATATGTGATAATTCAATATGGCAATGGGCGTTGATAAAACCTGGAATAATAACGCCATCATACCTTTCGATCTTGACCTTATCATTCAAAGTAAACGATGCGGGGTCGTAAATACCCTGAATTACCCCCTCTTCATCTACCGCCACAATACCATCTTTTATTGGCATTGAAGTGATCGGTAGAATATAATTTGCGCTTAAATATTTTAACATTTTATCTCCTCACTCTCAAATTAGTAATTAAAAATTTTTGACCGATATGAATACATACTAACAGTAGAAAACTCTATGCCAAGGTACCTAAAAAGAACAATAAATACCAAAAACAAGCCTAAACGTAAAACTTTAAACCATAAGGAAATTTTAACGAATTTTTAACTACACTACCCTTTTGTCAAAAAACAGATCACGTTATATCATTCCGATTTTAATGTATATATTCGCATCATCGAATAGGGGTGCCTTGTTTTGTCAGAAACACAAATAAGGGCTGAGATTATACCCAACAGATTAAGTTCTGTGCACCTGATCCAGGTAATGCTGGCGGAGGGAGAGGTTAGTTAAATAGAACGATCATAGTGACCCCTTTCTATGATTTGTTTAACTTAAACAAAATACATCAACATGATCAAATTTTTGATTTGTAGCGCTTTAGCTACTGTTTCTATCCAAATTGCTGTTGCTCAGCACAATTTGACGATTAAGACCGTAGACAGGAACACACAAAGGCCGCTACAAAATGCATCTGTATCCCTGGATGGACAGGCTTCTTTTACAACCAAATCGGACAAAGATGGTCTGATCAAATTGTATAATATTCAGAAAGGGAAGCATTCCGTTCAAGTTTCTTTTATAGGATATCAAACCTGGATCCAAAACCTGAACATTGAGCGTGATATGGAAGTGACTGTCCAACTTGATCCGAAAACAATTCGTACAGAAGAAGTACTCGTTGTATCTACCAGAGCCAAAAAGAATGCCCCAACGACATTCAAGAATATCTCAAAAGAAGAGATTTCACGAAATAACCTGGGGCAGGACATCCCCTATCTATTGAATCAAACGCCTTCTGTCCAGGTCAACTCCAATGCAGGAGCCGGCATAGGATATACAAACATGACCATTCGGGGATCTGACAACCAGCGCATCAATGTAACTCTTAATGGAATTCCACTAAATGATGCTGAAAGTATGGGCTCATTCTTTGTCAATCTTCCTGATTTCGCATCATCTACTGAAAGCATTCAAGTGCAACGGGGGATTGGAACCTCGACAAATGGCGCTGGTTCCTTCGGCGCTTCGTTAAATATTCAATCAAATACTTTAGCCGAAAAACCCTATACCGAACTTAACAATTCATTTGGATCTTACAACACTTGGAAAAATACAATGAAGCTAGGTACAGGATTGATCAACGACAAGTTTGCTTTCAATGCCCGGTTATCAAGGATTAGCAGCAATGGCTATATCGAAAGAGGCGCCTCAGACCTACAATCTTTTTATATCGATGGCGGCTACTACGGTAAGAAACACATTTTAAAAGGAATCGTATTCTGGGGAAAAGAAAAAACATACCAGGCTTGGAACGGGGTACCAGAACCCTTGATCACGGGGGACAGATCCCGTATGGACGATTATGCAGATTATGGGTTAGAAATAGCTGGAACAGAAAAGGACCGTTTTATGAATGCAGGAAGGAACTATAATCTATATACCTACAAAAACCAAACGGACAATTATACACAGAAGCATCACCAACTTCATTACACCAATATCCTCAGCGACAAGCTCACGCTAAATACCGCGCTACATTATACAAGAGGCTATGGTTACTATGAGGAGATGAGACCAGCCGATAAATTAAGTAAATATGGTCTACCAGATGTCATCATTGGCCAGGACACCATAAAAAAAACAGATCTAGTCCGCAGAAGATGGCTTGATAATTACTTTTATGGTATGACCTACGCTCTTAATTACAAACCCAATGAGCAACTTGAAATTATTTGGGGTGGTGCATACAATCAATACAAGGGAAAACATTATGGTGAAGTAATCTGGGCACAGTATGCCTCAACGGGATTTATTGATGACAAATATTACTTTGGAAAATCGCAGAAAAACGACTTCAGCAATTTCTTAAAGGTAGATTACAAATTGGATAAATGGATTCTAATGGCCGACGTGCAATACCGAAATGTAGACTATCGCATGTATGGCGATGATGATAAGGTCAAAAACTATAATTACCACCCAAAATTCAATTTCCTAAATCCAAAGGCTGGAGCAACCTATCTATTAAATGATCATGCAAATATCTATGCTTCCTATGCCTTCGCACAAAAGGAACCCGTCCGGAAAGATTTCATAGAGAAAAACAGCAAACTTCCGGATCCAACGCCAGAAAAAATGCAGGACATTGAAATTGGATATAGATTCACCAATACAAAATTCAATATTGGATTGAATGGATACGGTATGTTTTATAAGGATCAATTGATTCCGACAGGTGAAATCAGTGATACCGGAGCTCCTATCCGACAAAATGTGAAAAACAGTTATCGCATCGGACTGGAATTTGACGGAGCCTGGAACATCAATAAGCAATTGAACTGGAAGGCTACAGCTACCTTCAGCCAGAATAAGATCAAGAATTTTGAAGAAGTCATGGGTGACCTCAGAATCTCCTATCCAAAGACTGATATTGCCCTGTCTCCAAATACGATTTTATCCAGTAATTTCTCCTACAGCCCTATTGAACCGCTCACATTTTCATTGCTGTCAAAGTATGTAGGACGACAATATCTCGATAATTCCTCAGCGAAAGAAAGAAGCATCTCTTCTTATTTTGTTAATAATCTGCTAGCGAATTATAATTTTACAGCTTTAGGCATAAAAGATATTAACCTAAGTTTACAGGTAAACAACATCCTGAATGAAAAGTATGAAACAAACGGTTATACCTTTGGTTGGATGGAAGGCGATACCAGGAAATATTACAATTTCTACTTTCCACAGGCACCTACAAACTTTATGTTGGGCTTAAATATCAAATTTTAACAATTAGGATCCCGGCTATATAAAAGTCTCCTTCTCTTCAATAGAGAAGGAGACTTTTTATTTTGGTACCAATAAATGCTAGATTGGATCGTGTTTGACGATCGGAATTTTTAACTTTGGTTTTATACTTTTCATTATGCGTGCAGTAATACAACGGGTAAAACATGCTTCCTGTACAGTAGACGAACAGATCACCGGGCAGATTCAAAAAGGTTTAGTGATCCTATTGGGAATAGAAGAAGCCGATACAATTGAAGACTTAAAATGGTTGGGACAAAAATTTGTTAACCTACGGATTTTTGAAGATGAGCAGGGACTAATGAATAAATCTATACTGGATATCGGCGGTAATATCTTACTGATTTCTCAGTTCACCCTATTCGCTCAGACAAAAAAAGGAAATAGGCCATCATTTATTCGGGCGGCCAAACCTGATACCGCCAAACCGCTGTATGAAGAAATGGCCAAACTGCTTTCCCAACTGATCGATCAGCCTGTTCAGCTTGGTATATTTGGAGCTGACATGAAAATCAATTTATTGAATGATGGTCCCGTTACCATAATAATGGATACAAAAGATAAGGACAATTTTTAAACTACTTAATCCGAAAAAATGACAATCAAAGAAGCACAGGAAGTAATTGATAAATGGATCAATACAACGGGGATACGCTATTTCAATGAGCTGACAAATACAGCCATGCTTATGGAAGAAGTTGGCGAAGTCGCCCGGATCATGGCGAGACAATACGGCGAACAGTCTTTCAAAAAATCAGATAAAGAGGTTAATCTGGCTGATGAGATGGCCGATGTATTGTTTGTCTTAATGTGTCTTGCAAATCAAACGGGTATAGACCTGACCGACGCACTGGAAAAGAACCTGCAAAAGAAATCTATTCGGGATGCAGACCGTCATAAAAACAATGAAAAATTAAAATAGCACCTTTGTGTTTCAGAGGTGTACAAGGTTTAATATTAATCTTACGCATAATTTTAGAGTAGATATTATGAATAAACTATTTATTTATTCGCTAATAGGAAGTTTGCTATTCGCTTCATGTTCCAATACCCACAGGCAGCTTGACGCCCATAAAACTAGCCCCGAGACATTCAACAAAGCAGCTGTAGTAACGGCACATCCCATAGCCTCGGAAGTTGGCGTCACGGTGCTAAAAAAGGGAGGAAATGCCATTGATGCTGCCGTCGCGGTGCAGTTTGCCCTCGCTGTAGTATATCCAAATGCAGGAAATATCGGTGGCGGCGGTTTTATGCTATATCGCAACAATATGGGGCAGTACGATGCACTGGACTTTAGAGAGACCGCTCCTAAACAGGCTCATCGGGATATGTATCTGGATGCGCAAAAGAATGTTATCCCCGATTTAAGCCTATACAGTGCGCTCGCATCGGGTATTCCCGGTTCTGTCGCCGGCATGTGGGACGCCCATCAGAAATATGGGAAGCTAGCCTGGAAAGAATTACTCTTACCCGCAATCGAACTTGCACGGAAAGGTTTTAAGATCAGTGAAAGGCAAGCCCGCGAGTTTGAAGATCATAAAGAGCGGTTTGTCAAGCTGAATCCCACTGGTGCCGCAATTATCAAAAATACAGCCTGGAAAACCGGTGACCTGTTTGTACAAGAAGATCTTGCAAATACCATCGAAAGAATCGCTAACGAAGGACGCGACGGCTTCTATAAAGGAAAAACGGCCGATCTGCTCATTGCCGAAATGAATAATGGTAAAGGGATCATTACCCATCAGGATCTAACGAGTTATAAGGCAGCCTGGCGTGCCCCGATTGCATCGAGCTATAGAGGACACAAGGTTGTTTCTATGCCTCCACCATCGAGCGGCGGAACCTCCCTACTGGCTTTATTAAAGTCGGTTGAACAATTCCCCCTTCAGCGCTGGGGCTTCCAGACAGACTCCACAATACGTATCATCGTTGAAGCAGAACGCTATGTGTATGCAAATAGAGCAAAGTATTTAGGGGATCCTGATTTTATCAATATCCCTGTACAACAACTGATAGATTCCACAATAAATGCCACTAAACTGAATCCGTTTAATTTTCATCAGGCGACATTGAGTAAAAACGTAAATGCAGATGTCATTCCGGGTTACGAAAGTGAGCAAACAACTCATTTCAATATTGTTGATGAGCAGGGAAATGCTGTTTCTATCACCACCACACTCAATGACTCCTATGGATCTGGTGTTATCGTAGATGGTGCAGGGTTTTTATTAAACAATGAAATGGACGATTTCTCAATAAAGACTGGTGTACCTAATATGTATGGCCTGACAGGAGAAAAAGCAAATGAAATTCAGCCTGGGAAGAGAATGTTGAGTTCTATGACACCTACTATTCTAGAAAAGGATGGTAAACTATTTATGGTGGTGGGGACACCCGGCGGATCAACTATTATTACCTCCGTTTTCCAAACCATATTAAATGTGATTGACTTTGGACAAAATGCACAATCCGCTGTCAGTTCGCCCCGATTCCATCACCAGTGGTTACCTGATCGCATTGATGTCGAGCAAGGTGCAATTGACACAATACTACGAGATAAATTGACAAAAGACGGCTATGTGATAAATCCTAGAGGAACAATAGGACGTGTAGAAAATATTCTTATCCTTCCAAACGGCAAATTGCAGACCGGCGCCGATCCTCGTGGAGATGATACAGCAAAAGGATATTAAACATCAAATAAAAAGGTTCATCTGGAATTCCAGATGAACCTTTTGTATATCAGATAGTTTGGATGATCTTACATCATTCCACCCATACCACCACCCATTGGAGGAGCACCGGCACCTACAGGGTTTTCTTCAGCCTCGTCAGCCAATACACACTCTGTTGTCAACAACATTGAAGCAACTGAAGCAGCATTTTCCAAAGCAATACGAGATACTTTAGTAGGGTCAATTACACCTGCCGCGATTAAGTTCTCGTAACGGTCAGTACGTGCGTTATAACCAAAGTCAGCAGTACCTTCTTTTACTTTCTGAACGATCACTGCACCCTCAATACCTGCGTTATTACAGATTTGACGCAAAGGCTCTTCGATAGCACGTTTGATAATATCAATACCGATTTGCTCATCTTCGTTTTCACCTTTAAGGTTTACCAAAGCTTCAGTAGCACGGATAAATGCAACACCACCACCAGCAACGATACCTTCTTCAACTGCAGCACGAGTTGCATGTAAAGCATCATCAACACGGTCTTTTTTCTCTTTCATCTCTACCTCAGTAGTAGCACCTACGTACAATACAGCAACACCACCTGACAATTTTGCCAAACGCTCTTGCAATTTCTCGCGATCGTAGTCAGAAGTTGTTGTTTCGATTTGTGAACGGATTTGAGCAACGCGAGCTTTGATGTCATCTACGTTACCACCACCATTGATAATTGTTGTATTATCTTTGTCAACTTGAACTTTTTCAGCTTGACCTAAATAAGATAACTCAGCATTCTCCAATTTGAAACCTCTTTCTTCAGAGATTACAGTACCACCAGTTAAGATAGCGATATCTTCCAACATCGCTTTACGACGGTCACCAAAACCTGGAGCTTTTACCGCTGCTACTTTCAATGAACCACGGATTTTATTGACAACTAATGTTGCAAGAGCTTCACCATCTAAATCTTCAGCAATAATCAACAATGGTTTACCAGTTTGAACTTGTTTTTCCAAGATAGGCAACAACTCTTTCATGTTGCTAATCTTCTTGTCGTAGATCAAAATGTAAGGGTTATCTAATTCCGCTTCCATTTTGTCAGAGTTCGTAACAAAGTATGGAGATAAATATCCACGGTCAAATTGCATACCTTCTACAGTTTTTACTTCTGTTTCAGTACCTTTTGCTTCTTCAACAGTGATAACACCATCGTTACCAACTTTTTCCATTGCCTGCGCAATCAAAGAACCGATGATCTCGTCGTTATTCGCAGAGATCGCCGCTACTTGTTTAATTTTGTTGTTGTCTTGACCAACTACTTGAGATTGAGATTTCAAGTTAGCAACAACAGCTGCCACAGCTTTGTCAATACCACGTTTTAAATCCATTGGATTAGCACCTGCAGCTACAGATTTGATACCTGGAGCAACAATTGCTTGTGCCAATACAGTAGCCGTAGTTGTACCATCACCCGCTTGATCAGCAGTTTTAGAAGCAACTTCTTTTACCATTTGAGCACCCATATTTTCTAAAGCATCTTTCAATTCGATTTCTTTCGCAACTGAAACACCATCTTTAGTAATTACTGGTGCACCGAATTTCTTCTCAATAATTACGTTACGTCCTTTTGGACCCAATGTTACTTTAACAGCATTAGCTAAAGTGTCTACACCTTTTTTAAGGGCCTCACGAGCCTCAACGTTATATTTTACTTGTTTTGCCATTTTTTTAGTATTGAGTATTGAGATATTAGTAGTGAGACTCTAATGTTACAAGTCTGCAGCTACGAACTGCCTCAATTTTTTAAATTTTAACTTTGTAATTTAGACTTTTAATCCCTTAGATAACAGCGTAAATATCAGACTCACGCATAATTAAGTACTCTTTTCCTTCGTAAGTAATTTCAGTACCTGCATATTTACCATATAATACTTTGTCACCTACTTTTACAGTTAACGGCTCGTCAACTTTACCAGTACCTACAGCAACCACTGTACCTTGAGATGGTTTTTCTTTTGCTGTATCGGGAATGTATAACCCTGAAGCTGTTTTTTCTTCTGCTGGAGCAGCTTCTACTACTACTCTATCTCCGATAGGTTGGATACTTAATGCCATAATTAATTTACTTTTTATCTGTTATTGAATTTATTTTTATGTTATAATCGTTATAGACACATCATCTTTTATGCCAATTGTAAATAAGAGGATGTATAAGACAATTTTTCACCGAAAACTTAACATGTTCACAAATAAAAGCACATTTTGCTGTCACACTGTCACTGTTTGTCTGACAACCTTACAAATCCTTGTTTGCCATTCCGATCATACTTCAATAGACAGACTGACAAACCGCGTATAACAAAAAAAGGCCTCGTCTAAATTGTAGACGAGGCCTTTTAAATTTCTTTGTTTGCAACTATTTCTTAGCTTCTTCAGTTGGCTTAGCTGCTGGCGTTGTCGCCGGAGTTTTTTGTTCTGATTGCGCTGGAGCAGCTTGCTCTTGTCCTGCTGGAGCACCTGCAGGTTTCTGTGCTGGTGTACCCAAGTTCAAAGGTCCTGGTTGTTGTGCTGGGGCTTCAATTTGACCACCCAAACCACCTTTAGATGTACTTGGTGATGATCCCATAATGTTAACACCCAAACTAAAAATCATAATAGCAATAACCATGATCCATGTACCTTTTTCCAAAAAGTCACCTGTACGTTTTACACCCATTAGGTTTGTTCCTCCGGAAAAACCAGATGATAAACCACCACCTTTTGGATTTTGGATTAAAACCAAAAATGCTAAAATAATACTAGCTAATATGATAAGACCAATTAATAATCCTTGCATCTCTTTATGTAATTAATTTAATTTCTTTTCTAATTCTGTTATGCGTGCCGCAAAGTAAGCATTTTTTTCTGGATATTTCAAAACTAATTTTTCGTAAACCTCTATTGCTTTAGGATATAAACCCTGTTCGGTATATATTTTTGCAAGGGTCTCTGTCACCAGTGAATGCTGATCTTCTGAGCTTTTTCTCGCTTTATTCTCCAAATCCAACTTTTCAGCCTGCAATGGTTGGATAATAGGCTCTTCGCGGATAAATTTCTCGATCACCTCATCCGTTTTGCGCGGAATCTGGAAAGAGATTGTTGTTTTCACTTCATCACTGAGTTTTGCCTCTGGTGATTGCAAATGGAAAATGTTTTCCCGAATTTGTTGATCCAATAGCTGGCTATCCAATTTTTCATGGATCTTCGCAATATCATCATTTGATGGTGTCATTGGGCCCAACGGTGAATTTACATAAGGTTGGTATGTTTCAGCATACTCAAGTCGCGTTTTATGCAACCACCATAAAAAGCTATAGGGCATTGTATCATCATCATAAACTGTGACACGCTCCTGTGTATCCTCCGATGGCTGAACAGAAATTTCAGAATGAGCTGGCTCAACAGTTTCAGTTGACTCAACAATCGTGGTCTGTTGTTTTGCATCACGCGAACGAAAATAATCCTGCGCTACACCTGCTTGAATCAAACGGTCCAATTCATCTGTCTTCTCCACCTCTTCACCATCAGTTTCCTCCTGCTCAACTTCAATATCTACCGCTACCGCTTCCTCAACAATAATACCCTCCGACAAGCCATCCTCAATTTCATCATCAAGAACGATGTCTTCCAATTGGATTTCTTTCACTGCCACCCCTGGTCTGCTATGCATAAATTCGTATAACCAATTTGGAGACGAAGCATACAACAATGCAGACGATAGATTCTGAACAGGTTTGCTCTCACCAAAAACTTTACGTTCATATATAAATCGCAAACTTTGCGCATAAGGATATTTTTCAATCAAAGCCAAAATTACATCTTCATCAATAGACTCCGGATGATTGATTGCTCGAAAGAAAAGCTCGTTATTCGATAGTGGCATAGTAATATTCATCTTGGAGCAGGATTACCAGTTAGCAAATGCCTTATTATAAATATCCTCTGTCAACATTTGGATAATTTCCTTACCCAGGGTCTCCTCCTGTGCACTCTGAAGATTTCCTGCGAACTCTTTGAAACGCGTAAAGGGTTGCTCAAAATCGTCTTTAGGGTTTATCTTATTATGATAGGAAACTTTAATTGTAATGGTCATCCTATTCATCGCAGCGCGGTCCGTTCCCGCTTCAACGGCGGCTGGACTGATCGTATAGTCTGTAATGAACCCCTCAAATGTAGCATCACCATCTTGGTTGACCTGACTTAATCGGGATTGGTTTCGAATACGTTCCTTTAGTGCCTCTGTAAAATTCTGGCTTAAAGTCGGATAAACCAAAGGTGCGATATTTTCGAAATATTGAATATTGACGGTCTTCATCCCTTCTGGAATGGATCCTCCTGTAAATCCATATTTCACACCACAACTATTCATGATGAATAGAAAAGCGGTTGTGAGAAAGCTGTATAAAATTCTTCTTGACAACATGTGCAAAACCCTAGTCTAAATTTAAGTCTTTAATTTTCCGATACAAAGTTCTTTCGGAAATTCCCAATTCTTGTGCAGCAGCTTTCCGTTTACCGCGATGTTTTTTCAAGGCTTTTTTGATAAGATCCGATTCCTTGTCTACCAAAGACAAAGACTCTTCTACCTCCTGTGCATCTTGCAGATAATCGTCCTGCGCAACAGGATTCTTCAATACATTTGCTGTATTATTATTCGGCGAATGTATCGTCAAGGTTGGCGCGATACCGTATCCTTCGGTATCAGATTTTATCTGTGGTTCAATTTCCTGATAGAGCTGATTGATATAAGGAGAATTTTGATCGAATGTAGAAGAATCCACACCTTTCTGGATCAGCTCGACTACGAGCTTTTTCAGATCGACCATATCTTTCTTCATATCGAACAGAACCTTATACAAGAGGTCTCTTTCAGAGAAATCTTCCTTTGCGTTATTATTGGATGAAACTATGGCCGGTAGACTCGTACGTGACTCATTTGGCAAATAGTTTTGCAGTGTATGCGCGTCAACAACACGTTCTTTCTCTAAAACAGCAATTTGTTCGGCAACATTTTTCAATTGACGCACATTCCCTGGCCAGTTATAGTTACGCAGCATATTTTGTGCATCTTCAGTCAGCTGCACACCAGGGGAGCGATACTTTTCCGAAAAATCGACAATAAACTTTCGAAACAATAAATTGATGTCTTCGGGACGTTCTCTGAGTGAAGGCACACGCAGAGGAACTGTATTTAGGCGGTAATAGAGATCCTCCCTAAATTTACCTTTTTGAACAGCTTCAAACATATTGACGTTTGTCGCAGCAACCACACGCACATTGGTTTTTTGAACCTTCGATGATCCCACACGAATATACTCCCCAGATTCCAAAACACGTAGTAATCGAGCTTGTGTACCTAAAGGTAACTCCCCGACCTCGTCCAGGAAAATTGTTCCACCATCAACCACTTCAAAATAACCCTTACGAGCTTCATGCGCACCGGTAAAGGAACCTTTCTCATGGCCAAATAATTCGGAGTCTATTGTTCCCTCTGGTATTGCTCCACAGTTGACCGCTATAAATGGGCCATGCTTACGGGAACTCAATTGATGGATAATATGCGAAAAAACTTCTTTACCACTACCGCTTTCACCTTGTATTAATACAGAAATATCAGTTGGAGCCACCTGCCGGGCAATATCTATCGCCCGATTTAACAACGGTGAATTACCGATGATTCCAAACCTATTTTTTATATCTTGGTTATCCATAAATTTCCAATTGGAAATAAATTTATATTAAGTTTTCTTAATCAACAATTTTACCGAGCAAGGTTGCTGATGTACATGATTCCACAAGCACATTGACATAATCCCCTTGTTTGTAGCGAGGGTCTATAGGAAACACAACCAAGGCATTCTGATCATTACGACCACAAAAATCAAACTCAGATCTTTTTGAAAAACCTTCTATCAGAACTTTACAAACTTTTCCAATAAAATGCTGGTAACGATATAAGCTATGGTCACGTTGTTTGTTGATTACTTCCGTCAAACGACGTTTTTTGACATCCTCTGGAATATCATCTTCATAACGCTTCGCAGCTAATGTGCCTGGTCTTTCAGAATAAGCAAACATATATGCAAAGTCATACTTCACATAATCCATCATCGATAACGTTTCCTGATGTTCTGCTTCCGTTTCTGTACAGAATCCGGTAATAACGTCAGTAGAAATCGCACAATCTGGAATAATTTTACGGATAGCATCTACACGTTCCATATACCACTCACGATCGTAAGTACGATTCATAAGTTCCAATACCCTAGAATTCCCAGATTGCACTGGCAAATGGATATAGTTACAAACATTTTCATGTGATGCGATTGCATATAAAACTTCATCCGTGATATCTTTTGGATGGGAAGTCGAAAAACGAACCCGTAAAAGTGGGCTCACCTCTGCAACCATCGTCAATAATTTGGCAAACGTCACCGTCTCACCTGGAGTTTCTCCTTCAGCAACTGGCGCTGTATGTTTATAGGAATCCACATTTTGACCCAATAAAGTCACTTCTTTATATCCAGCGTTGAATAAATCTTGTGCTTCTTTCACAATAGAATGTGGATCGCGGCTACGCTCACGTCCCCTGGTAAAAGGAACCACACAGAACGAACACATGTTATCGCAACCACGCATGATCGAAATAAAGGCCGTTACACCATTTGAATTTAATCGAACCGGATTAATATCAGCATAAGTCTCCTCACGTGAAAGCAATACATTCACTGCTTTTGCTCCGTCATCTACCTTTTCAATTAAGTTAGGAAGATCACGATACGCATCAGGACCTACTACAACATCAACTAATTTTTCTTCCTCTAGAAACTTCGATTTTAAACGTTCAGCCATACAGCCTAGTACGCCAACGATCATTCCAGGATTTCTGGTCTTAGCCGCCTCAAATTCTTTCAGTCGATTACGAACACGTTGCTCTGCATTCTCACGGATTGAACAGGTATTAATAAAGACAACATCAGCTTCCTGATAATTCTTTGTCGTTTCAAAACCCTTATCCAACAAAATAGAAGCAACGATCTCACTATCCGAGAAGTTCATTTGGCAGCCGTAACTTTCAATATACAGTTTACGTCCATTACTGATCTTTGGATCTTGTTCCAATAACAATGCCTCACCCTGACGAGATTCGTCGTGTTCCTTAGTTGTATGTGTTAAATCTAGCATAGCTCAATTTTCAAAGACTACAAAGTTAGAAATTAAAATCCATATAATGACAGTTTGTCAGCCAGAAATATGGTTTATACTTTGTCAAATTTGTGAAGTAAATAATTTATATCATAGCGGGTCTGGCGCGATACTTCACAAAAAAGACGCGGATAGATTCCGCGCCTTCTGTTATTTTGGAAATTCAACAAACTCTCTATTTAAAAGAGTCAAACATATCCGTCTCCAAAGGAGCGATTTGCTTAGATCGTTATTGACCAGCTTGTTGTTTTGCTTCTTTCTTCATTTGGTCACCAGCAACAATAACGATCTCCACACGACGGTTTTGCGCACGTCCAGATTCTGTGTCATTACTTGCTATTGGCTCAGAGAAGTTTCTTCCTTCAGTTTTAATACGTGAAGAAGATAAACCTTTGGATACCGCAAAAGCACGTACCGAATTTGCACGATCCAAAGAAACTTTGTCATTTGCAGCTAAAGTTCCCACATTATCTGTGTGTCCAATAACCAAAATTTCTGTCCCTTGTTCCTTATTTAATGTTTCAACCAAGTTAGCGATATTATCTTTTGCAGTGGCTTTTAAATCAGATTTATTGAAATCGAATAAAATACCTGAATCAAATTTTACAACAATACCTTCTGCAGATTGAGTCACTTCAGCACCTTCTACGGTTTTAGAAATCTCAGCAGCTTGTTTGTCCATTTTCTTACCGATCAATAAACCGGCTGCACCACCAATGGCCGCACCCGCTAATGTACCAATAGCCGTATTACCAGCCTTACCACCAATTAATGCACCTAAAGCACCACCCGCTACACCGCCGATTACACCGCCCTTAGTCTTATTACTTGTATTTTGGAATGTATTACAACTTCCAAATAACATAGCCGAGGTTGCAACAGTCAAACCAAATACAGCTAATTTTCTATTCATTTTCATATCTATCTAAGACTTTTAATATTCAAATTAAATTACTGTTCATGTTAAAATCAAACAAAGTGCCAAAAGCATCCTTTTTTAACTTTTTTGTTACCATACTCCAAAAAAAGCATCACAACGTTGATAAATGAAGACGATAAGCTACAAATAATCTCGATGTTCAATAGAACTAACAGTATAGAAACAAAAATGTTTTATTTCTCTTGGGTCTTAACTTCAATATCAGGTAACAAAGATCCTTTTGGACGCCCCTTTGCTTCAAAATCCGCTAAAGATTGCTGTACATAATTCATTAAATCATATTGGCCCCAATGTTCAGCTAGATCAAATGAGGGACGATAACGTATCATGAACGCATCTAAATCCACGCTATCCAATTTCGTTAATTTCTGGACAGCTGCCCTTGAAAAGATACGGTCTACCTGCAATTCCTCCTTTTCCCGGTCCATAAAGCGTCCAAAGCGTTTCGCATTTTTCGCCTCACGTCCAAAAAGATTATAAAGTGCGGTAGCAGGACTACCTAAATAAGTTCCAAATTTATTTTTCCCGCCATTATAGACCCCTTTCTTTGAATAATTTCCCATAGCATCATTCAGTTCGGCTTCCTTGGATTTTCGCTCTACAATGACTGTTTCAAGCTTAATCCCTTCCTGCATCTCAATATAGAATTCATTCAAGTTTGTCAAAACAGTCTTTACCGGTGAAAATCCAACTTTAGTGAAAGAAAGAGAATCTCCCACAGAGGCATCTATCGTGAACACCCCAAAAGAGTTTGTCAACGCTGATCTGCTCGTGCGCAAATTCAGGACCACCACATCGCCAATTCTATTGGCAGTTCCCCTTTGCATCACCATACCTGACACTTTCTGTATATGTTGGGCCTTTGCACCGAATGCCGTCAAAAGCAATATCAAGATGCCTAATAGCCCTCCTATGTGTATTCTTCTCATTGGAATATATTGTTTTATCACGCTAGTTTTCTCAGGCATTTATCTCGCCATTAGCGTTTTTTGAAAGCTATGATGTAATATCAACGACTCGAAATCCAAACGACCTGATTCTCCGCTCTGCTCATTATAGCCTTTTGAATCCATCATGCTTTCAACCTATTTCGCTAAAAATAGTAATAGTTTGACAATTGTATTGTTAAAAAAGTTTAAATATTCTTTCTCTATTTATAGGGGTAGAAAACAAAATTGGCTCCTTCAGCAACAACGACAAACAAACACATATAATCCTTCGCAGATTTATAATTCTGAATAAAAGTAGCTTTACGATCCTCTTGAATGATATCCAATTCGACAAACTCTTCCAACGTAGAAGCATTGATTGTCCAATTAGTTTCCAGATCCACACGATCTAAGATCACTTCACCCACGGAAACCTCATGTTGATGTGCTACAAAAATCGGATAGGAAGAATAGCCTTCCTCTATGATCTCCATCGAAACTTCACGGATCGACTCACTATAAAAATCAAGATCTACCTGCAAACTTTTCAAGGGACTCTGCCCAGTAGATTGCGCCTCCTCATTTCTGGCTCCGCCCGAAAATAAATCCTCTACTTCCATAATATTATGATTTTTTTAGTTCCAATAGAACGACATTTTCTACGTGTTGTGTATGGGGGAACATATCCACCGGCTTGATACGTTTTACATCGTATTTTTCTGCCAATAGCACTAAATCTCTCGCCTGTGTTGCGGCATTACAACTCACGTAAACAATTTTCGGAGACTCCATTTCCAATAACCGGGCCACGACATCCGCATGCATACCTGCTCTTGGCGGATCCGTAATCACTACATCCGGTTTCCCATGCTCAGCAATAAAAGATGGTATCAACACATCTTTCATATCTCCAGCGTAAAACTTCGTATTGTTGATATTATTGATCGCTGAATTGACCTTTGCGTCTTCAATTGCAGTAGGTACGTACTCAACTCCGATCACTTCTTTTGCCTTCTTAGCAACAAAATTCGCAATTGTACCAGCTCCGGTATATAAGTCATAAACCAACTCATCCCCCTTTAGATCCGCAAAATCACGTGTGATCTTATAGAGTTCATATGCTTGTGCAGAATTGGTTTGATAAAATGATTTCGGTCCCACCTTATAGCGAAGACCTTCCATTTCCTCATAAATAAAATCCCGACCCGCATATACTTGAATATCTTGATCAAAGATGGTATCATTGCGCTTTTGATTCACAATATAAAGAAGCGAGGCAATCTGCGGATATTTTTCATTGATGAAATTCATTAACAATTCCACCTGCCCTTCTTCTGGGTAGGCAAAAACCACAATGACCATCATCTCCCCTGTAGAAGAAATACGGATAATCAGATTTCGTAATACACCTGTATGTTCACGAAGATCGTAGAAGGTCATCCCTTTACTTAGTGCAAAGTCCCGTATGGTATTCCGCACCTCATTGGAAGGATCTTCCTGAAGAAAACAATGATCGATATCTAAGATTTTATCAAAACGTCCTGGTACATGGAAGCCCAAAGCATTCATTTCCAATTGCGATGAATCTTCATCAACAGAGGTCAACCATTTCTTATTGGAAAATGTATATTCTAATTTATTTCTATAATACTCCGTTTGAGCTGATCCCAAAATATCCTCCATGGAGGAAGTATCGACTTTCCCAATACGGGATAAAGCATTATCAACAGATTGTTGCTTGAATTTTAATTGGGCTTCATAGCTCATGTGTTGCCATTTACAGCCACCACAAACACCAAAATGCTCACAAAAAGGGTCTACGCGATAAGTAGAAGCTTCCTTCAAACTCGTCACCCGAGCTTCAGCAAAATTCTTCTTCTTGCGCATTAACTCCACATCGACAACATCACCAGGGACAGCTTTTTCGACAAACAAAACCAAATCATCAGTTTTACCTACACCCCTACCTTCTTCGGCAATATCAATGATTGCAATATCTTTCAAGAACTTTTTTTCTTGCGGAATTCTTCTACTCATAGTTTGCAAAAATACAATTTTTTATAATGATTTTCCACTGACCTATACGGTCTTAAAAAAAAGACCTTTTGCGCATCGCAATAATCCATTTACATCAGGCCGATTTCCCCAATATTCAAAATTAGTCAAGCAATAACAAAGACCATTATTCAAATATCAACGATAATATAAGTTTAGCACAAATAGCTATGAAAATCGACTAAAAGTTCTTTCTGCCCAATAACCTGAGCCTAACAAGCTCATTGATCCCCTAACGAAAAACACGAATCAATAAAAAACAGACGATTCAGAAAAAAAATTGAAGATTATTTAAAAGTGGATAACCGAAAGGCAATAGACAAATAAGACCCAACGTCATTTAGAGTATAGTTGCCTGCACCAGATAAGGAAGAATCTCCTTTTGAAAAGAAATGAAATTTTTACGCACATCGGCATCTGAAACAGCTGTAAAAGCAAAAGAGAATACAATGCTCTTACTTGATTTGATCAGAAATGTCAGTTTTTCCTCACTGATCGCCTCATTAATCTTTTCATTCTGAATAAATGTGCTTAAAAGCAAAAATTCCAAATCCTCAGATAGTGTTTTTAGATATTCCTGTGCATTGGCAGACTCACGAATAAATTCCCAGCCAATCAACTCATTACATGCGGTATAGGTTAGTCGGCTGACACGAAGAATTGTGGAAGCCAAAAAAGAGGCCATATCATCCTCATATTTTGTCGTCTTTAAGATCTCCAACAAACTCGCCCGCAGATAATCCATCAAGATAGCATGCAAAATCATCTCCTTACTATCAAAATATTTATAAACAGTCGCTTTAGCAATCTTAGCTTTTTTCGCTAAGGTGTTTACACTGGTTTTATGATAACCATTTTGACGAAAGAGTTCCCGTGCGGTTCTTTTTATGGATTCAATGATATGATCTGGTTCCATATTCTTCAGATAAGACTACCACACATCACACTATTTCCAATTCCCGAACAGAACAAGATGCGCTTTGAGAGTGGCAATAGTGTGATGGTTTCAATAGTCTTTATTAGCATTGATTTATATTAGTTCAGTCTCAAACTGAGATAAGAAACGTGTATCATTTTCAGAGAAAAGTCGCAAATCTTTGATCACATATTTAAGGTTTGTGATCCTTTCGATACCCATACCGAAGGCAAAACCTGAATACTTTTTACTGTCAATACCACAATTCTCAAGAACATTCGGATCTACCATTCCACAACCTAAAATCTCTACCCAACCTGAATATTTACAAAGATTACATCCAGCACCTTTACAGATCGTACAAGAAATATCCATCTCCGCTGAAGGTTCTGTAAAAGGGAAATAAGATGGACGGAAACGTACTTTAGTCCCCTCACCGTACATTTCTTGAACAAAATGATATAAAGTCTGCTTCAAATCAGCAAATGAAACATTTTCATCCACATATAATCCTTCTACCTGATGAAAGAAACAATGTGCGCGGGCAGAAATTGCTTCGTTCCGATACACACGTCCAGGCATAATCGCTCGGAAAGGAGGTTTACCAGCTTCCATCAGGCGAACCTGGACAGATGATGTATGTGTTCTTAGCGTAATATCATTACCTTCTTGCTTTTTTATAAAGAATGTATCTTGCATATCACGCGCCGGATGTTCAGGAGGAAAATTCAAAGCAGAGAAATTGTGCCAATCATCTTCAATCTCTGGCCCCTCAGAAACGATGAAGCCTAGCTTTTTAAAGATCTCAACGATTTCCTTGCGTACCAATGAGATCGGATGTCTAGACCCCAATTGAAATCCGTTACCAGGTAGCGTTAAATCACCTTCCATTTGTTGGGATTTCTGCTTTTCACCTGAACCAAATTTCTCTTGTGCTTCCTTGAATGTATTTTCTGCCAACTGCTTAAATTCATTCAGTACTTTCCCCAAAGTACGTTTTTCTTCAGGAGTAACTGTTTTGAATTCGTCAAAAAGATTTTTTACAATCCCTTTGGAAACCAAAAACTTCAATCTGAAATTTTCTACATCGGCTGAAGAAGATGGCACAAACGCCTTAATTTCTTCAGTATACTGCGTAATTTTATCTTGCAACATAATTACGACAAACATAGCCAAAATTTCCGCCAAAAAGAAATTTTAGCGATCTCTCAACTCGTGTCAAAAGCGTTCCTGTATAGAAAATCAGCATTTACGATTCGATGAGACAAAGGTCTTTGTAATCAACTCTTTGAACGCGCACAAATGGTTTGATTGTGGTAAAAAGAAATTAGAAATATGCCAAAAATCAAAAAGAGCAGATTTTCATCTGCTCTTTTGCCCATAACTAATATTTAATATAAAATGATAATCTTCTAATATTCAAAGCTACCTTTAAGTTCGATTAAAATGGAAGCGGATTATCTTCCTGATCGTTTTCGGTAAAATCAACTTCGATTTCTTTATCCTCAGCTTTCTGCGCCGGTGTACTTGCAACATTCCCCGTGTTAGCAGCGCCAGCAGGTTCAAAATCCGATTTCCGTCCCAAAAGGGTAAAAGTCTCTGCAACGACTTCAGTCGCATAACGTCTGATCCCCTCTTTATCTTCGTAGGTACGCGTACGTAATCGACCTTCGATATAGACCAATTTGCCTTTAGTAAGGTATTTTACTGCCACATCTGCCAAACCACGCCACATGACAATATTGTGCCACTCGGTTTGTTCTACTCGTTTTCCGTCCTTGTTATACGTTTCTGAAGTTGCCAATGGGAAACTGGCAACGGAGACATTGCCTTCTAAATATCGAATTTCGGGATCTTTTCCAAGATGTCCCACTAAAATAACTTTGTTAACTCCTGACATAATTTAAAAGCATAAATGGTTAAAAATTTGATCTTTCCAAAAAGGTAAAGATCAACTTGTGTTTAGCTAATTTATCTAAATCTTTTAAAAATACATAATCCCAACTGGATTTTTTTTGATTTAGACTGCCCTCTAACCGCACTTCAAAAAATGTCGCATAAATATTCTGATGGCTCAGAATATGTTTAGTTTGCTTTTGCAGGAGTTTAATTTCAGCCTTTCCCCCAAAATACTGGACAAATTGCTCATCTCCAAGGAGCTCGGGTATCGTTAATGTTCGATCAGACTCGATCAGCGGAAACTCATATAAATTCTGCCAGACATCGCCTTCCCCGCGTTTTGACATTAAAATTTGTACATCATCCTTGATGATAAAATAATTAAAATATCGATCCTTACTCGCCTTGGCTTTAAGTTTAACTGGCAATCGATCGACCTCTCCTTGCAGCAAAGCGTAACATGATGTATTGAACATACAGGTAATACACAGGGGTTGTTTTGGTTTACAATGAATAGCCCCAAAATCCATGATAGCTTGATTGTATAATGCCGGATGGTCTTGATCTAAATTCTCCTGAGCGATAGCCGTAAAAATTTTCTTTCCCTCAGTAGAATTGATTGCTGTATCTATTCCATAGTATCTCGACAGCACACGAAATACATTCCCATCCAGTACAGCCTGAGCCTCATTATTAGCAAAGGATGATATTGCGGCAGCTGTATATTCACCTACACCAGGAAGTTTTAGCAGCGTTTTATAGTCTACGGGAAAAATGCCGTTATATTCGTCACGGACAATTCGTGCAGCCTTATGCATATTTCGTCCCCTTGAATAATAACCTAGTCCTTGCCAAAGGTGTAAAATATCATCTTCATTTGCATTCGCAAAGTCAACGACTGTCTCAAAACGTTCTACAAATCGTAAATAGTAAGGTAGTCCTTGTTCTACTCGAGTCTGTTGCAAGATAATCTCAGAGAGCCAAATTTTATAAGCATCTCTTGTTTCCCGCCATGGTAAATCACGCTTATGCTGTTGATACCATCCCTGCAATTCCGCACCAAATGTCATAACAACAAAAATGCACAATTTTTCAGCATTTTCAAGCAGCGCGCAAACAAAGATCGGCTGCCGCTATCAAATCAAAACCTGAAACAAGCATTCCAATACTCACCTCTTATTTTTTCGCATTGCGAAGCGATGTAATCTGTTCATCCGGTTCCAAAATGGCATTCTCCAAAGCAATGGAACCATTATATTTTTCTTTTAAAGCCTGATACAGGCGTCCGTCATAGGAGACAGCAAAGCGTCCGTCAGCTTTCAGATACACGGGCAAATGACGATTGCCTACATCAAAACAGAATTCTCCGACCACAGAAAGATCCTGACTGTCAAGCAATACACAAAGACAAGGCAAGATATTGACCTGTATAAACAGATCATCGCTATGATAGATACATTGTCCCGACAGTAAGGCCGTGCTGTCATCGCGTTGTATCTTTACTGTATTGCCCTTACGCGTTTTGCGATGGATAACACGTTTATTCACTTCAAAGTAGGAAAGATCCAAGATATCCGATTCACGATTGAATTTAACATCCTCAAAATTGGGAATGGACTCAATGAGGATTTCGGTAGGCTCTTTCGATTTACGCATATTTCAGCCCTTCCTCCGTTTTACTTTTGCTTACCTTCCTTTTCCGCGGACTGGTTGCACTTTTCTTTTCAACAACAACAACCTCTGTCACAACCGATTCCGCCACAACTGGCAAAGATTCTTTTACCTCATTTTCGATAACTTCACCTTCTTTTGACTCCGACAGTTTGTGCATGGTAAAGTCCCAACACAATTGCCCCAGCATTTGCAGAAAATCATAAAGCAATTCACCATCAGAACCCAGCGCTCGTAGAATAACGACATCTGACGAAGCCTGTGTAAATCCATAAGAGATATCATTATATTCTACAGTCAATATTTCATCAAGTTCGCTCTTTAATTCCTGAGCAAAAAGAGCAGAGAATAAAAAGGTCGCTTGATGGGTATAACCTTCAAAGAAGAGCATTTTCTGAATGGGCTGCTTTTTGGGTTGTAACAGCTGATTATCAATAAAGGCCAGTTTTCCTGATCTGAAAATCTTAGTCTGTGTATGCAAACGATCAAATTCAAATGCTTCTTTCATATAGATTCGCCCGACACTGATAATATCACCCCACATCAAAACCGCATCTTCTGCCAAATGAATATGATTGGTCGCCTTGAATATGGAGTCTTTAAAAGGTGTGACCGGATGCGGAATGTAATGCAATATCCCCCCCGAAGCCACCTGTACATCTGTGTGCTGGCTAGCCCCAGTTTTCATCGGGTGCAATTTATTGAAAGACTGCGTAAACAGCTTTAATTGGGCCTCTTCCTTTACATGGACATCAATATGAAGATGATCTGTATCCATAATACCGGGTGATGCACTCATGATAATCATTTCCAGATGATCAGTTAGATTCGCAGCTCCATAATGAGTCAATTTATAAGGTGCATTATGGTAGCTTTCTTTCAGCCTGCTTCTACCGTCCTCTTTGGCTACATTTAATACTATCTTACTATCCATATCCTATTGTTTTTAGCCTACTTGTTCTAATAAAGCATATTCTTTGATCCATTTCTTTACATCTTCCAACCCTTCTAATGTCATCAGATTCGTAAAAATAAAAGGACGTTCTCCACGCATGCGCAATGTATCTCGGCGCATGACCTCCAAATCTGCATGTACATAGGGCGCCAAATCAATTTTATTGATCAACAACAAATCTGAACGAGTGATACCGGGACCACCTTTGCGCGGCATTTTTTCTCCTTCGGCAACATCAAGAACAAAGATGGTTAAATCCGCTAGATCTGGGCTGAATGTTGCTGTCAGGTTATCCCCCCCACTTTCAACAAAAATAAGCTCCACATCCTCAAAACGGTTGGCTAATTCCTCCACCGCTTCAATATTCATTGATGCATCCTCGCGGATCGCGGTATGTGGGCATCCGCCAGTCTCTACACCAATGATACGTTCTGCTGGTAGTGCCGAATTCTGCTGCAAATACATCGCATCTTCACGTGTGTAAATATCATTTGTAACAACACAGATGCTATAATCTGCGGACATCGAACGTGTCAATCGTTCGATCAAAGCAGTCTTGCCCGATCCAACAGGTCCGGCAACACCAATTTTCACATAATTTCTTTTTGACGTCTTTTTCATCTTTATTTATTTTTTCCATCGATTAGATGAAGTTTACTACGCTTAAAATTTAACTCGCTCAATCAGATAAAATAAATTTTAAGTATAGCAATAATCTTGCTTTTACGATATATAGATACGTGTATATAACTTTTCATGTTGCATACAACGGATATCTTGTGCAATACAACAGTTACCGATTAAATCCTCTTCCAACGTAGGTTGAGCAACAACCAACTTATTGATTAATGGTTGCAACTTAAACAGAATCTGTTGTGCATCCATTTGACTAATAGGGACCAGTTTCGCGCAGTTGGTCATAATACCATTGAGTGAATTATAATAAAAAGCGCTCAGTGCATCTGTATAACTAATCCCTTGCGCATGTGCAAACATGGCGAATGCCATAGCGTAATGCCCATGCAATTCTTGTGTATTTATTGCTTTCAAATAAGCTGAACAACGTTTAACCGGCTGCAATTTTTCAGTCAGCTTCAAGAAGCGTATTCCCAATTTTTTACTTGCATCCCGAATTTCATAAGGCGCTTTAAAGGCCGTGATCAGGGCGTCTAATTCTGCTACCTTTTTTTTTGTAGCCTTTGTTTCACATAATTGCCAAGTCTTATGAAAAAAGGCCGCATCGTTGTAATAGAAGCTATGTTCCAACAAAGTCTGTGCATACTCCTTGGCAGTTTTCGAGTCATGTACGAGACCTTTGGTTATATAGGTTTCCAATCCATAGGAATGTGTGAATCCTCCAATCGGAAAAACGGAATCATTGATCTGCATCAATGTCAACAATGGATTCATATTATACCTCCTTCGCTAGTGTGATTTTATTTTGCACTACAGCATACTGATGTATGCGCAATGTATGCGTGCGTTCGATTACCCGTGACTCTTTCGTTGGTGTAAATCCTGCCCGCTGTAATTGTTCCCACAGCGGATTTTCGTAAGCCGCTATGATTTCATGAGCTGCGTTGATAAAAACAGGGATATGCTTATTGCCTATTTCTAAACATATTCTTGCCATATCCAATACATTTTTTGGTCGTACGACCAAACAAGGACAGGGCAATATTCGGACAACGATACGGAGTTCCTCTGTTTCAAACAGAATATCACCATCGAACAAGGAGTCTTCACCCAGATTTTTAAATCCGATCTCCCGACCCTGAACGGTAAATCCCCGAATGACACGTCGCTCGGTATCAAACCATTCAAGCTCTAAAAAATCAAGATCCACAGCATCCTGCTCCTTGCCATCTGCCCAAATATTCCCTTTAATGTCTCTTGCTAAAATCATATATTGAATTAGAACAGGAAGTAACGTTGTGCCATTGGAAGCTCTTTTAATGGCTCACAAGTAGCTAAAACACCATCCACTGTAACTTCATACGTTTCTGGATTGACCACGATATTAGGTGTGGCATGATTATGTACCATATCCTTTTTCATCACTGTACGACAGCCTTCTACTGGCAAACATTTACGTGATAAATTCAATTTTTGGATATTTCCATTCTCTAAAGATATTTTTGAAACGAAATTGAAACACAATTTTGACACTGCCTTACCATAGTTTCCGAACATTGGTCTGTAGATGATAGGCTGTGGTGTAGGGATAGAAGCATTTGCATCCCCCATTTTCGCACCTAGGATCATACCACCTTTGATAATCAACTCTGGCTTCACACCAAACAACTCTGGTTTCCACAAGATCAAATCGGCATATTTACCTGTCTCAATAGATCCGATATATTTATCAATACCATGCGCTTTTGCAGGGTTGATTGTAAATTTGGACACATAACGTTTTACACGGAAGTTGTCATTATCTTTACCTTTATCTTCAGCCAAAGGACCGCGTTGTATCTTCATTTTATGTGCCGTCTGGAATGTACGCGAGATAACCTCACCCACACGCCCCATCGCCTGACTATCCGAACTCATAATAGAGAATACACCCATATCTTGAAGAATATCTTCCGCCGCGATCGTTTGTGGACGGATACGTGAATCTGCAAAAGCAACATCTTCTTTCACATTTTTATCCAAGTGATGGCAGACCATCAACATATCAAGATGCTCTTCTGCGGTATTCACTGTAAACGGTTTTGTCGGGTTGGTAGATGCAGGGAGAATGTTTGGATACATCGCAATTTTGATGATATCAGGTGCGTGTCCACCACCAGCTCCTTCTGTATGGAACGTGTGGATAACACGACCATCGATTGCGGCAACGGTATCTTCTAAGAAACCAGCTTCATTCAATGTATCCGTGTGTATAGCCACCTGTACGTCGTACTTATCAGCAACTTTTAAAGCTGCATCGATAGTCGCAGGCGTAGCCCCCCAGTCTTCATGGATTTTCACCCCTAATGCACCAGCTTCAATTTGCTCTTCGATCGGCTTAGTTGTCGAAACGTTACCTTTACCGAAGAAACCAACGTTGATCGGTAAATTTTCAAACGCTTCAAACATACGCTCGATATACCATTTACCCGACGTAACAGTTGTTGCCAGTGTACCATCTGCTGGACCAGCACCACCACCGATAAATGTAGTTACACCTGAGTATAACGCTGTCTCGATCTGTTGTGGTGATATAAAGTGAATGTGTGTATCAATACCGCCAGCAGTAAGGATGTAACCAGCGCCACCATGCACTTCTGTAGAAGCTCCGATAATCATACCTTCGGTTACACCATCCTGCACGTCAGGATTACCCGCTTTTCCGATTCCAACAATTTTACCATCTTTGATACCGATATCAGCCTTCACAATACCCCAATGGTCAATAATGATCACATTGGTAATACAGAAGTCTAAAACACCTTCATCACGCAGGGCACGGGCAGATTGTCCCATACCATCACGGATCGTCTTTCCACCACCGAATTTATTTTCTTCGCCATATACGTTGAAATCTTTTTCAATTTCTATAAACAACTCCGTATCAGCCAAACGCACCTTATCACCCGTTGTCGGGCCAAAAAGAGCAGCATATTTTTCTCTAGGGATATAAAGCTCCCCATCAATATATTTAACAGATGATTTGTCTAAACCTAGTTTATCTAAACCAAGCGCATGTAGACCAACGGTAGATCCCAATGTCGTGAGTCCTACAACCTTAATCCATTCGCGTCTATTCCATCCTCCCATTCTATATTATTTAGATTGTCTGAATTTTAATTTTTTCATTTTCTCAACAGCTTTAGATTTGACATTTTGGTCAGTATACTTACCATTTGTCAATCCATTGAAACCGTGAATTTCTTTGCTTCCTCCAAATTCAACCAGTACAACAGACTTCTGTTCACCTGGTTCAAACCGTACCGCCGTACTTGCAGGAATATTTAAGCGCATACCAAATGCTTTTTCGCGGTCAAACGAAAGCAATTTGTTCGCTTCAAAAAAATGATAATGCGAACCCACCTGAATCGGTCTATCGCCTTCATTTTTTACAACAAGGCTAGTGGTTCTACGCCCCACGTTAGCTTTGATTTCTTCCTTTTTTAAAATGTATTCTCCTGGAATCATATGATTAAGATTTATTAACGAATAGGATCATGAACTGTTACCAACTTGGTACCGTCTGGAAAAGTAACCTCAATCTGCACATCATGGATCATCTCAGGGACGCCTTCCATAACCTGGCTTCTTTTCAATAAAGTCGTACCATAAGACATTAAGTCCGCAACAGATCGACCATCTCTTGCTTCCTCCATAATCTGAGCACTGATATAGGCAATACATTCAGGGTAATTTAGTTTCACCCCACGCTTTAGTCGCTTTGCTGCCAATTCTCCTGCTAAATGCAATAGCAGCTTTTCTGTTTCTCTTGGTGTTAAACGCATAAAAAATAATTATTTGTTATTTTGTTAAAGGAATTATTACAAGACTGGAATTGTAAAATATGCTCCAAAGGCAACACGGTTATATTGACTTTTACCCATATTCATGTGTCCCTTGTAGTTTACTGTATTACCTACATAACCAAGGTAAAATCGCAAATCCTGATTATGAAAGGGCTTATGTTGTAGGGTGGCAAAGTATGTCCAGTTTTGACGGAAATTCTTACCAAGTTGATCGTCATCTCTTGATCCGGCAGTCTCATAACCTCCTTTCAGAGCTACCTCCCATTTTTCACTTAAAAACTGATCATACCGTACAATTGCTGAAGCGTAATTGACATCCTTTGCCAAGATGCGTCCTGTCCCCGTGCGGCCATAAAAGTCATTGATTGCTGATGATGCAATCAAGGCATGATCAACACCCAGGTAAGAATATTGCAGGTCTAAATAGACCATTTGCTTCGGCGTTTTAAACTTGTTTGCCAAAGAGATGGAATGATTGGTATGTCCCTTCGCAAACTGAGAGATATTATAGGACCATTTCGTATTGATTTTTTTATCCATAAAGGCTCCTACCCAAGTAAAGTAAGCTCCCATTGGCACATCAGATCGCTCCAAATCACCTACAGCAAAACCACTCTTGGTATGCACATCCATAAAACTATCGTTTGTAGTATTATAAACTTGTGCATGTAAGGAATGATTAGGATTGACTTCATAGGACAATGTTCCCCCTACCACAAATAAATTCAAAATACGATCAACATAATCCGTGAATTTATATTCGTAAATAGGGTTATTTTCAAACTCATAGCTACCCACTATAGCGCTCTGCTTACCCGCTGTAACGGACCATTTCAGATCCTTTCCAAACTTGTATTTGATATAGGCCATATCCAATGCCCTTGATCCATTGTCCTGACTGGTCGGTGCAAATGATCTATTCAGGCGAAAACGTACTTTATAAGAAAGTTGCTCGTTGTAATCGCCACTCATCAAGATACGTGCATCGTCCAGATTTGCTTTTGCCTGGCCGGAGCCATCGCTATTATCAGTCTGCAGACCTGCACGCAGCAAAACATCCAGTTGAAATGATTTCGCCCTGGTTGGTTCTTTTGACAATAAACTACCTCTGGATAATAAGCTATTTCTTTCTGCTGGAATGGAATCTGTTGGAGTCTGTTCCTGCGCCTGTAATGTCGCAATGCCCAAACCCAAGGTTGTAATAAGTGAAAGTGTTTTTTTCATCCGTTTTAAATCGCTTTTTATTCGTGATGAAGCTATCAGATTTATTCAGTCATATGCTTGAATAAATCATGATGGTTTCATATGATATACCTATCTCTGGCACAAGTATATCACAGCAAATTAAAAATGGAATAAGGATGAGATTAAAATGAGATTAGAAAGCGATTTTAGGCAGCGTGACAACAACTTGGGTGCCTTGGCCTTCTGCAGAATAAAGGCTGAGTTCCGCAGCATGAAGATCAAAGATATTCTTGGCTAAAACAAGCCCAAGGCCATTTCCATAGATATCCCCTACGTTGGAAGCACGATAAAACGAAGTAAAAATATGGGGCTGATCTTTCTGCGGAATTCCGATCCCTTTATCAAATACTTTAATTGTAATATTTCGGTCATCACAACTAATAGCGACCTGTACCTGCTCACCATTACCATATTTGTACGCATTGGAGATAATATTGCTAAATGCAATATAGAATAGATCGGGATTAGCAAACACGGTCAACTCATCGCTATCCTCAGGGATTTGAGTAAGATCAAAAGACAACCTAAAATCCTTATATATGCTTCGTTCAGCTTTATAAATTTCATAGAGCAATTCGTCGATGCGAATGAGCACTTTATTATCTACCTCCCCTTTAAAGCCCATACGCGATAATTGAAGGAGATTATTGATAATGAGTTCCATCTTATCCGCATACTTCGCAATCGTTTCCAATGAATAGTAGGCTTCGTGTTCCTTGGGGATCAGATTGCGTGCAAGTTCCGCTTCACCACCAATAATGGTCAAGGGTGTTTTTAATGAATGAGATGCATTACCGATAAAACTCTGTTGGGACTGCACAGAAATATCCAGGCGATTGAGCATAGAATTCAGGTTCGCGATCAGTACGCCAAGTTCATCTTTGGCGTTACTGAATTTACTGAAAAGTCTATAGTCCAGATTTGAAATATCCACCTTTCCTAAATCACGGTTGATATCCTTTATTGGCTTGAGCAGCCGGTCAGCAAAATAAAATGACATGAGGATAATCAGTAAAATGGCTAAAAACCCACCTGTTATCAGGGTACGGTCTAGGTGACGCTGCTCGTCATGTCCATACTCATCTATACCTTCTGATACGACAATAAGATTGTCATGATGGAGATTGTCGTTAAAGAATACCGCAACAAATGCAGTTTCGTTGTGCATATACCTACCTTTGCCGTTCTTAATGACCTCCTTATAGAAGCTCATGGGCATAGGTAAGTTAGGTTTAAACCGAATACTGTCGCTGCCTTTCACCACCCGCAGCAAATGATCTGTCCCTTCAGATAACTGCTTTAGGTATTTACGTTTTACTTGAATATAGAGTTCCTTGTTTTCTTCCTTCTGGTTGACAATATGATCACCGACAATGACAGCATTTTCTTCTAACCGATGAAAAAACTTGGTCTGCAGGCTATCGTAGGTAAAATAAGAGACGTACAAGGCAAAGACAACAAGCAGAAGCGTGCTGATGATAGAAAATAAGAGTACGATCTTGGTTCTAATTTTCATGACGGATGACATAGCCCATACCAATAACTGTATGGATCAGTTTACGGGCAAATTGCTTGTCAATTTTTTTACGCAAATAGTTGACATAGACATCCACGACATTGGTACTTAGATCGACATCCATGCCCCATACTTCCTCTAGGATGTCTATTCGTGTCAATACCTTATTACGATTGAGCATCAAGAATTCCAATAAGCGGAATTCGGTGGCCGTAAGTATGATTGGAAATTCCCCGCGTTGAACAGATTTGCTATCTCGATCCAGTTGCAGGTCATCAAATGTCAAGACGTTCTTTTGTTCGGTCACTGTTTTGGACTTGCGGCTATAGCGATTTATACGAGCCTTTAGCTCCTCTAAGCGAAACGGTTTGGTCAAGTAGTCATCCGCATCACGTTCAAAAGCCTCCACAATATCTTCGGTTTGGTTCAGTGCAGTGAGGATAATAATCGGGACTTCATTATTGGACATACGGATGTTTTTACATACATCAAGACCATTCATCCCCGGCAGCATCACATCCAGCAAAATGAGATCATAATGATTTAATCCGGCCATTTTCAAACCAGTATAGCCATCCATTGCAATGCTAATGTTATAGCCTTCTTCCTTTAGCCCTCTTTCTATTAAGGATATGACCGACGGTTCATCTTCTATAAGCAGTAGTTCCACAGATATTGTTTTAAAAAGTAAACTTAAGGTTTGTAAAATACAAAAATATCGCCGTTCGTCTTACCTAAGCTACTGAATGCCATTAAATTCACAAATTCTTGACTTTTATATGATATTTTTGTGATGATAAAAACACACTTATTATTTTTCTGCCTAATAGCATCACCTAATTTTACAATATGGCATTTGAATACAATAATATCAAAATTTCTGCATGATTTTTCCCAATCGGCAAAAGATTATTTCACAAACCAGCCAATTTTCAATACTTTCGTATTCTAATTTGTATATCCAATGAAACATTTTTTCCTTTGCATAGCCTTTTTCACATTAGTTTTTGTTAAAACCAGTTCAGCTCAACAGAAGGTCTTTAAAATAACCTATCAGTTTGCAGACCCCGAAACAGGCACAGATACATCAGCTTCGGAATTTATCAAAATTTTGGCCGGAAACGGAGAGGCATTGATGCATGCCTATATTTGTAAGGACCAAATGCGTGTAGAAAGTTTGCTGTTTGGAAAATCCATACAGATCAGCAATATCAAAGACGAGACTTCTTATCTGATCGACGAAAATAGCAAAACATATACTTCAACGGATCTTGCTTCCGGTAAGCTTATTGAAACATCAGCGGATGGAGATTACGCTTACTCAAGTGATTTTGAAATGAGCTTAATTCCGAATGAAAAGAAAGTTATTGCAGGTCTATCTTGCAAAAAAGCAACATTTAATCTAGCAGGCAGTAAGGATAAACAGACTGAAATCACAGTCTGGTATGCAGAGCAATTGCCTAAATTATATTGGGGAACCTACGATTATCTAGAAAAAGTACCTGGAGCAGCGCTATCTATCGGCGCCGAAGGTTTAGGAATCCAAGCTACTAAAGTTGAAGAAGTCCCTTACGATACGGCATTATTCGAAATTCCAGAAGGTTACGAAGAAGGAGAAGCAGAAGAAACTACGACTGACTCTGCTCTAAATGACCATTTATCTTGGTATCAAGATCCCAATACTGAATTTTTTGGAGTACAGGATAGCTTAGGCAATAAACTCACGTCAGCAAAATATGCTTCCATCTACGCTTACGTAGGTGATTATGCAATCGTCACCGATACAGTTCAAATGTTTGGCTTGATCGACTTACAGGGAAAAGAAGTTATCCCTTGTCAGTACGAATCGTTAAGTTTAGATACGGAAGGTGTGCCATTAGTATTTATGAAAGATCAGAAGTATGGCCTGTTGGATAACAGCGGCAAATTATTGCTCGCTGCAAAATATGATTTCATCTCCGTCCCAAGTTTAAGTTATGCCTTATATAACGAAGGAGACTTTACTGGTGTACTCGATCTAAAAGGGAACGTATTGATTCCTGCGAAATACGAAACTATTGCAGAGTATCGCGACAATCTAGCACTGATTATCGAAAATCTAACCTATCAGTTAGTTGACAAATCCGGCAAAAAATTGTTACCTACAGGTCAGGAATATTTATCTTTTGCTGGCGAGAAATTACTATTGGTTTTTAAAGACAACAAGTATGGATATATCGACTACAGTGGCAAAGTAGTCATTCCTTTTAAATTCCAAAATGCACAACCCTATGAAAATGGATTAGCCTTGGTCAGCGAGGACCTCGAGAATTTTTACTATATTAATGCAAAAGGAAAGTTTATAAAAAAGTATGAAGAGTAATCCACAAACATTCTATCTTTCAACATTGCATCGCGGGAAATACATGTTTATTCTATTGACCTCGATTCTATTGATAGGGATAGGGATGTCGAAAGTTCCGATTCAAGAAATTTATAAAATAATCATCGCTCTTTTGATGGTTCCCCTTGCACTGTATTTTGCCATCAAGTGTTCTACTCTGGACTCCACATGGCGGTTGGATGCAGATACACTCACCGTCAGCAATTCAAAAAAAACAGTTGAATTCCCATTGAGCAACATTTCACATATTCGAAATCTCAGACGCTCCGGCGGCAATTTGATTATCATAAACCAAAACAAAGGTTCCGCTTTTCGTACCTGGCGTAATAAGTTATTTCAGAAAGAGGATGATCTACCCTTATTGACCCAAGCAATCAAAGAGGCTAATATTGAGTATTACGATATGTAATAGCATACATTCCACGGTAACATTTGTTACCGTTTTTTGTAATAGCGGTATGTACCTTTGTCATATAACTTAAGAACAAGCTATGTTATTGGAATACATCAAACAACCATGGCCTTGGTATATTTCAGGGCCTTTAATTGCATTAGTCATGTACTTATTGCTAAAACAAGGAAAAGATTTCGGCATGTCGAATAATCTGCGGACGATGTGTACGGTATTAGGTGCCGGTAAATCATCCTCTTTTTTTCGCTTCGACTGGAAGACGCAATCCTGGAACCTTCTTGTAGTACTCGGGACCGCCATTGGAGGATTCATTGCCCATTACTTTTTAAGTGACAGCTCCGCTGCGCAAATCAATGCAAAAAGTGTCGCTGATTTAAAGGAACTGGGAATAATAGATCATCTACAGGGCTATCTTCCCGAATCTATCTTTATTTTTAATGGCTCTTTATTTCAGTTTCTAATTCTAAGCATTGGCGGACTATTGATTGGTTTCGGGACAAGATATGCCGGAGGCTGCTCCTCAGGACACGCCATCTCAGGACTCAGCAATTTCCAGCTCCCTTCATTAATTGCTGTCATTGGCTTTTTTATAGGTGGCATCATCATGGTTCACTTCTTATTTCCTTTAATCTTCGCATAAATGAAAGCAGTAAAATTTATATTGATCGGGATCTTATTTGGGATCATTTTATACAAATCAGAAGCAGCTTCATGGTATCGCATTTATGAGATGTTTCAGTTCCGCTCCTTCCACATGTATGGTATGATCGGTACGGCACTCGCAACAGCGATTATCATTGTACAAATTATCAAACGGAAACAGATTAAAGACAGCAATGGGATGCAGATCGCATTCCAGGCCAAAGACAAAAGTATCACACGCTATCTCGTCGGTGGCACCATTTTCGGATTGGGCTGGGCATTGTCAGGAACTTGTCCGGGGCCTATGTTTGCATTGATCGGCTCAGGTTATTGGACATTGGGTATTGTACTGATCTTCGCCATCCTGGGAACATGGATCTATGGTTTACTTAGACACAAGCTGCCTCATTAGGCCGACAATAGACGATCATGAGTCTGTGGGTGTAACGATAGCATTTGATTTAGCAAAAATGGAACTACTATTTATAATTGGCTTTTTATTGGCGATATTGGTTGGGCTATCAATGGGTTTGATGGGGAGTGGCGGCAGTATTTTAACACTACCGATCTTCGTATACCTATTTCATATTGAGCCCCAATATGCGCTTGATTATTCCCTGTTTTCCATTGGAATACTGGCCATAATCGGCTCAATTAAACCCCTGACTAGAGGCGAGATAGATCTAAAAACTACAGCATTCTTTTTGGTTCCGTCTTTACTGTCGGTCTATTTGACCAAGCGCCACCTCTTGGCTCCCATACCAGCGCAATTTCATCTTGCGGAAATAGCGATCTCCAGAAATCATATTATTATGCTGCTGTTTTCGATTGTTATCCTGATTTCCGCTCTAGCAATGATCTGCAGAAGGAAACAGGTCGCAATACCTGCTGTCACGATGCATATTGGTCAAGTCCTCAAAATAATTATCGCGGGTCTGCTTGTCGGCGTCATGACTGGACTTGTCGGTGCCGGAGGCGGCTTTATTATTGTACCATCGTTGGTGCTCCTTTTGGGAATTCCATTAAAACAGGCTATCGCATCATCGCTATTCATCATCGGGTTAAACGCGTCCTTTGGTCTGGTTGCAAACTACCAGCTATTGAACCACATGAATTGGCCGATATTGCTTACTTTTACGTTAATCACTTTAATAGGCCTTCAGATTGGTTCCAAATGGAAAGACAAATTGGAGGTGGTACGACTACAGGGGATCTTTGGTTATTTCCTGATCAGTATCGGTATCCTAATTCTTACTTTCGAAATCATTCAATTCGTAAATCACTAAAAATCATATATTATGTTTTTTCAACATATTTTCGAGTCATCATTAGCACATTCAAGTTATTTAATTGGCTGTCAAGCCAAAGGTGTTGCCCTAGTAATTGACCCCAAAAGAGATGTCGATACTTACTTAGAGATTGCAGCAAAAAACAATTTAAAAATTACACATATTGCCGAAACACATATCCATGCTGATTATCTCTCCGGAACATTGGAATTAGCTGAACTAACAGGCGCCCAATGTTACCTTTCCGACGAAGGGGGCAAAGATTGGCAATATGAGTTTCCCCATATCGGATTAAAAGACGGTGATCAGATCCATCTTGGAAATCTAATTTTTAAGGTGCTCCATACCCCTGGACATACTCCTGAGAGCCTTAGTTTTGTTTTAATTGATACGCCAGCAACAATGGATCCGGTGATGATATTTACAGGTGATTTTGTATTTGTTGGAGACATTGGCCGTCCAGATCTTTTGGAGAATGCCGCTGGACTCATTGGTACCAAGGAAGTTGGTGCACAGCAGATGTTTAAGTCTTTACAGCATTTTTTGACACTGCCCGATTATATTCAGGTATGGCCTGCCCATGGCGCTGGATCAGCATGTGGTAAAGCATTGGGTGCTGTACCTAGTTCAACCGTTGGTTATGAACGGATACGCAACTGGGCATTTCAATATCAAAATAATGAAAGTGATTTTGTTGCGGAACTTTTAGATGGACAGCCTGAGCCGCCGCGCTATTTTGCTATGATGAAGAAACTTAACAAAATTATGCGCCCGCTACAAACTAGTGTACCTCTGTACACCAAACTTTCGAGGGAAGAGTTCACTAGACTGTATCTGTCAGGCACCACGGTTATTGATACACGACATAAATTTGATTTTGCGAAAGGTTATCTTCCCAACAGTATCAACATACAACATAATCGGACATTCAATACCTGGGCCGGCTGGATACTGAATTACACAAAGCCATTTATTCTTATCATGGATGAAAACGAACAGGACGAAATTGCACGTAAGTTAATGCGTATTGGTCTTGACAATGTTGTCGGATATATTACAGCTGATGCCATTCCTCAATTGGGAATTTCTTTGGAACAACAACAGCTTATCGGATTCCAGGAAATGAATGATGCCCTTGAAAATCCCAACGCTCAGATTCTAGATGTAAGGAATACAGCCGAATTTACTGCAGGGCATCTACCACATGCCACACATCTCTTTGTTGGAACAATTGAAGACAATCTAGACAAAATTGATCGCAAAAAAGAATTATACCTACATTGTCAATCTGGGGACAGGGCGACAATTGCAGCCTCGATCTTAGCTAAAAATGGAATTAAAGACATTAAAATATATAGTGCGTCCATCAATGACTGGAAAGCAAAAGGTGGTCTATTAGTTAAATAGCCTGCTGAATAAAATAGCTCCAGAAATAAATCCTGGAGCTATTTTATTTTTACATGATTTCAGTCATTCCGCTGCTTCTATAAGCTATTCCTGTTAATTCGCAAGAATTCAATGACCTCATCTTTCTTTTCTTCCATCTTCCCTTTCTTCTCCACAAATTGATGATTATAGATGGTCAGATATTGATGGTCATCGGTATCTGATTCATAAACTTCGGCAGTCGCAAAAGAAAAATGCTCTTCTTCATCGGAGAGATGATCATAGACATAGGCAAAATCATGATTGGCCAATGCGTTCGCCATCGTATCTTTGTCCTCAACAAATTTTAATCTTCCCGGCAAAATCCGTTTGCTCATCCAGATTTCATCTTTCTCTGAAAAAGGATAAATGGTAATACCTCGAAAAGCCATGATGATTGGCGTAATAAGGATAATTGCCATTTCGATCCCCCATACTACCCAAAGCATCGCTCCAGAAACAGGTGATTTCTTCAATGTAAATGTACCCACCTCATTTAACCCCTGTAGTGCCTCCCAGATAAAAGATGGATGCATAAAAAACGCTTTAAAGCCTTCTAGGCTAAAAGAAGATTTCACCCAGGTGTCTCCACCCATGGTGCCTTCAGCATTATACATCAACGAAACAAACAAAGCCCACTGTGCATAAAAACCAACTATAGCAACGATCAATGTGATGATAATCGCAACACCTTTATTCCTGAGTTTCCATTGTTTGAAACAAAAATTAAGCAGATAAAACAGTCCTGCTCCAAATCCAAGTGTGATAAAGACATTAAAATAGACAATCGGAATAAACCACTGTAAGGCGATATAGACAATTGCCAAAATAATTGATCCTACAATACCTAACACAAGCGAACCGATTAATGCGAAAGCAGGCACCTTCCCCGAAGGCTTATAATACAGATTTTCCATAAATTTATTTGTAATATTTGTTAACTCAATAGATAAATTTTCTAACCAAAACCAAGCCAATTATTAATAATCAAATCGCTTTTCGTCAAGATTTGATGACATTTATCTGGATTGGGCTGATTAATCGGCATTTCTTGAGACAATTTTGTAAGTTTGGAACATGAAAATCAAAATATTGTCCTTTCTAGCACTTATATGTGTCATAAATATTGGGGGACAGGAAGTAAAGGCCCAGAGAAAAGGATTCTGGCAGCAGAAGGTTGACTATACAATGAATGTCAACGTGGATGAAAAAGCTTATCAATATGATGGAAAAATGGCTTTGAAATATAGCAACAATTCAGGCCAATCCTTAAAAAAAGTCTATTTTCATTTATATTTTAACGCTTTCCAACCAGGATCAATGATGGATTACCGGTTGAAAAATATCAGCGATCCAGATAAGCGAATGGTATCAAATATTGGCACCAAAGAAAAACCAATATTGCAAAGCCGTATCGAAACCTTACAACCTAACCAGATCGGTTACCAAAAAATCAAAAGCCTCAGCATGAATGGGGTCAATACAAGCTATAAGATTGATGGTACCATACTAGAAGTCACCCTACCCACTGCGATCCAGGACGGAGAAACAGCTAATTTTAATATAGAATGGACTGCACAGGTACCTGAACAGATCCGGAGGTCAGGCCGCAATTCGGCAGAAGGTGTAGCGCTTTCTATGGCACAATGGTATCCGAAGATGGCACAATTCGATGAATTTGGCTGGCATCTCGATGAATATATCGGTCGTGAGTTTATAGCGCCTTTCGGCAACTTTGACGTCACTATACACCTCAACAAGAATTATGTTGTCGGTGCATCAGGTGTTCTTCAAAACCCAGATGAGGTAAAAGGCTATCAGGCAAAAGCCAAAGTAAAAGCCAACAATGGTAAGGCTACATGGCATTACAAAGCCCAAAATATCCATGATTTTGTATGGGCGGCGGATCCCAAATTTGTGGTAGACTCAGCTTCCAGCAAAAATGGAATAAAAGTTTATACGGTCTATCTCCCAACCGACAAGGAAGTTATATCAAATTGGAAATCAGCCCTGGGTCTATCTACCGAATTTTTCGATTTTTGCAGTGCTAAGTTTGGTACGTACCCATGGCCAACTTACACCATCATCCAAGGCGGTGACGGTGGTATGGAATATGGAACAGCAACCTTAATTACTGGAGGCCGTAATCTGAAAAGCCTTGTTGGTGTTATCTTCCACGAATCTGCTCACTCCTGGTACCAACATTTATTTGGAATTAATGAAACCGTAGATGAGTGGTTTGACGAAGGATTTACTTCCTATGTGGAAGAATTGGCGATGCAGCATCTCTTCGAAAAACGAGGAGCCATTGCATCCAATCCACTTATCGATGCCTATCGGGCTTATTATAAATTAGCGCTTTCAGGCAAGGAAGAGCCGATGAGTCTGCTTGCGGATTATTACAACACGAATTATGGGTATAGTAATGAAGCTTACAATAAGGGTGCTGTGTTAGCGGAACAATTAGGCTACATTATCGGTCAGGAAAATCTAGAGAAAACATTTTTGAAATTCTACGACATCTGGAAATTCAAACATCCTACACCTAATGATTTCAAGCGTGTTGCAGAGGATGTATCCGGAATAAACCTAAAATGGTATTTCAATTTGTTCATCAATACGACACGCCAAATTGATTATGCAATTGGCCATGTAACTGACTCAGAAATTCAACTGCTCAATAAATCAAACTTTGCGATGCCACTCGATATACTTGTAGAATATCAAGATGGAAGCAAAGAACTATTTTACATTCCTTTACGTGAAATGCGCGGTGAAAAACCGGAGGAAAACTTTGAGATCTATAAGGATATAAAACGCACTGTACTAAAGGATTGGTTCTGGACGAACCCTGAATATAAAATTTCAGTCAATAAGGCACCAAAAACAATCACAATAGATCCATCGCTGCGACTTGCGGATGTGGAATCAGCAAACAATAGCCTTACACGCTAATCCAAATATCGAAAGTAAACATTAGAGCAGATTGCTATAATAATCTGCTTTCGAGGTACGCATAAGCCCCAATAAATCGGAATTTATTGGGGCTTATTTTTTTAGTCTGCCTCAGTTGAAGGGCGCGTTGTTATCCTATATACTATCCCTTCAACGGAATAACCATATTCCAGGTCCGTTCAAATTGATAAGACTCGGATCCATCTCCTGTAGCCGCAAAAAGATGTGTCGGTTTTCCATTTTCAAATAGTAAAAACGGCCGTTCAAAATTGGCTTGATGACTGACAGTACCATCATTCCAACGGATCGTCTTGGAATAGGCTTTGACGGCTTTTGACAGATGCCAATCGATTCCATCTTTCGAATATGCATGGATACCGCCCCCCTCTTCCCCACAGATTTTGCCATAGCGATCTTTCATAATCAATTCAAAATGCTGACCATTATGCCATACGAAAGGATCTTCTACATCATTTTCATGATTTTGATCGGTATGGAAAGAAAAAATAGGTTTATCAGACAAACGATGATATGGCCCCAAGAACGAATCAGCTTGCGCTGCCCCCAATAGCAAAGGGGGATTATAATTCACAGGTGATGATTTATAGATCAGATATACCTTTCCATCTGGCAAAACAACCGGAGAAGGATTGGATGTTATGGAAGTATCCCATTCACCCTGCCTCGGATTCAAAATGGGCTGATCGACGCGCTTCCAAGGACCTGATATCGACTTTGAATAGGCCATCCCGATACGTTTATGCATCCAGGCTTTCTGCCCCAGTCCCGATTCCCAAACATTCTCGGAATAACTAGGATTGGGCTCGTCATAATTGTTTCCAAAATAATAAAGCACATAATAGTCACCGTTTTTAACGATCCGAGGATTGTGAGTTGTACAACCATCAAAATACTTTTTCCCACGGGCAGGCAATACCACTTCTACAAATTCATAAGGCCCCTCTGGTGTATCAGCAATCGCACGCACCACTTCGGAATTAGTCACCCAATTACCAAAGCCATATTTTTTGCTCCAGCGTGAAGCAAACATATGATATCTACCATCTTCCCCCTTAATCACTGAAGGATCCCATATCCAATAATCCGCCATCGCAAATCCACCTCCTTTTGGTGCTGGGAGCAACTTATCGATAAATGCTTCTTCATACTGATTATCCACAGCAAATCCTTGCTGTGAAAGCAGTAGCATACTCGATGCACCAATGACATTTTTCAGAAAGTCACGACGGGAAGATATTTTCATAAGATTGGTTTTTTGATTATATAAAATGAATCTGATCATCAAGATAGAAAATAACTCCTTTGTTGTCAAACTCTTTATCTCCTATTTTTAAAAGACTATTTCTAAAAATAACCCCATTCAACATCGACGTGACATAACACGGGGTTTTGCTCGCCAATATAAAACATCCAAAAGGATAGGGAGAACGACTTCCCAAGTGGAAGAAAAAATGTGAATAAACTCCGAAGTTGGTCCAGTGTTGGTATATTTGTAGCCATGATTTACATCCATATCCCATTCTGCAAACAGGCTTGTCATTATTGTGATTTCCATTTTAGTACTTCACTACAATACAAGACCGAAATGGTTAACGCCCTTTTGCGAGAAATAGAACTTAGGTCTCCCTATTTGGAAGACAGAAAAGTTGAATCCATCTATTTTGGTGGTGGGACGCCCTCACTATTGGAGGCGGACGAAATCTCAAGGATCATTGATGCTGTTGCCAAACAATTTGACATCAGTAATCATGCTGAAATTACGTTGGAAGCTAATCCAGATGACCTCAGTGCTGCAAAAGTGAATGCATTAAGATCAACTTCCGTGAATAGGTTCAGTATAGGAGTACAGTCTTTTTTCGAGGAAGATCTGAAATGGATGAATCGGGCGCATACCAGACAGGAAGCATCCGCAGCAATCATGCGTGTACAAGATGCAGGATTTGAGAATATCACCTGTGATCTTATTTATGGCTACCCCCTGTTGACCGATGAAAAATGGCGCTACAATATGCAACAACTGATCGATTATGCAATCCCCCATATTTCGTCTTATTCAATGACCGTTGAAGCCAAAACAGCACTAGATCATTTTATCAAGAAGGGCATGAGTCCTGCCATTGATTCAGATCAGGCAGCCGATCAGATGAATCTGCTGATCGAAACATTGAAAGGTGCGGGCTATGAACAATATGAAATTTCCAATTTTGCTAAAAATGGTTTATATGCACGTCACAATACAAATTATTGGAAAGGCAAGCATTATCTTGGCATCGGTCCATCTGCCCATTCATTCAATGGCCATTCCAGATCTTGGAATATTGCCCATAACGCCAAGTATATCGGCTCGATACAAACCAACCAGCTCCCTTTAGAAATCGAGCATCTATCTGTACGCGATCAGATTAATGAGTGTATTATGACCTCACTTCGCACCATGTGGGGGCTTGATCTGGAACTGTTAGAAAAGAATTTTGATTACACTGTTAAAAGCAAGATAATAGAAGATGCCGCACCATTTCTCGAGCAGCAGCAATTAATTTTAGACAATAATAAATTAAAATTAACAGATTCTGGTAAATTAATGGCAGACCATATCATGTCCGAATTATTTATTATTGAAAATTAACAATAAAACAGCCAATAAAATTATCAAAACAACAATAGTAAGCGTCTTTTAATTTAAATAATTACGAAAATGAAAATCAAATCGCTTTTTTAGTTTTGTTTGTACTATGTTTGCAACATAATCTATTATAAAAATATTATGTTACATAGTCCTTCTTTTGATCTAGAAATCAAAAGTTACAGAGAACAGCAAAATGCAGCTATTGAACTGATTCAAATCATTAGTAATCTTTGGTATAACCAGGCCATTGAGCTCGTTCTGTTCAGAGAGCAGCTGGTTGATGAAAAAGTAAGTGTGATTCTCAACCACCTCCGGGAAAGTACTATCCTTTCCGGCAATATACTGACCATATTTGATCTATTGAATGTTGCTCGTGTATTGGAAAAATCAAATCTAGCTCCCGCTCGAATTGATATCGGTAAACTTGCAACTAAAGCCACAAACGACCAGATCAATGCGGAGGATTTGTCTTCTTTTATTTTCAATGAATTAGAGGGAATCACCGAGTGGCAGGAATTAACACCCCGTGATGTTGTACTCTATGGTTTCGGTCGTATTGGCCGTCTACTCGCACGCGAACTCATTAATAAATCGGGTTCTGGCAAGCAACTTCGTCTACGCGCAATAGTCACTAGGGACCCTAACGATGCCAAATCATTGCTTAAAAGGGCTGCTCTTTTGAAAAGTGACTCCATACATGGGGAATTTGAGGGTGAGGTTTATACCGATCATGAAAAAAATGCGCTGATTATTAATGGGATCACAGTCAGCGTTATCTCCGCTAAGCAACCTGAAGATATTGATTATACAACATACGACATCAATAATGCTTTGGTTATTGATAATACAGGTGCCTTTCGTGATGAAAAAGAACTTGCCCGCCATTTAGCCTCTAAAGGCGCTTCGCAAGTATTGTTGACAACACCTGGCAAAGGGGTACCCAACATTGTTTATGGTGTAAACGAAAACACGATAGATCTGGAAGAACATGCTATTTTTTCAGCAGCCTCCTGTACCACAAATGCTATTGCGCCAGTTTTGGCCGTCCTCGAAGAGAAAATAGGTATCCTGAAAGGTCATATAGAAACTATCCATTCCTATACGAATGATCAAAATCTGGTAGATAATATGCACAAAAAATCCAGAAGAGGTCGTGCTGCAGCGTTAAACATGGTCATTACGGAGACTGGGGCTGGAAGTGCTGTTTCAAAAGTCCTCCCGCCATTAACAGGCAAACTCACCTCCAACGCAATCCGGGTACCTGTCCCTAATGGGTCTTTAGCCATATTAAATTTAGAATTGACATCAGCCATATCTTGGGAACAAATAAACGCACTCTTAAAAACGAGTGCATTGGAAGGCAATCTTGTCGAACAGATTAAATTCTCAAGCAATGATGAGCTTGTCTCTACCGATATTATAGGTACAACAGCAGCCGCTGTCATTGATGGACCAGCAACCATTGTTTCAGCTGATGGTAAAAATATTGTACTCTATGTATGGTATGATAATGAGTATGGTTATTCCCATCAAGTTATGCGTTTATCGCGGCATATTGCGGGTGTAAGAAGATATACCTACTATTAGAATCCAATTTTCAATATTAAAATAGGGTATCCAAAATGATCTGATATCCTATTTTTCTTTAATTTTGTTCGTCTACTCTTAGCGTCTCTTTTTCAGCTATTCAATTCTCGGCTAGTTTGCTTTTAACTTTGGAGCAGCTTTCTTTATATTTTATAAGTTGGCATTCTTCAAATATTTCATGATAATGGGTGTTGCTCCCGCTTTTTGCTGTACATATTGACGGGCGGATTTCGCTGCTTCTACACGTTTTGATTGATCCTGCAATCGTCCAAAGGCATCCATAAGCCCCTTACTATCAGCAAATGAAAAACCTCCCCCCTGTTCAATCAGATCTTTCGCTTCTTGGAATTTCTTAAAATTGGGACCAAACAGCACAGGCATTCCATAGGTTGCCGCTTCGAGCGTATTATGTATTCCCAAACCAAATCCGCCGCCGATATAAGCGACCTGACCATAACAATACAAAGAAGACAAGAGTCCAATATTGTCTATGATCAATACTTTTGCTTCCGTTAAAGTTACCGCCTCATATTCCGCCATTTTTGAAAAACGAAGCGCTTCAGGCCACAGATTTAATATACTGACAATGTGGGCCTCATTGATCTCATGTGGCGCTAAGATCAGCTTATATTCTGGAAACTGCTGGAACAGCTCTTTCAATAATTTTTCATCCTCAGGCCAGGTACTTCCAGCCACCAAAACAGGAGCCGTTCCCACAAAATCCGCTATCAACGGTATTTCTTTTCGAACCTTAGGAAGGTCAATCACACGATCAAAACGTGTATCACCTGCTAATCCCGCATTTCGGATTCCATATTCTTTTAACAAACCTACGCTTTCCTCATTCTGAACAAAAAAATAAGTCACAAAGCCCAGAATTTTCAGAAAAAAGGTACCATAGGCCTGAAAGAAAATCTGTTCTGGTCTAAAAATTGCCGAAACAAGAAATAATGGAATAGACCTGCTGTGTAAGCCTTCAAAATAATAATACCAATATTCATATTTTGTAAAGACTGCAAATGAGGGATTGATCAGGTCTAAAAAAAGCTTTGCATTCTGAGCAGTGTCATAAGGTAAATAGAAAACATGATCCGCCAGATTGGTATTCTTTCTGATCTCATAGCCAGAAGGAGAATAAAATGTTACAATTATTTTATGGTCCAAATAATTATTTTTTACGGCTTCTAAAACAGGTCTTCCCTGCTCAAATTCGCCCAATGAAGCGAAGTGAAACCAGATATGTTTTTGGCTAGAGTCAACCGATTGTTTCATCCGCAAATACCAGTCTTTTCGCCCTGTTACCATAAGGCGCGCTTTGGTATGAAAAGGGGCCAAAATACGCAATAAGAGTCCATAAAGAAAGATTCCAATTGAATAAAGCAAACGCATGTTGTTAAAATAATGTTTATCTTAGTCAAAGATATCAAACCCATTTCATTAATAAGGAACCATTGAGTGGAAAATAAACATCGCAAACGGATTTTGATCACTGGAGCAGCAGGCTTCCTTGGTTCCCACCTTTGCGATCGCTTTATTGCCGAAGACTACGATGTTATCGGAATGGATAACCTGATCACTGGAGACCTACAGAATATCGCACATTTATTTAAGCTGGAGAATTTCGACTTTTATCATCACGATGTTTCAAAATTTGTGCATATTCCGGGACATTTGGATTATATCCTCCATTTCGCGTCTCCTGCCAGTCCTGTTGATTACCTCAAAATCCCGATTCAGACACTCAAAGTCGGCTCCTTAGGTACGCATAATCTCCTTGGCTTGGCTAGGGCAAAACAAGCCCGGATATTAGTAGCATCGACCTCAGAAGTCTATGGCGACCCTTTGGTCTCACCACAGTCAGAAGATTATTGGGGCAATGTAAATCCTGTCGGCCCCAGAGGGGTATATGATGAGGCCAAAAGATTCCAGGAGGCAATTACGATGGCCTATCATAATGCGCATGGGCTGGACACACGTATCGTAAGAATATTTAACACCTTTGGTTCCAGAATGCGTCTAAATGACGGACGTGCCATCCCAACGTTTATAGCCCAAGCTATTCGAGGCGAAGCCATCACCCTTTTTGGTGATGGTTCACAAACACGGTCATTCTGTTATATTGATGATCAAATCGAAGGCATTTATAGATTGTTGCATTCAGATTGTATACAACCCATAAACATAGGCAACCCCGACGAAATATCACTATTACAGCTGGCGCAGGAGATTATAGCACTAACAGGCAGCTCAAGTATGATCAGCCATAAACCATTGCCCATAGACGACCCTAAACAACGTAAACCGGATATTGGTCTAGCGAAGACAAAATTGAATTGGCAGCCCAAAATAGACCGAAAATTAGGCTTAGAAAAAACCATAGATTTTTACAGAAAGATTCCTTTGGAAACTTTATTACATAAAGACTTTACATACTATAATCAAAAATAATGAGCAAAAAAATATTAGTCACAGGCGGAACAGGCTATATTGGTTCTCACACAGTTGTCGAACTACATCAGGCAGGATATATTCCTGTAATCGTTGATGATCTTTCCAATTCAAATATCAAGATATTGGATCAAATAGAGAAAATCATCGGGATTAAACCCGAATTTCATCAATTCGATCTTTGTGATGCCAATAAGGTAAATGAATTTGTGAAAAATAACAGCGATATCTCTGGGATTATTCATTTTGCGGCATCCAAAGCTGTAGGTGAGTCAGTTCAAAATCCTTTAAAATACTATCACAATAATTTCTTCTCCTTGATCAACATCTTGGAGTCTTATCGGAATAAACCGATTAATTTTGTATTCTCTTCAAGCTGTACAGTTTACGGCGAACCAGACTATCTTCCTGTCAATGAAAGTGCTCCTGTAAAAAAAGCAACTTCACCTTACGGAAATACAAAACAAATCGCCGAAGAGATTCTTGAAGAAACAGCTACTGCATACGATAACTATAACATTATCGCCCTGCGTTACTTCAATCCAGTAGGTGCGCATGGGTCTGCATTGATAGGCGAATTGCCAAATGGTGTACCTCAAAACTTATTACCATTCATTACGCAGACCGCTATCGGAAAAAGAGAAAAACTAATGGTATTTGGAGACGATTATGACACACCTGATGGTTCTTGTGTACGTGATTATATTCACGTGGTCGATTTAGCAAAGGCACACGTTGCTGCAATCAAATTATTGGAAAAAGGAAACCCTAATGGTCGATATGATGTATTCAATGTAGGAACCGGTAACGGCTATTCGGTACTTGAAGCCATCAAAGCATTTGAGAAAGCTTCTGGTCAAAAATTGAATTATGAAATTGGCCCACGTCGGGATGGTGATATCATCAAAGTATATGGTGACGTGACCAAATCGGCAGATCAATTGCACTGGAAAGCTGCATTGGGCATCGATGAGATGATGGCCTCCGCATGGGCATGGGAAAAAAATCTGAAAGAAAATCCTTTGGATTAAATAGGAGCTCGTTGAGCTCAAGAAAGCATTATAATTTTTCACTTCATATGACCGTCTTAAGAATTGAGACGGTCATTTTTTTGATAATAGTGGATTGGATTGTTTGCATCCTTTCTCTTTTTGCAAAGGCTACGCCTTGTTTCTGAAGAAACAAGGCTGGGTAAAATCAGTTTATTTTTGTTGAAAAATTTACACGAAGAACCGTGTTAGTTGTTTGATAAATCCATTATCATCTATTCCTATACCTAAAGGCACCACAGTAAAACCCTGTTATCAAGCATCTTGTTGATTTTTGGACAATTCCAAATTTGAGTAAAATGACAATTGTAAATCTTGCAATTTTCAAGGGACTTTGTTGTAAATAGCTTATGGACAAGTTCGCTCCATGCTCGTCCCGCTCCCGACTTGTAAAAAACATGCAGGCACAGTGAAAGCACCGTAAAAGGTGGACTCAAGGTGGACTCACTGTGCACTCAAACTGCTTACAGGTCGAACTCGGTAATAACATGGTCTTAACTTGGTCCCCATCAGATCCCTTTGCCAGCCGAAGGGTGACAGTAGACATCCCCAAGAAGCAACTTGACAAAATATGTGCTTGATATCGATGCATTACTTTTTTGGAAAAACCGGCACCCAGCTCGATTCGACTGCCATTGGTAGGATCATTACGTAATAAAAAGCGAAAACAAGCATCACGATCTTTCAGCAAAGCATTCTTAATGTTGAGATGAATAAGAAATTCCCCTTTAGACAAGTTCCTTATCAGAAATATATTCCATCAATATACCGGCCTGTCCACCAAGTTTCTTTTTCAAACGTTGCATTGATTTTTTAATAGCATCAGGAGTAACGCCCAAAACATTGGCAACTTCTCTATTATTTAAGCCCATTTTCATAAGCACAATCACCCTCAGATTAGATTCGGTAATATCTGGAAATTTAGCCTGAATATTTTGCAATAAGTTCGGAAACTCCTTAGCAAGCAGAAGCTTAAATTCCTGCCATTTCTCATCCGTGATAAGATGAGACTGCAAAAGTGTTTTAAGTTCATCCCGGTCTTTGACAGGTCTCTCCCCCATTTCATCAAGCATAGAAGAAAGAAGATCTATCTGTTCATTATTACGCTTGAGATATACCATATACTCCTCTAGCTGACTTTTGGAACTCATCAATTCCTTGTCCAATTCGGCTTTGGTGTACTTGAGATTCAACAACTGATACTCATATTCCCGCATACGCTTGCGTGAACGATATCGAAATGCATTATAAATAAAAAAGGATAATACCAATACAAACAAACTCAATGTCACCCACAATCTCGTTTCAGCACGTTTCTTTTTGATGAGCGCCTGAGCCAAAGATAGTTTATCAGCATATTTTTGCTTGTCAGCCATAAATTTCAATTGCGACAACACGGGATCTCCATCCAGAAATCGCAATGAATCTTGGAGTTGTTCGATACGCCGGCGTGCATTTAGTTCTTGCTTCAAGTCACCATTTTGAACAGCAAGATTCAACTTATGCCCCTCAAGCTCCAATATCGTCTTTTTGTCATCGGCTCCTTCCAATAGATGTTCGGTTTCCTTGATCATTTGACGGACTTCGCGATTTGCTCCTATAGAAATACACAAACGAATCCGCATCATCAAAGCGAAAATGGTATTTTTATTATTACCCAGAGATTTCGAGATTTCCAGATCTTTATCTAAAAGTGACAATGCCTTCTGATAATCTTTCATTCCTTCGTAGATCCGTGCCTGATTACCCAAAGTCTTTGCATAGCGAAGAGAATCCTTCTCCGAAAGCGCCAGATTTTGGGCAATCTCAAAATTTTTCATCGCCTGCACTGTATCCCCACCACTTTTTAAAGTCAATAAGCCAAGGTTATCCAAAATCTCGGCTTTCAGTTTTGGAGAGATACCTTCTTGCTGTTGGCCGAGTTCCAAATACTTAATTCCCGTTCTATAGTCGCCCAAAGTGCCGAAGAAATAACCAAGCTTTTTGTATGTTTGTGTCAGATCTAACACCAGATCCTTTGGTATATCCTCTATGCCCTTTTCACCCTCCAATAGCAGAGGAAGTGCCTCAGAAGCTTTTAGACATCTGTACAGATAAAAACCGTACATCACCTTTACCCAAGCTTTGACATTCTGATAATTATACTCCTTTTCCAGGTCGAGTGCCTTTAGGTAGTATTTGTCACTAAAGCTATTTCTTCCACCTTCACTGTCAAAAGATTGATCCGCTAACAAGCAATAATAAATCGCGAGCAATGCATTGTCATTTTTCCGAATAGCCTGATTAAAATATGGGGTTAGGTATATGCTCAATGCCGAACTAGAAGTCTGATACTTCTGTGATTCCCGGATAATTGTCTCATAAAAGTTCTTTTCTTCCGCAGAAGAATTAGAATCCATGATATCCATTCCAAAAACAGCGCGACTGGGAATTATCGTTATAAAAAAAAGTATAATAAAAAATCTCAGCATAACGGCATAGAAATCGAATTTCTCACTAAAAATAAAAAATAATTTTAATTAAATCAGCATACATTAAAATCAACATACAGATAAAAGAGAAATACGCTGATCCGATAAAATAAATCATTAAACTGGGATTCCGGACATCTTAAATATCTTTAGAAAGATGTATCATGCCCATGTGAACTAAAACTATAAATGCGATTTGGCGTAATCGCTTTAGTCAATACAACATCGTGTTCATTTCGATCAGCGATTCGTCCGATTGGATCAAAAAAAGATAGTCCTACACGTTGGGTTTCTAACGTACAAAGTGAAAAAAAACGATCATAAAATCCTTTCCCATAACCGACGCGATGACCATCAACATCAAACGCCAATAAAGGAACTAGAATAAAATCAATAACTGAAGGGCGTACTTCTATTCCTGAAACAGGCTCCGGAATTCCCCACTCATTCGTCTCGAAAATCGTTTGATGATCAAGGATATAGTGTTGCATAGAATAGTCCGAAAAGTTTGAGCGAGATACGACCAAGATGATCTTCGGAAAAAATTCCTTCACATAATTTATGATGGGATAGGTATCGGGTTCATGATATTTTTGGATTGGAAGAAAAACATGCATATAGCTAACCTTTGTTAGATCTATTTTTTGAAATTGCAACAGTAATTTATGGTTAAGACTTTCCTCATCTTCTTTGGAAAGTTGGCATCTTTTCATCTTAAACTCCTGTCTTAATTCCTTTTTAGATTTCATGCTTAAAGATAATTTTTTTATTCCATCATTCAGCTGAAACGCATCCAGTAAATGAATGATCTAATTTTCGATAATGAAACTGCAAATAGACGGAAGCAGGCAAAAAAAAACGGCCTTGTAGCGAGCGCTATCAAGACCGAATAATCAACCTAAACCTAAAATCTTATATTACTTTACGCGTTCGATATAGTTACCTGTTTGCGTATCGACTCTTACTTTCTCTCCCTGGTTAATGAATAAAGGCACCATAATCTCTACCCCTGTTTCTACAGTAGCTTTTTTCAAAGCGTTTGTAGAAGTATCTCCCTTCACTGCTGGCTCCGTATATGTGATTTCCAATTCAACACTTTTCGGTGCTTCTGCCATAATAGGCTCATCACTTTCAAAAGCAATAATGACAGTCATTCCTTCTTTCAGGAAACGCGCTGAATCACCAAATAAAAACTTAGGAATATTGAATTGCTCGTATGTGTTGTTGTCCATCACGACGAAAAATTCGCCATCCTCGTATAAGTATTGGTAATCACTCGTTTCAACACGCGCAATCTCCACACTCTCATCAACTCTAAAACGATATTCAACTAATTTCCCAGTCTTCACGTTACGCATTCTTGCTTGATAAAAAGCGCGCAAATTACCTGGTGTACGGTGTATATATTCTTCTACAGAGACTAACTCTCCGTTAAATCTTAAAATATTTCCTGATTTTACCTCTGATGCCTTAGCCATTCTTTGAATTGAACTTTAAACGGTTATCTCATTATTGAGTCGTCAAAAATACAAAAACTAATTGTTTTATAAAAATTTCATTCGCTACTTTTTGAAGTCGACGATAGAAATTGTTTCGTCACAAAATCCGTATTCTTTTTTTTGATTTGAACAGATAATAAACAATCTAAAATCGAGCTTGGTACGCGCTATTAAATTCAGATACCATTCCTCTCCTGCGCTATCCAGATTACTTGTTGGCTCGTCCAACAATACTAAATTTGAATTAGAGCAACATGCCAGTACCAGTTTAACCCGCTGACGCATTCCTGATGAAAAATGCTTTATTTCTTTGTCCAGAGCACTTTCCAACCCTAATAAATTTAAAACACTTTCTTTATCAAAACCCCGAAGATAACTTTTAAATTGAAAATGAAAATCGAACAGCTCACGCAAGGTAAATTCTTCAATCAATTCTATATATGGTGCAGCGATAGACAATTGTTGGTAAACCTGATCAATACCAATGATGCTCTCCCCATTCGTATAAACCAATTCACCTTCAGAAGATGACAAGCTCCCAGAAAGAACCTTCAACAAGGTGGATTTTCCAGAACCATTCTGTCCGAGGACAGCATAGCTCTTTCCGGATTCAAAACGATAGTTAATATGCCTGAAAATCCATTCGCTGTTATATCTTCGACCAATATCCTTTAATGTTATTTCCAAAGCTATAAAAATCAGTAATGCTATTACATCGCTCTATTGTTGAATCCCTTCATGATACCTCTTCCGGAGTTCCGAATGAAATCCAAAATTTCATCACGGATCTCTGTTGCTTGATATTCAGCTTCAATAATTTCTATTGCTTTAGCAAGATTTCGGTTCTGAACAAATAGAATACGGTAAAGATTTTGAATTTCAGCTATCTGTTCTTCCGAAAAACCTCTTCTCCGCAATCCCACAGAGTTAATTCCTGCATATGAAATCGGCTCACGGGCTGCTTTTACAAATGGAGGAATATCTTTCCGCACCAAAGAACCTCCTGTGACGAATGCATGCGAACCAATTTTCACAAATTGATGTACTGCAACCATTCCTGCTAAAACAACATAATCCCCGACTGTGATATGTCCGGCAAGGGTACTATTATTCGAAAAAACACAATTATCACCCACTTCACAATCGTGTGCAACGTGGCTGTAAGCTTGAATCAAACAGTTTTTACCGATGACAGTTTTATAACGGTCCTTGGTTCCTCTATTGATTGTTACACATTCACGAATCGTTGTATTATCTCCAATTTCTGCTGTTGTAATCTCGCCATCAAATTTTAAGTCTTGAGGTTCACCAGAAATCACGGCACCGGGATATATCTTACAGTTCTTTCCAATTCGAGCTCCATCCATAATGGTCACGTTTGAACCAATCCAAGTACCTTCTCCAATGACAACGTCCTTGTAAATGGTTACAAATGGTTCAATGACCACATTTTTAGCAATCTTTGCTTCTGGATGAATATAAGCTAATGGCTGTATCATCTATACTTCTTTAGTTGTTATTTACTCTTACGATCTGTGCCATAAGTTCTGCCTCGCAGACAATTTTCTCTCCCACCATGGCCACACCTTTCATTTTAGCAATACCTCTCCGGATCGGCTCCATGAGATCACATCTAAAAATAACACAGTCCCCTGGGGTTACTTGTGCTTTAAAACGTGCATTCTCAATTTTGAGAAATAAGGTTAACCAGTTTTCAGGATCTGGAACAGTCTTTAGGACCAAGATACCACCAGTCTGCGCCATTGCTTCAACTTGCAATACACCGGGGAATAATGGAGCTCCAGGAAAATGTCCCATAAATAAGTCTTCATTCATGGTCACATTCTTTAACCCCACAACATGTGTCTCGGTTAATTCTAAAATCTTATCGACCATGAGCATTGGCTGACGATGTGGAAGGATTTTCATAATCTCCACAGTATCATACAACGCTGGCATATTTGGATCGTAAACTTTTATTTTTTTACGTGTTTTATCTTTCTTAATCTGCTCTTTGATTTTCTTTGCAAAGGCAACATTTGCAGCATGCCCCGGACGAGCAGCCATAATATGGCCTTTCAGAGGTCGACCTACAAGTGCCAAATCACCAACCATATCCAACAGTTTATGTCGGGCTGGCTCATTCTGATGACGCAACTGAATATTATTCAGAATACCTTCTTTTGCAACGGCAACTGTATCGTTATGAAAAAGATGCGCAAGTTTCTGCAATTCCTCAGGAGAAGTTTCTTTATCAACAATAACAATTGCATTGCTTAGATCCCCTCCCTTGATGAGTCCGTGATCGACTAACATCTCTAATTCGTGTAGAAAACAAAACGTACGTGAAGACGCTATTTCTGCTTTAAAATCTTCTATAGAAGTAATCGCAGCATGTTGACTACCCAAAACAGGTGAATTGAAATCAATCATACAAGTCAAACGATAATCATCCATAGGCATTCCCAGTATCTCAACTTTACGTTCTGGCTCTGCATAATGAATATTGCTAGAGATTTCATAATAATCTCTGTCCGCATCTTGTTCTTCAAACCCCGCTTCTTCCAACAATTTCACAAAAATTGCTGAACTCCCATCCAATATTGGAATTTCAGGACCATCAATATCAATCAGAACATTGTCGATTTGAAGACCAATTAATGATGCCATTAAATGTTCGATTGTACTAACACTTGCTCCATTTTGAGAAATAGTGGTTCCCCTGGAAGTGTCTGTAACGTTATCTGCATCAACCAAAACCTCAGGTTGACCGTCTAAATCTACACGTCTGAACTTAAACCAGTGATTTTCCGGAGCTGGTTTGATCGTCATCGATACAATTTTTCCTGTATGAAGACCTACCCCCGAAATTTCAACCTCGTTTTTGATGGTTCTCTGTTTCACATTCATTTCTAATAACATATTTTTAAATCAAAACTTCTTTTGACAAAACCATCATGAGATTATAATATTTATATCGAAATAGCAGCAAGCTGGACTACTCATGATAACTTCATTACAATTAGATAACAGTTTATTTCAATGAAAAAAGATTATTTTAACTTTGATTCTATTAATTTTTCTAGCTCTTGGATGCGTTTCTCCAACTCTGGAAGGCGGGCAAATATGACATTTGATCGCAGCTGAGGCTGATACGGCATCACTGGTGTGCCACCCCATTTTTTCCCTTCGTCTTTAATTGACCGATTAACACCCGATTGAGCTTGTATTTGAGAGCCTTTAGCCACGACAATATGCCCTACGACACCCACCTGTCCTCCTAACACCACTCGTTCTCCAATTTTTGCACTCCCAGAAATCCCCGTCTGCGCAGCAATTACTGTATTTTTACCAATATCAACGTTATGTGCTATCTGAATCAGATTATCCAATTTGACACCATCACGCACAATAGTCGCTCCCATAGTAGCTCTATCGATCACAGTATTCGCGCCAATCTCGACATTGTCCTCTATTTGAACATAACCTATTTGTGGAACCTTCTTATAAGAACCGTCTTCCTGAGGGGCAAAACCAAAACCATCAGAGCCAATAACGACACCTGAATGAACAACAACGTTCTTGCCTACCTTGCAATCATGGTAGATCTTTACTCCTGGATAGAGGGTCGTATTATCATCAATCGTAACTTTATCTCCTATAAAAACCTGTGGATAGATCTTCACATTATCGCCGATCGTAGCTCCTTTACCGATATAAACAAACGCTCCAATATAGCCGCCAGCTCCTATTGTCGCCTCAGGATGTATAAAATAGGGTTCTTCACGTCCACTTTTGTCAAGACGAAACTCATTATACATATTCAATATGGTAGAGAAAGCCGCATAGGCATTCTTAACGCGAATAATCGTCAGTGTGGGTTTGGTCGCTTGCATCAATTGCAAATCTTCATTCACAATGACTATCGATGCATCAGTAGTATAAATAAAATGCTCATATTTTGGATTTGACAAAAAAGAAAGATCGCCTTTTTTACCTTCCTCAATTTTGGCAAGGTTACCTACAGTAACTTCAGGATTCCCTTCAATCCTTCCTTCTAATAATGTCCCTATTTGTTGAGCAGTAAATTGCATGGTACAAATCTATGTTTTTTTATTAAAAAATAACTATCCGATGGAAGGAATTGCAATATATCCTACCTCTTTCGGATAACATAATGCATATTTGGACACATTTTTTGACAACGCTTCTAAATTTCCAAGATCCGACGCTTCAGTAATATCAATAAGTTCTCCCGACTTCAATAATATCTTGATTTGATCATTGGAAGGATTATATGCGCGATTATGAATTTCCTGTGTAAACACATAATAATGAATATCCTCTTCCTTTACACCCAAGGACTCCCGTACTTTGGCTTTTACCAATTCGATATAATGTGAGGGAAAGGGTTTATTGCTCATAACTGAACGATACAGGTCTCTTTTCATTATTCGCTGACACATTTTACTCAAAATCTTATCCTCATGCAGCTCCCATGTTTTTATCGCTGACATAATATCCGTATCATCTAAACGAGTAAACCAGTCCAAATGCAACGGGTCAGCCATAAAATTTGTTCGGTCAATCTCCTGACTCAAAAACCAATGGAATGCTGGAGTAGAAAAGAGTGCTACTCCAGATGCTGTTAAATATTTTGCTCTTTGTAAAATTTTAATCAATAATTGCTCCGCTCCTATAACTGTTTTATGTAAATACACTTGCCAATACATCAGTCTCCGCGCAATAATAAATTTTTCCACAGAATAAAGTCCTTTATATTCAACTACAATCTCGTCATTCACTACATTCAACATCTTAATAATGCGGTCAAATGAAATTACTCCTTCAGAAACACCCGTAAAAAAGCTGTCTCTATTCAGATAATCCATCCGGTCTACATCCAATTGGCTAGAAACAAGCTGATGGAGAAATTTTCGAGCGTATTTATTATTAAAGATATCAATCGCCATACTTAATCTCCCCCCCAAGTCCTGATCCATCCGATCCATCAACAAAGAGGAAAGTAATTCATGCGAAACGCCTGCAATCAAACTATGTTCCAGCGAATGGGAAAAAGGACCGTGACCGATATCGTGTAGCAAAATTGCAGCTAAGACAGCTTCTTCTTCCTTTTCAGAGATCTCTACCCCTTTACTTCTAAGCGTCTCCAATGCCATCGACATCAAATGCATAGCACCTATAGCGTGCTGAAATCGTGTATGTAACGCCCCTGGATAGACCAAATGAGTCATACTCACCTGCTTAACATAGCGAAGTCGCTGAAAATAGGGATGTTGTACAAGGTCAAAGACCAACCCAGTAGGAATGGCAACAAACCCGTATACAGGATCATTGATGATTTTATTTTTATTCAATGCGGCGATAAATTAATGCTACTTTTCAACATATTAAATAGAAAACCCACTTATGTAAAACACAAACTTATGGTTATCACTAATATAAACTTAAAACAAAGATAGTTAGTTCATCGTTAAGAAATGTTAAAAATAAATCTAAAGCACGATATTTGCTTATGTTAGCACTATATTGAAATCCATTCAATGACCGAGGTATTTTCTTTTGTTACAATTTGAGTAACATATCAACCTCTCTTATAGTAGACATATATAACAAGATGCAAAAAACACATATTCTCTGGGCTGATGACGAGATTGACTTTCTAAAACCTCATATTTTGTTTTTAGAAAGTAAGGGGTATAAAGTTGACACAGTCAACAATGGAAATGATGCAGTTGAAGCCTTTAAAAATGGTTTTTTTCACTTAATATTTCTGGATGAAAACATGCCGGGGCTAACTGGGCTCGAAACACTCTCGATCATCAAATCCATTAATCCTACAGTTCCTATCGTACTCGTCACCAAAAATGAAGAGGAACATGTCATGGAAGATGCCATCGGATCTAAAATAGATGACTATTTAATCAAACCTGTAAATCCCAAGCAGATTTTGATGACAATAAAAAAACTCACTGAGAATAAACGTATTGTCAATGAGAAAACTTCCATGGCCTACCAGCAAGATTTCCGCAATTTAGGGATGATATTAAATGACGATCTGGATTTTAATCAATGGTCAGAAGTATATAAAAAACTTGTTTACTGGGAGTTATCACTTGAAAAGCTCGATGACAACAACATGCATGAAATCCTGACCATGCAAAAGTCGGAAGCGAACATGCAATTTTCAAAGTTTGTAGAAAATAACTATATCAATTGGATCAATCGTCCGGAAAATGCACCTATTTTATCCCATCAGTTGTTTAAAAAGAAAGTATTTCCAGTACTTGAGGATGAAATATCTACCTTTTTCGTCCTGATAGATAATTTGCGTTTTGATCAATGGAAAATCATCAACGAGGTGATTACTGATTATTTTAGACTGGAAGAAGAGATCAACTATTTCAGCATCCTCCCAACAGCAACGCAATATGCGAGGAATGCAATCTTCAGCGGCTTAACGCCATTGGAAATGGAAAAACGGTTTCCGAAGTTATGGCAAAATGACGAGGATGAAGGTGGCAAGAACTTATATGAAGACAAATTTCTAGATGATCAGGTCAAAAGGTTATATCGTAAACCGATAAAACATTCTTACACCAAAGTTTTAACACTTGAACAAGGCAAGGACGTTTTAGATAATTTAGGAAACTTGATACATAATCAGCTCAATGTTCTGGTCTATAACTTCGTTGATATGCTATCCCATGCACGCACGGACAGCTCCATGATCCGTGAACTGGCGAATGATGAAGCGGCATACCGTTCGCTTACCTTATCGTGGTTTGAGCACTCACCTCTTTTAGAGACCCTTAAATGGCTTTCACAGAAAAAAGTACGTGTTATTATCACAACGGACCATGGGACCATTCGGGTCAAAAAACCGAGCAAAATCGTTGGAGATAGAAATACAAATACAAACCTCCGCTATAAACAAGGGAAAAATCTAAATTACATTGAAAAAGATGTATTTACGATAAAGAATCCCCATGATGCACAGTTGCCCAAACTTCATGTCAGCTCAACTTATGTATTCGCCAAAGAGGATTCCTACTTTGTTTATCCAAACAATTACAATCAATTTGTTAATTACTTTAACGGAACATTCCAGCATGGAGGAATATCATTGGAAGAAATGATCATCCCCTTTGCGACATACTTGCCGAAATAGTAATTTTGCAACATGGAAATTATCGTAAATACAACGGCAGATCTTTCTGTTGCAGCCCAAACTCTTTTGAACAGGTTTCCAAAGGATCGAATTTTTCTGCTATATGGCCCAATGGGGGCAGGAAAAACGACCTTTATAAAATATTTGTGTGAACAATTAGGTGTAAAAGATAGCACGTCGAGTCCTACCTTCTCGATTGTTAATGAATATGATTCTGACAACGGGCCAATATATCATTTTGATTTTTATCGGATTAAAGATGAACAGGAGGCATTTGACTTTGGTTATGAGGAATATTTCTATTCGGGAGCATACTGCTTTATTGAGTGGCCTGAAAAAATACCAAATTTGTTGCCTGAAGAAGCAAAAGAAATACATATCAGCATCATAGACGCTGCTACCCGAAAAATATCTATCCGTTAATCTATCTTTTATCATACTCCATTATGGCTCATTCATCATCTTGTCAATATATTCCTTCAGATATCCACGTCCCGGGGTTAGCAGCTATTCATGCTGAACATTTAAGTTTCTCATTTCATGAAAACAATGTACAGTTTGCTGTTGAAAATGCTTCTTTTGATATTGAAGGAGGAAAAATAACGGCTATTATTGGTGAGTCCGGAAGTGGAAAAAGTACCCTACTTAAATTAATCTATGGCCTGTTAGAACCTACGGACGGTGTCGTGCGGTATAAAGGCTGGCAAGTTCCTACGCGTAAAGACAAGCTAATACCCGGACATGATGCCATGAAACTCGTCTCGCAAGGATTCGACGATTTAAATACCTATGCGAATGTATGGGATAATGTTGCTTCACAGCTACCCAATACGGATATCAAACGAAAGCAGGATAAGACCGCAGAGATTTTACAACGCTTACGCATAGATCATTTGGCAAAAAAAAGAGTCGCTGATATCAGTGGTGGAGAAAAACAGCGCGTTGCCATCTGTCGCGCATTGATCAATGAACCTGAAGTGCTTCTGATGGATGAACCGTTTAACCAAGTTGACGCGTCTTTTCGAGATACCTTGCAACAGGACATCAAAGATATTGTGAAGGAAACAGGTCTTACGATAATTTTGGTTTCGCATGATCCCACTGAGGTCCTTGCTCTGGCAGACAACCTTATTGTCATGAAATCAGGAAAAATATTAGATCAAAATAATCCACATCTGTTGTATAGCCAACCATCACACCCTTATACGGCACAATTGTTGGCAAAAAGTAATATCCTAAATCCCCAACAAGCACAAAATTTAGGTATAGCAAGCGAAAAGCCTATTGCAATTCATCAGGAATGGATCTCTATTATGCTCGCCGAAGAATCGCCTTTCTATGTAAAAGACACTAAATTTAGAGGCTTCTATTATGAGATCGTTGTTTCAAACGATGTGGTTGACCTACATTGCACAACCACTTCACAACTAATTCCTCAGAAAAATCAAGCGGTTGATCTAACAATTTCCAATTGGATCCCCTTCGATTAATTCAAGGTGGACACCCAGGATAGAAATACATCAAACCATTTTTTTTCTGAAGTTTTGTTGATCAATCCAAAACCGTGGCCGCCTTGTTCAAACACATAGAGTGTATTTGGGACATGCACCTTATCCAATGCCGCCATCATCTGGTAGCTGTTTTCAATCGGAACAGATTTGTCATCTTTGGCATGCACAAAGAAAACAGGACAAACCTCTGGAGAAACCTGCAAATCTGAAGAGAATAATTGAACAAGTTCTTCGGATGGATTCTCTCCAATCAGATTAATTTTAGAACCTTTATGCGTCACATCATTCTGCATAGAAATAACTGGATATATTAGTCCTGCAAAGTCCGGCCGCAGTGACACATGTGATGGATTGGCGATATATTCTTTCTTAAATTTGGTCACTAAGGTTGATGCCAAATGCCCTCCCGCTGAAAAGCCTATAACACCAACTTTTTTGAATTGTGGGTTGGAAGTACGAATCAATTGTACTGCCCGCTGAGCATCTTGAAGCGGTCCAATACTCTTATCCCGCATGATATTGGGTGACGGTAATCTATATTGTAATACATACGCCGAATATCCATTTCTTACTAGTTCCTTAGCGACTGCATGCCCTTCATGATCCATTGCGATATGCGAGTATCCACCCCCAGGGATCACAAGTACAGCAATATTTTTGGCTGCACCTTCAGCTGGTTTATAAACAAATAATTTGGGTATATTTTTTTCCAAAAGAACCTGATCTTTATCAGTTGCATTTGGAATAGTATCCGGGTAAAGATTTATAACTTCCTGAGCCTTTGCAAGCGAAACCAAAGAGCACAAGATCATAAGAATTTTTTTCATCCTTTTAAATTTGATTTTTCAGTTGTGATGAAGCTATCAGATTTATTCATCCCACTATGTGATTATTCATTCATAATTTGTTTTTTAGTTGCATTCATGAACTCGTTTCACTCGGTTTGAATAAATCATGATGGTTTCATCTGTATCATATAATATGAGGTATGCGTTACAGTGAAGAAACTACCAATAAGTCCAAATCTTTTGCCGTCATATTAAATCGGGAAGCCATATCGGCATTGGTTAGGTTGCCTTGGTACAGATAGATTGAACTTCTTATCCCCGGGCTTTTCCAAATCGCATTTTTCAATCCGCCCAATTCTGCAAAGTCCAACAAGATGGACGTGAAAATATTACTCATCGCATAAGTCGCTGTACGAGCGACCCGCGAAGCGATATTGGGAACACAATAGTGAATGACATCAAATTTTCGAAAAACAGGTTTATCATGCGATGTTACTTCCGATGTCTCAAAATTCCCACCTTGATCAATACTGACATCTATAACAACCGAGTTCGGTTTCATCTTTGAAACTGTTTCTTCGGAAATCACACAAGCAGAGCGGCCGTTGCGCGCGCGCAATGCGCCAATAACGACATCTGAACTTATAACTGCTTTATTGAGAATAATTGGTTGAATAACTGAAGTGAATACAAGACTACCAAGATTGTTTTGCAAACGGCGGAGTTTATAAATTGAATTGTCAAATACTTTTACTTGTGCGCCCAGCGCCAAGGCTGTTCGTGCAGCCTGTTCCCCAACTGTGCCCGCGCCTATAATGACGACCTCTGTAGAGGCGACTCCTGTAACACCTCCTAGCATGAGCCCCTTTCCACCGAAAGCATTACTTAAATACTCTCCAGCTATCAAAGTCGCCGTCGCCCCGACAATTTCGCTCATTGCCCGCACCACAGCTAAACATCCTCCCTCATCCCGCAGATATTCATAGGAGATTGCGGTAATCTTCTTATGCATCAGCGCCTTTAACACTTCAACATTCATTAAAGAAGGCTGTTGGGAAGACAAGAGTACTTGCCTCTCTTTCATCAATTTAACCTCAGAAACGGTAGGACTACCAACTTTAATGATCAAATCGGCCTGGTATATTTCTTCACTGGATGACACGATCCGAGCTCCTTGTTCACTATAATGGTGATCCAAAAAATTTGCTCCGGCTCCGGCTCCAGTCTCAATCAATACCTCATGCCCATTTTCGACAAGTAATGCTACCGCCAACGGTGTCAGACATATACGCTTTTCCTGAAGCGAGATCTCCTTTGGAATCCCAATAAAAAGACTTTTCCCGTTCTTTTTCTTCTCAAAAAGCATTTCTTTCGGAGAAATCATGGCCTGACTCGCAAGCTTCCCTAACTCATTCATTTTATTAAATTGACTTTAGTTAAAATTACGATAAATAATTAATCTAATCAAACGAAGATAAAATTGTCATAATACCCACATCGTTGTCGAACCAATAACACAAATCATAGATCTCCTATTACCTTTTGGAACCATTATATGGTGTGGAAGATTAATGCATATAAAGACCATGGGAATGAAACAAAATTATCTACATTTGTCTAAATTAATCAGATATAATACCATGCTAAGTAAAATCAGTATAGTACCCAGATGGATCATTTTTTTATTGGATATTTTCAGTGTCTCTATCGCTTATCTCCTTGCAAACGTCATTTATTATGATTTTAACTTCGATTTTCTCCTTGACATAGATTTCAGCATAAGATATATTCTATTTATAAGTGTCTGCTCCCTCTCATTTTACTTATTCAAGATGTATACTGGGATAATTCGTTACACAAGCGCGATTGACTCCATCCGAATATTATCCACCATAATATTTAGCGTATTCATGCTTTTAATCATCAAATTGATTATTCAAGCAAATGAAATTGAACGGAACATTCCCACGGCATTAATCATCTTTTTTGCGCTCTTCTCATTTTTAATATTAACAGTATATAGAACTATTATTAAAATTTTCTTTCTCTATACAAAAAAGGTCAATGGCACCAGAAAAAAAACCTTGATTTATGGCGCAGGTGATCTCGGTATCGCCGTAAAAAGAACATTAGATCATGATGTTAGATCGAAAAATGCTATAATTGGTTTTTTGGATGATAATGACCAGAAGATCAACAAAGTGATTGATGGAACGAAAATTTATTCATCCAAGAAATTTAATCATCTGATCAATACCTTAAATGTTGAAGAGGTCATTATAGCATCACATAATATTCCTTCAGAGCGCAAGAATGCAATTACTGATATTGCTTTAGAGCGAAATGTAAGTATATTAACACTTCCACCTGTCAAAAAAATCATGAATGGGGATCTTAATCCCAATCAGATTCAAAAAATAAAAATTGAAGATCTTTTAGAAAGGGATCCAATCAAAATCAATGACGATCATATCCTAAACCAAACCAAAGGTAAAAGGATCCTTGTTACTGGTGCAGCTGGATCAATCGGGAGCGAAATCGCCTCACAATTGGGTAAATATGAACCCCAAATGATTATCCTCTGTGATCAGGCGGAATCCCCATTGCACAATTTACAATTGGATTTACAAGACGAATTCCCAAATCAAGTATACCACACTTATATAGCAGATATCAGAAGTACAAAAAGAATGCGTTTACTATTTGAAACATTCAAACCACATTATGTATATCATGCGGCAGCTTACAAACACGTACCTATGATGGAAAACCATCCACTTGAAGCTGTACAAACCAATGTTATGGGTACCAAAAACCTAGCTGATCTGGCGGTGGAATTTCAGGTCGAAAAATTCGTTTTCGTTTCTACTGACAAGGCTGTTAATCCAACAAATATTATGGGGGCAACAAAACGAATTGCCGAAATATATGTACAGGCCCTAAACAATCATTTGGAAAGCTTATCGAATGGTGACGTCAATACCAAATTTATTACCACACGCTTTGGCAATGTCCTTGGCTCAAATGGTTCTGTTATTCCTAGATTTAGAGATCAGATCCAAAAAGGAGGTCCTGTTACAGTAACTCACCCCGAAATTACACGTTATTTTATGACTATCCCCGAAGCCTGCCGACTTGTTCTTGAAGCTGGCGCAATGGGTCAGGGTGGAGAAATATTCGTCTTTGATATGGGTAAATCAGTAAAGATCGTTGAACTTGCCAAGAAGATGATACGTCTTTCTGGATTTAAACCGAATGAAGATATCGAAATAAAGTTTACAGGTCTAAGACCAGGTGAAAAATTATATGAAGAGCTGTTAAACGATCTAGAAAATACCCTTCCGACGCATCATGAGAAAATTATGATAGCCAAGGTCCGTGAAAATAATTATAACATTGTAAGCCTGAAACTAGCGGAATTAAAATTGCGGTTAGCGACTCAAAATAAAAATGAGGTCGTTTATCAAATGAAGCTTATTGTTCCAGAATTTAAAAGTAAAAATTCGATCTATGAACAACTGGATAAAGAAATCGAATTGTCAAATGAGTCCGAAAACAAAAGTTAATTCACTTTAAAATTTGTAAAACACTTGCAAATTTGCTCGAAAAGTGTATTTTTGCAACCATATTTTACTGATTAGTAATGTCTAAAAATACAAATAATACAAATCAAGGTTTGAAACCTTCAAAAGGATCTTTTTTTCAAGATAACCAAAAAAGCGTTGCGTTTATTTTAGGTGGTATCGTTGTATTGATTTTGCTGTACTTTGGATACGAAAAACTCTACTTGCAACCAAGAGCAGAGGAAGCATCGAATCGCATGTATAAAGCCGAGCAGCTTGTTACAATTGATTCTTTACAGAATAAAGCGATTTCAGGAGATGGCGCGTTCCTTGGTTTCAAGCAAATTGCAGACGAATATTCAAACACAAAATCTGCAAATATTGCAAATGCATATTTAGGAGGTCTTTACTTACGTCAGGGTAAATTTGATGATGCTGTAAAAGCATTGGAAAAATATTCCCCTACAGGAAGTCAAATCTTAGACCCACTAGTTATCGGTTTGACAGGAGATGCTTATTCAGAGTTAAAAGACTATAAAAAAGCTGCTGATTATTACAAACAAGCTTCTGAAAAATCGAGCAACTCATACACAACTCCATTATTCCTAAAAAAATTAGGTCTTGTTTACGAAGCACAAAACGACTACAAAAGTGCTGAAACAGCTTACAAAAAGATCAAAACAGATTTCCCAGAAAGCCAAGAGGCTTCTACTATCGATGGTCTATTGGGTAGAGTACAAGCACATTTATAAGAAATCATAAATACACAAAAAAGAGGCTATTTGATAGCCTCTTTTTTTGTGACCATCTAAAATCACTATCTTTGCATCTATTATGGCAAGTAGCATTAAAAATCTATCAGACTTTTCGCATATCCAAGTTGCGGATGCGAGTCCATTCAAATTTGCAATCGTAGTTGCACAGTGGAATGCAGAAATTACTGGTGCACTATTGAACGGTGCTATCTCAGGTTTAGAAAAACATGGTGCAAAAGAAGGCAATATCGAAGTTATCGAGGTTCCAGGAAGCTTCGAACTGACCTCTGGAGCAGATCTGGCCTTGAGAAATCAACGCTTTGATGCTGTTATCTGTCTGGGATGTGTAATCCAGGGAGAAACCCGCCATTTCGATTTTATTTGCCATGCGGTCGCCAATGGCATTTCAAATGTAGGACTGAAGTATAATAAACCGGCTATCTTTGGTGTACTGACTACAGACAACCTTCAACAAGCTTTGGACCGTGCCGGTGGAAAACATGGCAATAAGGGTGAAGAAGCTGCTATTACAGCAATACAAATGGCTACCATCGCTAAAAAATTCTAGTTTGGTATCAATTTTGTCTATTATTTAATCATGAAAAAGTATTCTGGGCCAAAACATAAAAATGCACAAGTACTTTTATTTTAAATAAATCGATTAATAAAATATGATAATATCTTATTAATCGATTTTTATTTTTTAGATATGATTATGAAAACATTATCGAACATACTCTTAGCATTTATGCTATCATTCCTTTCTCTCGGGCATTTATCTGCTCAAGATGATAGCCTGAATAAACAGATCTGGCGCAGTATTGGTGGTCAAGGGAAATGGGATTCCTTACAATATCTCGCTTTCTCGGCAAAGGGCAATACAGTATCGGAAGAATTGTCTAATGAAGAACGTAAATTCCTCTTTAACCGTACAACAGGAGAATGTAGATTCGATGGATTTAGTGGATCTGATCAGGTGACCTATTTATTCAATTTTAAAGGAAACAGCACAGATAAGCTTTTTATAGCAGGCAATGTATCTACTGACGGTCAAGAAATAAAGAAATCCATAAAAAATCAACTTTTTGCAGATTTAAATCTACTGTTGTTACCCACGCTTATAGAGCAAAGAAGTGTTCAGTTTAAAAATCAGGAAGAACGTTTTATTGGCGGGCAAAAATTAACAGTTGCAAGTATTACCTCATCAGGTCAGGTTCTCGGTTCGAAGCTAGACGGTTTAATCTATATAGATCAAAATACGGGTGAGATTACGCGTTACGAATACACTGATAAATCAGAAAAAATCAGTTATGAGGTAAGCAAATACAAAGAAATAGGTGATGGAATACGTCTACCTAGTTTATTTAGCGCTGCTAGCAACGACAAGAGAACCTGTGTATTCTCTTCGATCTCTTCATTTGTGCAAGTCGAGCAAAAGAAATTTAAAGAATTATAATTATTATGATCAATTGGATAGAATTAAATACAGAAGAACAATTACAAGAACTTTATCAATCGGACAAGGTGTCCGCCATATTCAAACACAGCACAACCTGTGGTATCAGTAACATGGCAAAACGCAGCTTAGAACGGATGTCAAATACAGTTGATCAGGAGTATTCTATTTATCTTTTAGACCTGTTGCGCTACCGGGCACTTTCCAATGAAATTGCTCAACGATGGAATATTGAACATCAATCACCGCAGATACTGATTGTCGAAGGCAAAAACAGCCTTTATGATGCGTCACATGGGGATATTCAATTTGACGAAATTGAAAAATACCTATAATTATTTGATCTTAAATATTTTGCCTTCATCATAGGCACTCAATGTAAGATTATCCCAAGTGATCATTCCATTGGATTTTTTCTTTAATCCACGTGGATTTTTGGCTACGATTACTTGGGATTCGCCAACCACTTTTACAGTATTCTGTCGAACTATGATAGCAGTTCCCTCATCAATCCCGATACAGGTCTTGTCAGGGAACTCAGCTAAGGCAGTAAAAAGTCGATTGTATCGACTTCTCTTTACAAAATGCTGATCTATAATCGCGGATTTTATCAATCCCAGACCTTTGGATGTCTCTAAATTTTGATGTTCCAGTCTATTGAAGGTAGGCCGATAAACCGAATCTTTTAATTGATTACCTGTTATCATTGTCTCGCTCATAATAGCCGCACCAGCGCTTGTGCCCGCTATACATGCGCCTTGCTGATAAGCTGCATGAATCGCGTCGAACAATGCTGTATGCTCCACGATCGACATAAAACGATTTTGATCTCCCCCTGTAATATAAATCAGTTTTGCATGGCGTACCGAATCAACTAGCGTCCGATCTTCGGCATCCGATTTCGAAAAATTAATACTGGTGATCTTATTTTTTGTCACTTCCTTGAGTTGATGTACCATGCCTTCTACAGACTCATCGGGGATCGTGGAAGCCATCGGTAAGATCATAATGTAATCCTTTGGCGAAAGCCGAGCTGCTTCGACCAAAGCCTCCATCAGATGTTCATCTTTATGCCCACCACCAATAATGAACAATGTTCCCTTAGGTGAAATTCGCGATTTCTGGTCGGTGAAAGAACACAAAACGACTACTGCAATAATACACAACAACTTTTTCATAACAGCTTCCCTTAGATTATACGTTTGATTACTTATAAATTTCTACTTTTACCGTACCCTCCTTTGTAACCGTCCCTCTATACATTCCTTCGGTATTAAACGGCATGGCGACATGACCTTCTTTATCCATAACAATCATTCCACCATCTCCGCCCATTTTGCCAATCCGATCAATGACAGCTTGACCTGCTTGCCATACATTATCATTTTTATATTCCATTAAGGCCGAAACCGAATATGCAGCTACATTACGAATATAGAATTCACCCCAACCGGTACAGGAAACCGCACAGGTTGCATTATTAGCATAAGTCCCTGCACCAATAATTGGTGAATCGCCAACACGACCAAATTTTTTGTTCGTCATCCCTCCGGTCGAAGTACCCGCAGCTAAATTCCCCTGATTATCCAATGCGACACAACCCACTGTCCCAAATTTATAGTACTTATTAAGGATACCCAAACGGGAACTCTGTTTCTGATCATGATCCAGCTGTGTTTTGGTACTGTCCTCTTTTTTAATTTTTTGTAGGGCATCCCAACGCATTTTGGTCCAAAAGTAAGATGGATCTACCAATTGCAATCCCACCTGTTTTGCAAACTCTTCTGCTCCTTTGCCCACCATCATGACATGTTCCGATTTCTCCATGACCGCACGCGCTGCGGAAATTGGGTTTCTAATGGTTGTGACGCCAGCAACCGCACCAGCAGCTAATGTCTTTCCATCCATAATAGACGCATCCAATTCGTTTTTTCCCGCATTCGTAAATACGGCTCCCTTTCCCGCATTAAACAAGGGAGAATCTTCCATTACATGAATCGCTTGTTCAACGGCATCCAAGCTTGAACTCCCTTGCTTCAATTGGCTATAACCAGCTTGTAGAGCCTGCTCTAAAACCGTTTTATAGGCCTGCTCCATGGAGTCAGTCATATTTTTTTTCAAAATTGTCCCTGCACCACCATGAATTGCCAGAACAAATTGTTCTTTTGTCATGTCTTGCTTCTCCTTTCCGTCATTGTGATTACAGGAAGCCACAACCGCAGCACTTCCAATAATCATGGCTATCATTGCATGTATCTTCATTTTATTATTTTGTATAACCTGGATTTTGCACCATATTTTTGTTGACAAATATTTCATCTGCAGGAATAGGAAAATTGTATTGTGCTTTTGTTGACTCCAACAATAGTGCTCCCGCCGTATTTACAGCATCTTGGGGACCTCTACGAATAGGCATTTTCCTTCTTTTTAAATCAAAAAAACGATGTCCCTCAAATGCTAGCTCCTTGTAACGCTCCGCTAAAATAGCATCAATAAGTTCATCTTTAGAAGCGATCACTCGGTTTTGATAATCTTTGATTCGAGCTTTCCGCAACACGTTCAAATCACTATTTGCTTCATTGAGTTTATTTGTTTCGGCATTAGCTTCAGCCCGAATTAAATACATCTCCCCCGTCCTAAATAATTTCACATCCACAAGACCAGCTGTTGCATCAGCTTCTTTACGGCCCAAATATTTTCCAATCAGATACTGTTGTTTCCCTACTCCCCGATTGGGGTCATCGAGAATATAGCTACCAAAACGTATATCTTTATTCTTATCAAATAGAGCGATCAATTTATTCGAAGGAGTATAAAGAGCTATTTCGCCGTCTTGTCTAAAAAATAGCGCGCCTATAGGTCCTTCGGCAGGAGAATCATCTTCTTTGGGGAGATCTGCTGCTGTCCTACGCAATGAAAAAACCACTTCATTGGAACTCTCATCTGACCATATTTTCGGAAAAGAAGTCCGGTCAGCCAGTGGCTTTGCAGCAATGACTTTCGATGAAGCAGCAATTGCCAGTGGCCAATCTTTTGCATATAAAGCGGCTCTTGCCTGCAATGCATACAAACCCGTTTTAGAAAAGCGGTAAACAGCCTCTTCATCTCCAATTAAGCTCAAAGCCTCATTAATGTCCTTTTGGACTAAACTGATTACTTCGGCAACTGTTTTCCGTGGTGGATGTCCAATTTCAGACTTCAACATATAGGGAATTCCCAATGCTGTGGGCTCATAGCTCGCTGCATAAGCTCTCAAAAGCTCAACATGAGCAAAAGCACGGACTGCAAGCAATTCGCCTTGATAATGCTTTTTCGTATCAGCATCCACTTTCTCCAATTTTTCCAGTCCTGCCAAAGCGCGATTCGCACGATCTATGACTACATAGTACTCACCAAAAGCACTCGTCACCGATGAACTTGAGGCTGTATATTGCCAACGATAAGCACTAACATTTCCAACCGTATTTTCCAATGGATAAATTGCTTCGTCCGATACAACTACACTATTTCCAATGAGTGTGTAGGTCATACCAGCATAAGCACCTTTGATGGCCATATCGATATCATCCAGATTACGGTAAGCCTTTTCGGGATCAATCGTATCTGAAGGTTTTAGATCTAATTTATTACAGGAATAGAACGTCGACAAACCCACAGTAAAGAGGCCGATTATTAGTATATTTTTAAATGATTTCATTGCCGTAGTCTTTTTAAAAATTAACACTGAATCCCGCTGTATATGTTCTCGGAGCAGGATAGTTAAAACGGCTGATCCCTTCACTATTTTCGGGATCAAGCCCTCGCCAGGACGTCCAGGTCAATAAATTTTGTCCCTGAAAGAAAATTCGGGCTCCTTTAATTACCTTTTGATCCCCAAACAATGTTTTCGGAAACTGATAAACTAAATTGACATTTCGCAATCTGAGGAAAGAAGCATCCTGGATATCTTTGGATGTATATTCGCGTGGTACATCAATCCGCTGTAAAATGGTATTGTCTCCCGGTTGCTTCCAGCGATCAGTAAGCATGCGTATACTTTGGTTACTCGTCATATAACCTGAATTTTCATTATAAAAATCCTCGTTATTCCAACGGCTAACATCACTCACAAATGCAAACAAAGCATCCAACGAGAGGTTTTTCCAGCGGACAGTTGTATTAAATCCGCCAACCCATTTTGGAAACATACTGCCAGATTTTGTAACGGCCTGTGAAGTTTCATCGTATTCGGTTGTTATACTACCATCGCGGTTATAATACTGCGCATCGCCAGTCTGGGGATTAACCCCTGCCCACTCAGGCGCATAATAGGTACCATAGGGCAATCCAACTCGCATAATCCGTGTATCTCCATCTAAAACCTCGGTCAATGCATCAGAAAGATATAATATGGTATTTTTATTATAGGAAGCATTGACCCCTAAAGTCACCCCCCAATCTTCCCTCTTAATAACATCACCGGATAAGCTCATTTCCAATCCCCTATTACGCATCTTGCCCGTGCTCAATGGTAGTTTACGATCCAAGAATCCCGATGTCAAGGAAATCGGCTGATCGAAAAACATATTCTTGGTTATTTTATTATAATAATCCATGGCAATACGAAGCCGCTTTGATGGAAAAAGCTCCATATCAAATCCGGCATTGAATTCATCCACATATTCCCAGTCATAATTCGGATTTCCGGGATCATAAGGACGAATGGCTGTTTCACCACCATAGGTAATGTCCTTTCTAAAAGTTGCTAAGTAATTGAAATCACCGTTGATTGTACTGGCCGTGGTACCATAACTGGCCCGTAGAGATAGGCCTTGTATGAATTCATTGGATTTCAAGAATTCCTCTTCCTTGATATTCCAATTTGCACCGAAGGAATAGAAACCATGCCAACGATTCGCCTCCGCTACACGGGAAGAGCCATCATAACGATAACTTGCCGTCAACGAATAACGATTGTCATAAGTATACCTTCCCAAGGCCATATACGAAGCCAACGCATATTTAGTACGCCCACCCAAAATTGCTGGTAAATAGGTCGGACTTACTGTTACACCATTCGGATTTTCCGGTAGACGGCTATCAATACCGTAACCTTTGTATCCAAAGGCGCGGTTACGTCGATATAAATATTCAAAATAAGCTGAGAGCTCCAAATTATGCTTTTCGTCAAAAGTATTTTGATAGGTTAATCCGGTGGTACTGATCACATTGGTAGACCGGAGATTGTCTTCTGCGAATAATCCCTTTCCACCAAGTGTCGGATCCCGATCCCGTGATCCGTAATAAGAATCAGGGTTGATATAATCTTGGCCGGTAGTCGTGTTATAGTCTATACCCAATCGCGTGTGGGCTTTTAAGGTCGGTAGTAATTGATAATTTAGATTGAGGCCAACATTGGTATTAAATAACTCAGAAGAACTACTTGAGTTGAGTAAACGTTCCAATCCGGCACTCCCTTCGCGCTGATCCAAAATAAAGTAATCGTCTTCATTACCAAAATGAATGAGCGTTCCGTCTGGTGCATACGGATATTCATAAGGTAGTGCATAATAAACCGATGCCATAGACGATCCCACACGTGAAGCTCCTACACCTTCAGTAAATTTCGAATTTGTATACCCAAGGGTCACATTTACACCTCCTGAAAGCTTCCCTTTATCAAAATCTACATTATTTTTCAAGGTATACCGATCAAGACCAGATCGAATGGCGACCCCCTCCTGTTTATAGTATCCCGCACTGCTATAAAACCGTACATGCTCCCCGCCTCCACTGACATTTACCTGCTGATCCATAAACTTTCCATTGCGAAAGAAGTAATCACGCCAGTCAACATTTATTCCTCTCAAACTATCCAAAATTTGAGCTGCTCGAGCTTTATAAGCTGAAGTTCCGCCCGCTACGTCAGGATTTTTAGGTGAATAAGTCCATCCAGGACCTATGCCTTCATTGTTATCTGGATCGACAAACGCCCCCAATTCTTCTTCAAATTGCAAACGTTGCTGTGTATTCATCATCTGGAATTTTGGTCGTGTCAGTTTGGAAAGACCATATTGAGAGTTAAAATTCACCGTTAACTGACCTGATTTACCTTTTTTTGTCGTGATAACAATAACACCGTTTGAACCTCTGGATCCGTATAAAGATTTTCCTGTTGCATCACGCAATACATTGACAGATTCAAAATCATTCGCACTAAAATTCTTCAGTTCAGATGTGGCAATAGGAATTCCATCGATCACATACAGAGGATCCGAAATACCATTGATGGAACCAATCCCCCGGATAACAACAGAAGCAGTAGCACCAGGTTGTCCTGAACTAGCCATTACACTCATCCCCGGAACACGCCCCTGTAGCATTTGGTCAACAGAAGCCATAGGTACTTGTTCCAGATCTTTTGCTTTTACTGTGGTGGAAACATTGGCGGACTGTTTTTTGGAATAATTCGTATATCCTGTCACTGTCACATCCTCCAACACCGTGCTCTTATTTGCCAATACAATCGTTAGCGGCCCCGAACCACTGACAGTATTGCTCTGTCGGTCATAGCCCACAGAGGAGAACTCCAATTGATCCCCCTGTTTTGCAGCAATACTGAAATTGCCATCTGGAGTTGACTGTGCAGTTGTTCCAGCTGTCAAATTTCTGACAGTGACTCCTCCTATGCCTTGCCCCTTCTCATCAAGAACTTTTCCTCGAATAGTTTGTTGCAACAGTACAAATGAATTTCCATAATTGGCAAATGAGATGGATTTGCTTCCAGTCTTGGCAATAGTTGGTGCTAGGTTTAGGCTAAGCGCTAGTGTCATCAGCGCTTGTGCGTGCATGCTACCTCTCATAAATATCTACATTTTTGGTCAGTGTTAAAGCATATCAATATGGATAACTTTACTTAACCTAAAATGCAAATAATTATCGAACAAATGAAATGTTTTTTGCCTTATTCATCTTCTTTGTCCCACCAGTCTGAAGCCTGTAAATCATCTATTTCACGACGATCTTTCTTCGTAGGTCTTCCCGTTCCGCGGTCTCGCTTAAGCACAGGTGCCTGAAATACCGATTTGTAGCCTACAGTCTCTTCTACAGGGGTTTGATCTTCATAAAACTGAACAGCAGTTTTTGCATCCACCCGCCGATCAAGAAGACCGATCACTTTAACAACTTTCTTTTCGATTCCTTTTTGGATATGATAGACATCGCCGATCTTAACTTCGTAAGAAGGTTTAATATTTTGACCGTTCAACTTGACCCGTCCCGCCTTACAGGCTTCGGTTGCCAAAGTTCTTGTTTTAAACAATCTTATCGACCATAAATATTTATCAATTCTCAATTTTTCTGATGCTGCAGCCATAGTGCAAAAATAGTTATATTAGCAAATTATCGTGGTATTCCCACCGAAAATTAACATATTTCCCCTATACCTAATTTCTTCATGGCAGGGGAGAGAACGATAAAGTTGCTTTTAAATGCAACTTTATCTAAGTTTGTACATCAAAATAAACAAATTCAAATAAGCAAACAAATAATATGGTAGAGCCACTTAAAAAATTGATTGAGGAAGCTTGGGAAGATAGACAATTATTGGAGTATAAAGAATATACAGAAGCAATTCGTACCGTGATCATGAAGTTAGACAGCGGTGAAATCCGTGTAGCGGAAATGATCGGCACGAGATGGCATGTAAATGACTGGATCAAGAAAGCTGTGATCTTGTATTTCCCGATCAACGATATGCGTGAGATGACAGCAGGTCCTTTTGTATTCCATGACAAAATGAAGCTAAAAACGGATTACAAACATACTGGTGTGCGTGTTGTTCCTGGCGCTTCTGCTCGTTTAGGTGCTTATTTAGCAAAAGGGGTAATTATGATGCCTTCTTATGTTAACATCGGTGCTTATGTAGACGAAGGCACCATGGTAGATACATGGGCAACAGTCGGTTCCTGTGCTCAAATTGGTAAACATGTACACTTAAGTGGTGGTGTTGGTATCGGTGGCGTACTTGAGCCAGTTCAAGCTGCTCCAGTTATCATCGAAGACAATGTATTTATTGGATCGAGAGCGATCGTTGTTGAAGGAATTCGCGTAGAAAAAGAAGCTGTGTTAGGCGCTAACGTCGTATTGACTGCATCAACCAAAATTATTGATGTTACTGGACCTGAACCTGTAGAATACAAAGGCTATGTTCCTGCTCGTTCGGTTGTCATCCCTGGATCGTATACTAAAAAATTCGCAGCTGGCGAGTATCAAGTTCCTTGTGCATTGATCATTGGTCAACGTAAAGAATCTACAGATAAGAAAACTTCATTAAATGATGCTTTACGGGAGCATAATGTAGCTGTCTAAATTCAAGGTTAGAACTAAAAAAATAAAAAATGAGTGCATTTGTGGATCGTGAGGATTTGAACAAAGCGTTGGAAACGCTAAAAGCAGGTGGGTTAATCCTATACCCAACAGATACAATCTGGGGGATAGGCTGTGATGCCACTAATCCTGATGCCGTAGAGAAAATCTTTCAATTGAAAGGAAGAGATAAGTCCAAAAGTCTGATCGTCCTTTTACATAACGACAACCAATTGGCAAGTTATGTCAACGAAATCCCCGATGTTGCTTATCAACTTATTGAATATACGGACAAGCCATTGACAATTGTCTATTCGAATGCCAAAAATCTTGCCCCTAATGCCATTGCAGAGGACGGTTCGATTGGCATTCGAATTGTCAAACATCCTTTTTGTGAACAGCTTCTACAACGTTTCCGTAAACCTATTATCTCTACTTCAGCAAATATCAGTGGTGAGCCAACAGCGAAAGATTTTGACGAAATAGCTGAAGAGATCAAAGCAGGTGTAGACTATATTGTCGAATATGATAGGCATGTGAAGACTGATGGTAGATCATCTACCATTATGAAGCTGGACCCAAGTGGTAAATTTGAATTCATTCGAAAGTAATATAAATACATCATGATGTATTCAAACTCAAAGTAGATTGAATAAACGGTGTTAGCTATCTTGCATTCAGCTTTAATATATACGCAATGAAAACCGAGCCTGTGAGCTCAGGGAATAGCCTCATCACAATTGAAACCGCCAAAGGCAGCATGAACCGAGTGAAACGAGCTCATTTATACCGATGAGACCAATACTTATAAATAATTTATACAGATGAAAAAGATCATTTTATTTTTTGCATTGGCAATTGCTGTAAGTACGCAATTACACGCTCAGAAAAAGGAGATTCCCTCAGCAAAACCGGGTGTAAAATATGGAAAGGAAATTCAGGCCAATAAAGCGATTTCTGTTGCTAAACTGGAAAAAGAACTAAGTAGCAAGAATACTTTCAACGGTAAAATTGAAGGCAAAGTCGTTGAAGTCTGCAAAAAGAAAGGCTGTTTCATGACCTTACAACGCGATGGAGAGGAACCTATCATGGTACGTTTTAAAGATTATGGATTCTTTATGCCCGCAGATATCATCGGTAAGACAGTTGTTGTCGAAGGTGTAGCCAAGCGGAAAGAAACTTCAGTCGCATCATTGCAACATGCCGCAAAAGATCTCGGTAAATCTCAAGCCGAAATAAATCAGATTACTCAGCCAAAAAACGATATTAATATTGTCGCTGAAGGGGTTGTTGTGGTAAGATGAAAAAATTTCAGACAGTAACTGCCCCATCCATCAATGTAGGTGGAAAGCTAATGACATTTGACAAGCCTGTTATTATGGGTATTCTCAACGTTACACCAGATTCCTTTTTTGATGGTGGAGATAATACCACGGTAGAGAAAGTTCTGGGAAAAGCAAGTAATCTCTTAACGGTAGGCGCTCAAATCCTCGATATTGGGGCCTATTCTTCACGTCCCGGCGCGCCATTAATCTCTTCTCAAGAAGAAATGGACAGGGCGCTTCCCCCTATCCTGGCAATCAGAAACGCCTTTCCAGAAGCGATCTTATCTATAGACACCTTTCGGGCAGATGTTGCTGCAGAAGCTATTGACGCTGGTGTACATATTGTCAATGACGTATCAGGAGGTACGCTTGATGAGGAGATGTTTGCAACAGTAGCCAAATATCAGGTGCCTTATATCCTCATGCATATGCGTGGGACTCCAGAAACCATGCAAGGACAAACCGAATATACCGACATCGTGACCGATGTTGCTACCTTTTTGGGACAAGGTATAGCTCAATTAAGAGATCTGGGTGTAAAGGATATAATCCTCGACCCTGGGTTTGGCTTTGCGAAAACAATCGATCAAAATTATGAACTGCTTTATCGGGTCGATGAATTACAATATTTTGGTCTCCCTATTTTAGGTGGTATATCACGTAAATCCATGATCTACAAAAAATTGGGTACTACTGCCCAGGAAGCCCTCAATGGTACAACGGCATTAAACACCTTACTTTTGGAAAGAGGTGTACAGATACTCCGTGTCCATGATGTCGCAGAAGCTAAACAGCTCGTTGATCTCTTCTATTAGAGAAATGTGCATACTATTTGTATAAACATCGTTCCGGGTATGTCGTATTTACTTGCCAATAAATGTTGGATCACTTAATGTTTCTATAAAAGCGATAATATCCTGCTTTTCTTGCTCCGTTAATGGAATTCGATTACCATTTTCTTTAAGAATAGGATCGAGATTTTCTGCTTCCAACACACCTTTATCAAAATAATCTAAAACAGATCTTAAGGTTGGAAATTGACCAAAACTTCCGTAAGGCGCTGTGTAAGCCGCATTTCTTAAAGAGGGAACACGAAAAGCCATCTGATCTGCATGTCGTCCAGTGACCCGACCTCGTCCTGCTTCTTCAGGATTGGGATTCAATGGAAAGCCTACATTTCTAAAGCTCTGATCAGTAAAAAGCTCCGTACCATGACAACTTGTACATTTACTCTTGAAAGTTATATACCCTCTCTCCTCTTCCGCTGTAAATCGCTCCCCTTCATTTCTTTTTACACGATCATATTTGCTATTGGCAGAGATCAATGTATACTCGTATTGTGCAATACTGCGATAAATTCGATCAGCCGTTATGCTTGCATCGCCAAATGCTTTTTGAAATAATTTTTTATAATCGGCATCAACACCAATTTTACCGATCACCTCCAAGATAGAGGAGTTCATTTCTTCATGTGTTATAATCGGAACGAGAGGTTGCTTTTCTAATTGCAGGATATTTCCATCCCAATTATAAAACTTCATAAATGCCATGTTTTGAACAGCGGGCGTATTACGAAGTCCCACCCGTTCATAAATTCCGACGGCCTGTTGCTTTCCATCTGAAAAAGCTAGACTGGGATTGTGACAACTCGCACAGGAAATAGTATTATTTCCGCTGAACCTCTTTTCATGAAATAATTTCTCGCCCAATTCAACACCATATTTTGTAGGTCTATTTTGCGCTAGGGAACTATTTAATGCTGGAAATTCTGCAGGTATCTCCAGTGAAATTTCAGGGTTGTCCTCCTTTATTGATTCGTCCATATCCCTTTTACTGCAGGAAAGTACAATCAATAACACAGTTAAGGCACAGATTACTGTTTTCATTCGAATAAACGATTTTGCAAATAAGAATAGGATTATTATGCCACTATTGTTTCCTACTAACTAACAAGGGGTCTGTTAGATTTTATATTAAGACAAGGCCATCATCACTAAGTTCCTGATGACCTTGCCATTAATTTCTTTTAGTTGTTTTCGACACGCTCGACAGAAAACATGCCGCTTTTATCCTCTTTACCATCTCCCCCAATATTATTTACAAAAACTTCCATGGCCGCCATGCTGCTATGAAGGCTTGGTGTTGTTGCATTTTTCGACGTTAGGATTACTTTTGTTTTTCCACTTAAGAGTTTATCAAAGTCAGCTTTGATCGTGATTTTAGGTGCATTGCTTCCCACAACAGCAGTCGTCGTTAGATCCAATGTAATATCACGATAAGCATCTACGCCCTGCGTATATGTTTCAGGTTTACCTCCCTCTCCATTCAGTGTGCTTCCGGTGTGGACCTGAAAAGCATTATTTTCAACACCATAAAATCCTTCGATCTTCGTAAATCGATATCCCGTAGCCCATTGCCACATCATATCGGTATCATTAGCTCCCGCTGCAGCATAAAATACCGGAAATCTGACCTGATCCAATGTATTGATTTCTTGCTTCACCCCTAATCCAAATTTGAGCTGACGATACTCCCCTACAGGTATATTGGTCAATACATAATCCAAACTCGCTTGTTTGCTTTGGTTAACCACAGTAGCTCCTTTATCCAGGTCATTTACATTGTAAGGGATTTCAGTTCCATCTGCTTTAACAAGTCGAATATTACTGACAACATACTTAAGTTCTGAGAGGTGATGTGCTTGATCCTTTTCTGATGTGTTAACGGTAGCATCAGTAATTGTCGCTCCTCCAAGGACAATGGTGCTATTTTTAAATGTATTATTAAAATGTAAGTTGATATTATTTGCTACAGGGTTGTTATCGTTTTTGCTACAGGAAATCATTATTAATGAAGCAGCAGATAAAATTAGATAGTTCGTTAATTTTTTCATTGTATGTGTTATTTGAATGTGATTAATTTTTTTTAAAAATTGACTTTTAGGGATGTAAAAATATTCCGTCCCATTCGTGGAATATTTCCCCAATCCGCATAGGTACTATAGTATTCATTCAACAGGTTCTCAGCCCCAACCTGAAAGACAGATTTGAACTTGCCGAGACTGAAACTGTAATCAGCAGATAAGTTCCATATTTTGTAGGAAGCCGTTTGATCTTCGCCATAGGCTGGACTATAATTGGTCTGTGCAAAATCCCCATTTAATGAAGTCCGCAAGCCTATTCGTTTATAGGCATAATGAAGTGCTGTCTGATAGCTTAACGGCCGTATAAAAGGGAGATTACTCTCTTCATCGTCCTTGCCTCTAGCGTAGGTAAGCACCGCTTTCCAATGCAGGTTATCCAGGACTTGATAATCTATGCTCATCGCCGTATTAAATAGCGTCGCATACTTTAAAGACGTGTAACCTTTCACACCAACGGATTGATAATTCATGGGGCTTCCTAAACTCAGAATCCGTCCGATGATATAATTGTCGATGTAGAAGTAGTTCACTTTTGCGGATACACTTAGCTTTTCCGTTTTGAATCCAACACTGGCGTTAACCTCATAAGAGATTTCATTTTTGAGATCAGGGTTTCCGATGTAATCGTAACGGTCAAAGCTATTGTAGATATAATAACCATAGGCTTCGGAAACGGAAGGTGCACGATGTCCAACCCCTGTTCCGACAGAAATATCAAACTGATTTAAGTTTAACTCGTAACTGGCATGTATCCCCGGAAGCCATCTATTCTTTTTTTGTGGTGCGCCCGGATGAAAAATCCAGTTAAATTCCACATATTTAGAATAATTGTAGTTCCAGCCCAACGAACCACCCAAGTTCACTTTACTCCGATCTGAAATTTCCCAGGAATTATTCATTGCAACACTCACAAAACGTGTTGTTACCCAAGGCCAACTATAGGCAAACATAGTCTGTTTGGATCGATCCTGTGGGTACATCCGCATTTCCGCTATCGAAAGATTATCATAAGCATTTAACTGTACTTCTGAAGAATATCGGTCCTTCTTTAAATTTATTTTTGAAACCAATCCATAGGTTGTACTCCATCCGGGCATATCCATATGTACCAAATTCTCCGGCCGTGTCGTATCATCCATATAGTGCTCCACGGCATTGAAATAAACTTTGGTATCCCACACTTTTACCAACCCTTCCTCAAACAATTGTTTATAGGATGCTGATGTAATAATCGCCCGTGATAACCATAGGTCCATCGGTAAAGCTGGGAAGCCAACATCTTTTGCTCGATCAAATATCGCATCTACCCTGACAGCAGAAAGCGCACTTGTCTTATAGGCTAAGCCCAATGATGCATTCAGTTTATTATATTGTGAGTGCAGCACTTCCTTGTTGTTTCCATCATAATAATTACCCGCTTTACGAAGGGCAATGCTACCATCAGCAACGAAATTGTCTGTTGAATAGAATAGATTCCCAAGGTTAAAAGCTTGTTTATTGTTAAATTCAAAACCTGTCTGATACGCACCACCTATTTTTTGTTGCAGACCAAAAGGAGTACTTCTCCTTTTGAGATCAATACTTCCTGCCACTGTCGCACCATGCATATTCCCTTCTTGCCCAGACTTAATATCAATGGAAGAAAGGTTATTGCTTTCCACGTAGGAAGTTATGGGGTCCATCTTATCTGTACAGGCACCAAAAACATGCATACCATCAATTGTGATTGTGGAACGTTCCGTACTCATGTTATTCAGTAAGGGTTCCCATGCATACGCACCACGTTTGATAAAGCTGATATTGTCTGATGAAGCCAAAAATTCATCGACGGAGACGGCCATTTTCATGTCACTTTCAATCTTTCGCTTGATCGTAGCTTCAACATTGACTTCCCCCAAACGTCTCGTTGTATCTCTTTTTACTGGGATGCTTTGCCCATGTACTTTCAATCCAAGAGAAAGAATAAAAAGAATAATACTTAATTTCCTCATAACTCTTAGAATAAAATATCGAGGTACAACTCACTTTTACGTCCTTCCACTCCCGGTGTAAAATCTTTCGGCACCTCGGTACCACGGATTACTTTTCCATCTGGATTCAACAAGATGAAATTTAACGTCCAGTTCCCGGTCATGGTATAATTAACGACACCATGATATAAACCATCCGTGTCCTGTATCAAATCTTTATTGTTAGGAGAGGAGTGATTGCCCATAGACGGTTCAGGCATACGTGGGTCTAACTTCAGCGCATAACGCTCAACTTGCGAATAGGAAAATTGCAGTTGATCAGCGAAGCCTTTCGGTGAAGAGTCAAGCTGCCTATTCAATTTATAGATGCCAGCGACCAATTTATTCTCAGCGACATTAGGTTTCTTTGGAGAAATTAATGCAATGACATACTGCTCATCATCTTTCCCTGTGAACATCGTCATATTCAGATTTTTATTGGTTTGTTGCCGGACCAATACTTCTTTTATCACGGAGAAATTTTGACCGCCAACTGTAAAATTGACATTGATTTCCCAACCGCCTTCCGAGCCACTTTCGCTGGTAAAAACGGTATAACCCGAGAAATACTTATCGTCCGATTTATAACTGAAATTATACTGGTTTGGACATGATCTTTTCTCTCCTGTAACAGTGGTCTGGATTGGCAAAAATGTAACACCAGACACTTCCACAGGAGTATTCGTTTGCGTGTTCTTGATTCGCACGCGGATATCATTATAACCGCGATACAATACACCATTCAACGCCTCGATGCTAATCGTATAACCGGCGTTTACAACATTTGTAACCTCTTTAAATTCAACACCTTCCTCGACCACACTCCCTCTTTCGGCTTCATAATTTGTTTTTCCCTTTGTACATGACCCGAGAAATACGCATGTTATAGCAACATAAAAAACTATTGTTTTTATCAATACACTTACCTTCATAAAAATACCATCTTAGCTTAGTTTACAGGAGACTAATCTTAGTGCAGGATAAAGTATAGTTAGAAGACAACAAAAATGACGACAGAAAGGTATGCCCAACAAAAAGGGGATAACAATACATATGCTGTCCATAGAATCTTCTAAATTAACTGGAACCTGACATCCAAAAAGCCGATAACCTGTTCAAATAAAGTTTTCATCCGTTTAAATTTTTTATTCAGTTGTGATGAAGCGATCAGATTTATTCATCGAGCGTATGCTTTAAGCGGCATTCATGAGCTCGCTTTGCTCGATTATTCGTTCCCTTATAAGATTGAATAAATCATGATGGTTTCATCGGAATAAACTATTCCTTAAACACGATGAAGCGAACATGAGGAATTATTTGTCGCTCTAAGTGAACAACAAAAAACTCATGATGAATTCTAAAAATGGATTTAAACTAACGGGGGGTGGAAAATGGTAAAAATAGGTCTGTAAGAATAATTTTCGTTGTATTCAGGAAACGAGCGCTCCGCTACATCTTCTTGAAATAAAGAAGAGACCTTAAAGTCAAAATTTTGGGAATTATTGATAAAAACGAGGTAGATAATACGTGATTCAAGGTTCTTTTGTTCCTTTTCTTCGTGTTCACGCATTTTCTTCATTAGGATACATTGTCCTCTACACGAAAGGGCGTTCTCATTGAAACGGTTGATACATTCATAGCGTGCAATGTAATCTCGATTCAGTTCAAAAATGGACCACAGCCATACTGTTGAGAAGCTCTGGAGGAGCATCAAAGGCAATAAAATCCATATGAACTGTCTAGCTTTCATCTTGTGAGTTCGGCAAATATATAAATGAATCCTTGATTAAACAAATTCAATAGGAACAATAAAGTCCCCAGATAAGGTTTTACCTGGGGACTGAAAAATCAAAAAACAGCTTATTTTGGTACAACTGTAAGCACAGCTTTTTTATTACCGGCTGTTAAATCTAATGTGAATGTATATGTTTTGCCAGTTTCTAACATTTTACCGGTTTTGACACCCAAATTTCCGGAATCACGTCCATTTTTACCATCACCAACAAAAACTAGATCACTTGAGGTTGTAACATCCGTACCACCAAATTCTCCGCCCCAGCCCTTCTGATGGAAAAACTTAAAGTTGATATTATCGGTATTGATAGACTCGCCTGCTCTCAATGTAATTTGGTACTTTTTATTACCCAATGGAGCTAAACAGAGTGCTTTATCTGTATTCCAACCTACCTGATTACTGGATACTTTTGGTTTCCCAACGCCTTCTCCAATTATCCATACGGCACCAGTACCATCTTCCTGCAATTTAGCAAGATCATTTCCGGCCATGGCCTCAACGACGAAGTATTTTAGCGCGAAGTCTGCAGTAACACGGTATTTCCCTGTTATTCCTTTAAACGATATGGCCCCATCAACTGATTGGCTGAAGAAATCCGGATCAATCCACCAATCTTTCAAATCTTCGATACCATCTATCGTGACCGAATTACCTTTGGTCATATTCAGCTCCGCTCTAAAATGTGTATCATCAAGACGACTAAAAACCGTACCATCGATCGCGTAGGCGATAATAAAAGGTGATGCCTGATAAGTTAACGTATTCAATGCGATACTATACACACCAGAGGTCGAATTTGAGAAAGGAATATCCAATGTGGATCCGAGCGTAATGGCATTATTGACCCATCCAAAATTCATGCTATTTCCCTGCTCACCAACCTTTGGCGCTTGAATATATCCTTTTACAGAAAACGGAAAATTCTCTTTGGCCGCATATTGATTCCGCCCGGTTCTCTCCATCCGATAGGACTTTGATTCAGTAACCAAAGTGAGATAAGGAAAGTCCGGACGGCTTAAGTCTATATCAAAAGACTGTTCGGTCTTCTTCTGACTAATATTCTGCAAGACAAACTTAATGGTTGCTTTGCCATCTGGAATGTCTTTCAAAAAAGGGACATAAATTTTTCCGCTATAGTCGCCATTCTCTTTTGTACGAATCGTCGTTTCGGTGACCTTATCGTCTGTAAAATATAATTGAGCTTTCAGCGTAGATAAAGCAACTTCGCTATCCGATACACGAACATTAAACACTAAACTATCACCAAAATGAGCAGCAGAAATAGCTGATTTCAATTCTATTTTGGGATCACCAATTTGATAGACATATTTTTCATCCTTTTTACAAGAACTTACCACAGCTATTGTTCCCAATAGTATATTGATGAGATATCTTTTCATAATCCCAATATTTAGTTTTTCCAACGATAAGAGACAACTGAATTTGCAGGAACCTCATAGCTAAAATGATTTTTACCATCTGCCAACGTGATTTTACGGTTGTCATTCGATTCATTTAATAACACCATAGCGTAGGTACCATCTGTATTTTGAAAGGCACTATAAACCAGCCCCTCTGCTGTATATCCTGTAGCACCAATTCGTGTCGCTCCAGACTTAACCACAGATGAAAGATGTCCTACAATATAATAATGCGAGTTGCGCGTGATGCTCTTATAATTTGATTTGCTAATATCGACAGCACCATAACAGGTTTGACAACCACCTTCGCGATTCGGTCCCTTATCAGTATCCAACATCAAATTCCAAACAATAACACCCTTGCTCCAGTTATTGACCGTTCCCAAAGCCACTTCACGCATATCTTCCATCAAACGCTTGTCGAGATTACGCCCGTCGTTCCATTCTCCTATAGATGTCTCTGTAAAGACCAGCTCCTTATCCGGGCGTTGATTATGAATATCAATTAGCTCCGCTTTATCACCACCATAGTTGTGATAAGCTGCGCCAGCAATAAAGGAAGCCGCTCCTGCATCATTATAGATTTTGATAGGATAATCTTCCTGATCAGCCATATTATCGTAATTATAGTTATGGTCAAACGCGTAGATCTTCGTAGCAATACTTGCAGTCTTGAGCTGTGGGCCTAGAGATTGTTTGATAAATGTTTGTTGCTCTTGCCATGACATGTACATTGAAGCAGAATTTTTTCGATTCAATGGCTCATTTTGAACGGTAATTGAATAAATATTAATACCCTCCTTCTTCATTGCTTGAAGCCATTGTACAAAATACCAACCATAATCCTGATAGTATTTTGGATTTAATTGACCGCTAGTCCAAGAATCGAAAGGTTTTAAATCTGTCAGATTATTGACCTTCATCCATTTTGGCGGAGTCCATGGCGATCCCATAATTTTGACGTTTGGATTGATGGCCAGTATTTCTTTCAACACAGGAATAACATATTGCGTTTCTTCTGACTGCAACCCAAAATTTTCCTTTCCTTCTTTGTCCCAACAAGTATACTCGCTCAATGAAAAATCAGAACATCCGATAGCAATACGAATATAGCTCATGCCCATACCATCTTTATCGGAGAAAGTCTCCGTAAGAAATTTCGTCCGATCCTCCTTACTCATTTTCATCAGATTATAACAGGTAGAACCGGTAATAGCTGCACCAAATCCGTCCATTGTCTGAAACTTCTGAGCAGGATTTACGGTAATTGTGTTGGGCGACATATTAAACTTTGTACTAAAATCGACATATTTTTTTGTCAGATCATAGGCACGGTTTGTATTAGTCATCACAATAGTGACATCGCCAGATTTTTTGATATCATCGCCCTGTGAGGGTGTGAAGCTATCACGGTTACAAGATGTTGCCGTGATCAAACAGGACAACAAGAATGTATATATCATAGTGTTATTATTACGTTTCATAAACAATTAAAATAATTAGTATCCTGGATTCTGAACTAAGTTAGGATTCTGGTCAATTTTAGGCTGTGGAATCGGCAGACGGTAGGAATTCTTTGTGAACGGATATACCTGCGCCTTTCTTCCTGAGTCTTTCGCATACACGGCATTCATGACAGTTTCCACCTTATCTAAACGAACTAGATCAAACCAACGCTGCCCCTCGAAGGCTAATTCCAGGCGACGTTCTTTCAGATATGCTTCCAATAATGCATCTTTATTCGACCGAATTCCTGCAGGTAATTTGGGTAATTTTACACGTGTACGGATCTTATCAATAATGTCAGCTGCACCGGAAAGATCAGTTCCCTGCAGAATCAACGCTTCGGCTTTCAATAATAGAATATCGGCGTAGCGGAGCTTGACAATGCTACTCATGCCCGAACGCAATTTAAACATAAAAGGATAATGGCTCGATGGGTAATAGTTGCTCCAGGTTGTTGTATAGTACACAATCGCTTGCTCCATCCGAATTTGGTCTGCCTCATTTGTATATGCTTGTATCAAATCACGCGATGGTGTGACCCATTTGGCCCATGTAAATGCATTGTCGTAATTGGACAGGTCTCGACCGAACATCCAGGTCGCCCAGTTTCCTGAGCCAGGCATAAATTGCGCTTCTAAAATTGATTCTTTTGTATTTCGTTGTGCTAAATCGGTCTTGGCCGCGTTCACTGCATATAAATCTCCATAATTAGGATTCAAATCAAATCCATCTCCAGTCAATGCATCTGCATACTGAATCACTTTATTATAATCTCTAAGCGGTTTCTCAGCATATAGCTTTGCCAACATAGCTCGGGCTACAGACTTTGTAAACAAAGTTTTATTCGCATTGCTGTTGACCGGGGCATCAACCAGGGCCTCCAAAAGATCCTTCTCAATCTGTTTATGCGCTTCCTCTTCAGTCGCTTGCTTGGGGAAGTACTCCGGATATACCGCTTCGATATTTTCCGCGGTAATATCTTTTCCTTGTGTTGTAATTACTGGAATGGATCCAAATATGCGCACCATATCAAACATCGCAAGCGCCCGAAAGATTTTACCCTGCGCCTTGTAGACTTTGATGTCAGCCTCACTAATGGATTTATCCGCAACACTATCGACATTGATTATTAAACGGTTGGCCCGCGCAATATCTTCCAGATAACGAGCCCAATCCCGATCAACAACGGAATTGGATCCCTCAATAGAATTATTCTCAAATGGTACAACTTCCGCACCTGTTGTTCCTGCGTACGCATTGTCAGCATGAGAATCGCCGATCAGCAATAGATCCAGGTACCAATGCTCTTGCCGATCTCGCATCTGTTGGTAAATTCCCGAAAGAAAATTATCAACCTCGCTTTTGTTTTTAAAGACGATCTGTGTTCCATTTTCAGTTTTACCTTGACTTACATCTGTATAGCTGTCCAGAGGATCACGATTTAGCGAGCAAGATGCCAGCAATAAGCCTGTTATGAGCAAAGGTAAAACGTATTTAATATTTATTTTTTTCATCACAATTCAATTAAAATTCTACATTTACACCAAGTACAAAGGATCTATTTTGTGGATATGTCCCCCAATCGAGGCCTTGTACTCTTCCCGAATTTCCCCACTGGTTTACCTCCGGATCCATGCCTGAATATTTAGTCAGCGTAAATAGGTTGCTTGCCGAAAAATAAGGCTGAATCTTTTGAATTCCAATCTTTTTCAAACGTTCAGGTGCGATAGAATAACCCAATGAAATATTTTTCACGCGCAAATAACTTCCATCTTCCACAAAATAAGATGAGTTTTTGATATCAAAACCTGCTTTGGGCACATGTGTAATCTGTCCGGGAACACGCCAGCGATCGAGTACAACTGTCGTTTGGTTACGACCATCATACATTCCCTCTGTTTCCATTCTGCTCGCATTGAAAATATCATTACCGTAAGTGCCCTGAAGAAATATACTTAAATCAAAATTTTTCCAAGAAAAACTATTTGTCAATCCGTACACAAATTTTGGATTGGGATCCCCGATATAAGTGAGATCGGAAGGAGATGTTTTGCCATCACCATTGAGATCTCTATACATCAATTCACCTGTCTCCGGATTTACACCATCAGAAATATATCCATAAAATCCACCTAAAGGCCTTCCAGGTTCATTCCTAACGACCGTTGCATTGACTAGATTATTTGTAACCGCATCATTGTAGATTTTTGTAAAAACGAGCTTATCCAGACGGTTCTTATTAAACGAAATATTGAAATCCGTATTCCATGTAAAATCGCCTGTGAGATTCTTGGAGTTGATCCCAATCTCAAATCCTTTATTGGTCATTTCGCCCTCATTCCGTTTAATTGTGCTCGCCGAGGAAGACCCTGTAGGCAAGCTCACTTCCATCAACATATCTGTTGTTTTTTTATGGTAGTAATCTAAGGTCAGGTTCAATCGATTATTTAATGTAGAAAAATCTATCCCCACGTTCGCTTGGGTCGTTGTTTCCCATTTTAAATCTGTCGCTCGTAAGGTAGTCGAATTCCCAATATTTGGCGGAGAATATTGATATTTGTCTTCAAACCAAGGTAAACGCTGAATCACATTGAATGAAAGATAAGAGTAGTCCCCCAATCCAGATTGATTCCCGGTCTGACCCCATCCCCCGCGTATTTTAAAGTCATTGATCCAATCCACGTCCTTCATAAAATCCTCCGCAGATAAACGCCATGCTGCCGATACCGAAGGGAAATATCCCCACCGACCAGAAGGACTTAATTTTGATGATCCATCCGCGCGCATATTTGCTGTTACAAGATATTTTCCATCGTAATTGTACATTGCACGGGCAAAATAGGATAGGATGGCCCAATTGGATGCCCCGGACCCAGTTCCATTCCATGAAATCTTGTTTGCCGCATTGAGCGTCTGTATGATACCATTAGCATAATTGGAACCATAAATATAACTATTGGAATATTTGGAATCTGTCCAGGATGACCCTGCCATTGCCTCCAAGCTATGTTTTCCAAAGCTTCTGCTGTAAGTCAGCACATTGTCCCAAGTCAATACCGTGTTTGTGTTGCGAGCATCAGATGCCTCTCCAAACTGATTTCTACCCTGTTGTGTAATCCAGGGATCTAAAAACGTTGTCAGTACACCCGATCGTCTGTCCATTGAAAAAGAGGACTTCCAGGTTAAATTGGGTAAAAAAGATATCAATACACTTCCTGTTGCCAATAATCTATTCTCCCGATTATTGTTATTCTTGGTTCGTTCGAGATTTTCTAAAGGGCTGTTTATATTTAGCCCATTGAAATTAGTATTGTACCGATCAGGAAACAGAGTATCCCATATTGGTGCATAAGTTGGCGTATTAATGATAGAGGTAACCACTCCGCCACGATTAGATCCGTTGCCCGAGATAATCCCGTTGGTATTGTAATCCGCATAAGATAAATTGGCATTAACCTTCATCCATCTTTTTACTTGATTATCTATATTCGCTTTGAAGTTATAACGTCTAAAGAATGAACCTTGCAGCGTGCCTTTCTCTGTCAGATAGCCCCCACCCAAATAATAACGTAATTTCTCGTTACCATCGGAGATTGATAACTGATAATTCTGTTGAACTCCAGTTTTATAGGTTTCCTTAAACCAGTCTGTTTGATCAGTAAGCCCTTCAGGCAGCTTAACATAACCTGTCTCATCCATCAACTCCTTGTATTGTGCGGTATTCAGGACTTTTACGGTATTATTAACCACATTTGCTGTAGCTTGTGCTCCTAAGGTAATTTTAGCTTCCCCAGCTTTTCCGGATTTTGTCGTTACAAGAATAACACCATTTGCTCCACGCGAACCATAAATAGCTGCAGAAGAAGCATCCTTTAAAATCTGAATGTCCGTGATATCACTTGGTGATAAAAATTTGATGTCCTCAACAGGTAATCCATCGACAACATAAAGTGGGTCATTTGAACCATTAAATGAGGTTGTACCCCGGACTTTAATTGACATCTCACCACCGGGTGCTCCATTGGGTTGGATCACAGATACACCTGCAGCCTTCCCTTGTATGGCCTGCCCCAAACTTACGACCGGTCTCTTTTCCAAATCTTTGGTCGATACCGAAGAAATTGCGGTGGTTACATCTTTCCGTTTTACGGCACCATAACCGATCACAATAACGTCTTCAAGTACATTGGTCGATGAGTTCAGCTGAACAGTCATTGTACTATTAGCCGGCAATTCTTTATTGTCGTAGCCAACAAAACTAAATTGAAGAATACTACCGTGAACAGCTGAAATTTGAAAACGCCCATCTCCGTTACTGGAGACCGCATTACTGGTACCTTTCTGTGTAATTGTTACGCCAGTGAGCGGTTTCTGATCTTGGGCATCAAGCACTCGTCCACTGACCTGAATACGGTCTTGTGCAAACACCGAATTCAACCAGGTACACAAGAAAATCAGCCCTATTGAAAAGGTTACTTTTCGAGTAAAGTAAATCATATGAAATAAAAAAATTGGTTATTGTTTTGTCTTTGGTTATTCCAAACTAGCGAGGAGTTTCCCCTGCTCCATCGCTCAAAACAAAACTAGCAGGACCGAAACAGGAAAAAAAGCGGCGGTACTTAAAAAGTACCTCTCAAAAAACACAAAACACTACAAGACAGCGCACTACAAAATAAAACACAAGATAAAAAGTACTAAAAAGAGATCGAATACAGGCTTGTATTATTAATTATTTGGTATTTATCAGTGGATATTAAGGTCGATCAATAGTTGCAATTTGACAAACAGATGCCTCAAAGGCATCGCGATGGCCAGCTGCTTTGTTACGTACCTTGGTTCTATAGTTATAAACTGTACGAAGGGAGTATCTAAGAAAACTAGCGATCTTAACCGAGTCATCTATTCCCAGACGAATCAGGGCAAAAATACGCAGTTCTGTATTGAGCAGTTCATTTTTCTTCGGATATATCTTCTCGTCCTCTTGAAGAAGGGCATTAAATTCATCAACAAACGTTGGATAAAGGTTCAAAAAGATCCGATCAAAATTGATATAGAGTTGTTGTATCTCCCTTTCTTCCATCTGTGTCGATCTCAATTGCTCCCGGATTGCTTCCCATTGGTTATTGGATGCCTTTTTCAGCAATGCTTTTCGTATATCCTCCATTTTGTCAATATAACTTGAACACATATCAAAAAATTGCGCAATATACTCCTCTTTAATGTGATTGGATTCTGAGAGTTTTAAATTCGTTTGATTGATTTCAGTATTCAATGACCGCAACTGCTGATTGGTTCCTGACAATTCCGACCTGATCCTTCGCAAATGCTGGACTTGACGATAGATTACAATCAATCCGATAATTACACCGATCAACAAAATACTAACCACAACAACCAAGGCGATCAATTGCTTATTCTGACTATTGATTTTCTGTTGGTATGCAGCATTAATGATTGGGTAGGAAGAGGTGCCTTCAATAATCCGATAACGCACTTTACACAGCATCGCATCATCAATTGTTTTTTCAATATAGCGAAAGGCACGGTCAAAATCCTGTTTATCATAATAAGCTAGCGCTAAATCATGAAATGAAGCATTGTCTCGATTTGCCATCTCAATATCTGCACTCGCTGAAATAGCCAGATAATAAAGTTGGCCGGCCGTATTTTTTTCGTATTTATAGATCAAGCTAATAAAATAGGACAATAAGGCGCGCTGCTCCAAGTCTTTCTGATTTTCCGTCCAAAGCTTGAAAAATTGCTTTTTCGCATCTTCCCGACTGCCATTAAATAAGGTTTTTATCGCAATGGTCGTCCGATATTCCAATGAAGATTTCGGCAAAACCTGTAATAGTGAATCTCGATAGCGTTCACTTGCCTGATAATATTCCTGACGGTCGTTACTTTGTCCATAATGACTATAAAATGAGCTATAGGTATCGTAATATTTGGCTAAAAGTTTGGTAGCAAGGCCTGCGGAACTAATTTGGTTCAACAATTTTGATGCTTCAATATAACGCCCAATCGTCGAATAAACCCAGGCTAAATCTAGTTGAATAACTGTATGAAGTGAATCATTGTTGGCCGGAGCTAATTTTTGGCAAAGCGTGATATAGGTAAGTGCAGCATCGGAATCGAACTTTTTATAGTTTTCAAAAATTTCATAATTCTTCTCAAAAAAACGAATTTGGTCAGCTTCAAGTGCTTTCGCCTCTTGTTTTAGTTTGGCTAATTTGTCTTCCCGATTTTTAACATACATCTTCTGATTTTCCATTAGATATTCTAAACGTTGAAAAATCTTGGTACTATCCGAATAGTCCTGAGCAGTTAGTAAAAAACTTAAATGAAATAGAAAAATGAAAACAAAAATGCGCTGCAACATAATAAAGCCCGGTTCAACATAGTCAAAGCTAAACTACATAAAAATAACAATAAAAAAGAGGACATCTCACGACGGCCTCTTTCTGTGACCCTCTTTTTGGGGTCTAAGAATTAACAAATTAATTCTTTATCGCATGAAAAATAGTTTCCCTAATTAGCTGAACATTGGGTTTATTTCCACCCACCTCCCAAAGCTTTGTAAAGTAAAATCTGGTTCAAGGTATTTTCTTTCTCCAGTTCAACTTTTCCAATCTGGGCTTCCAAGGATTCTTTTTGAGCTGTAACCACATCCAGCGATGTCACACGTCCCGCAATAAAAAGCTCTTGTGCAGCTTCAATAGATAGATCCAATGCCCTTACGTGCTCATCCACAAATGTTCTACGCTTACTGATTGCCTCTTGAGTCATAATGACATTAGAGACTTCGTTATAAGCATTCACAACAGATTTCTCATAGTCTAAAAAAGCAATTCCATAATCGGCTTTTGCAACTTCATACTGTGTCTTCAATTGTCTCTGATTTAATATAGGCAGCGTGATACCACCAAATAAATTATAAGCAATAGATTTGTCCAAATTAAACAACTTGTTGAAACTGAAGCTCTGTAAACCGACAAAAGGGCTAATGGCTACCGAAGGTAGAAAGGCCAACCGTGATGCTTCCTGATTGTTTGACGATGCCATCATCTTCAGGTAAGCTGTTTTAATATCTGGACGCTGATTGACCAGATCATCCGGAGTGCCAAAGGTCATTGCATGATATAGATTTGTATTTTCAATATATTCACTGCGCTTAATAGGCTGATAATATCTTCCCAGCAATCCGTTGATATGATGTTCCCACAGTGCAATCTCCTGACTTAATTTCTCCTGAGCAGATTTAGAATTTGCCAATAGTGCTTTAAACTGTTGCACAGACAGTTCCGTGGCATAACCGGCATCTTTTTTTACCTCAACGACTTCAAGTGCATTCGTATGCAGTTCAATATTACGGTTATACACCTTGATCTTTTGATCGAGAGCCATTAACTCATAATAGGCCGTTGCAATATTGGATACCAATTCTGTTTCTAACAGGCGTTTTCCTTCCTGTTCGGCCAAAAAACCAAAATAAGCAGCTTGCTTCTGGCTTTTTAATTTACCCCATAGATCAATTTCCCACGAAGAACGAAGTCCAATAAAATAATCTGGGATAAATGGTTCTGGCAGCTTTTCATCATTTTTCAAATTACTCGAAAAATTTGAATCATAGTTACCGATACCCGATTCCGTATAGTGCCCATATTTACGTATCCCGCCCTCAACAGCTGCTTCTACAGTAGGGCCTAATGCAGCCTTTCGCTGTTTAAAATAAGCCTGTGCTGATTCAAGCCGTAAGATCGATTGGCGAATATCAATATTATGCTGTAATGCGGAATCAATCAATGCAACTAAAAGTGGATCCTTAAAAATCTCGCGCCAAGACCGATTCCCCACATTTACGCTATCAACAGCAGTCCTTTCTGAAAATGCTGTCGGTACGGCAATTTTCTCAGGCTGTGCCGCCTTCTTGGGGACAGAACAGCTACCAAAAAGAATGAGTGCAGCAATCACTAACGATGTCTGTTTTATAACCTGTTTTTTATTCTCCTTTTTTGAGAATAAGATAACCAGCCCCGGGATAACAATAACACCTAATATCGTTCCGATAAGCATACCACCAACTGCAGCAGTACCAATACTCCGGTTCCCCAAAGCACCAGCCCCACTAGCCATCATTAATGGAATCAATCCAGCAATAAATGCAAAAGAAGTCATCAAAATAGGACGTAAACGCGCGACAGCCCCCTCAATTGAGGCAGTCACAATATCCATTCCCTGCTTATATTTCAAATTGGCATATTCCACAATTAGGATCGCATTTTTACCCAAAAGACCGATCAGCATGACCAGTGCGACCTGGGCATAAATATTGTTTTCCAAGCCAAATATTTTCAGGAAAATAAAGGCTCCAAAAATTCCGGCAGGTAAACAGAGGAGAACTGGTAATGGTAATAAAAAGCTTTCGTACTGAGCACACAACAACAGGTAAACAAAGAGTAAACAGAGCGCAAAAATATACAGGGCCTGATTTCCTGAAATCTTCTGTTCACGGGTCATCCCCGACCATTCGATACTGTAACCTTGCGGTAAAGATGATGCAATCTTTTCAACTTCCTCGATCGCCTGTCCTGAACTAAACCCAGGAGAAGACTGACCTGTCACCATCGCTGAGCTAAACATATTATAACGCGTAATCTGCTCTGGACCGTAAATACGCTCCATGGAAATAAAAGCATTATAAGGTACCATCTCTCCGGTTTCATTCTTTACATATAGACGGAGGACATCCTCAGGCCGCTGGCGATACTCAGGTCCTGCCTGTACCATCACCTTATACATTTGCCCGTAACGGATGAAATTTGTTGCATAGAGACTCCCCATCAAGGTTTGTAGGGTATTCATTGCATTTTCTACCGATATCCCTTTCTTTGCAGCCATATCATAGTCTACTTTCAGCATATACTGCGGAAAGTTAACATCAAAACTGGAACTGATATCCTGAATGACTTCACTTTTCTCCATATCCTCCATAAATTTCTGCAATACCTCCGCCGTCTTATTGAGATCTTCATTCCCGCTACGGTCCAACAACCGTAATTCAAAGCCTGAAGAGTTACCAAATCCCGGAACTGTCGGAGGAGGGAAGAAATCAATTTGCCCATCTACAAAATCCTTTGTTTTCTCCCGCAATTCCTTGATTACATCATCGACCGTTTGATCTCTTTCTTTCCAAGGTTTAAGGTTAATCATCCCCATTCCATACGATGCACCGGAGACCTCAGTAACGATACTATATCCCGATAGGGTTGAAACTGTTTCGACAATATCCAACTTACGTGCAACGGAATCAATCTTATCCAATACGCGCTCCGTACGATCTACTGTTGCCCCCGGAGGTGTAGTTACCGAGACATAGATCATACCTTGATCTTCTGTTGGAATAAAACCCGATGGCAATATCGCACTGCTTCCCCAAGTTGCAACAAAGAATCCACCCAACAATAGTAGTGTGAGTCCGCGTCTAGCACTTGTTTTCATCAATATTCCTTTATAACCGAAAGCGGTTCGGTCATAAATAGCATTGAATTGTTTGAAAAAACGGTCCAACCAATTATTGGATGGTTTGCGATCATGTGGTGATTTTAAGAAAAGCGCACATAACGCAGGTGTCAACGTTAGGGCATTTATACCTGAAATCACGATAGCCGCGGCCAAAGTCAGCGAAAATTGCCTATAAAATATACCTACTGGGCCTGAAAGAAAGGCAACAGGAACGAAAACTGCCGACATCACCAATGTGATCGCTACTACAGCGCCCCCAACTTCTTTCATTGCTTCTAAGGTCGCTTCCATGGGTTGTAGATGCTCTTCCTCCATCTTAGCGTAAACCGCTTCCACGACCACAATCCCGTTGTCGACCACAATTCCGATCGCCAATACCAATGCAAATAGTGTTAGTAGATTGATTGAGAAGCCTAACATCTGCATGAAAAACAAAGCTCCAATCAGACAGACCGGTACCGCCAGAATTGGGATAACTGTCGCTCTAAAATCCTGTAAAAATATAAACACGACAATAAACACCAGTAGAAATGCTTCCAGTAGGGTCTTTATAACAGATGAAATAGATGCATCCAAGAAACGTGACACATCATAGCCCATGGTATAGGTCATACCCGCTGGAAATGAAGTCTGCTTCAGTTCTGCCATACGATCTTTTACCCGTTGAATAACCTCCTGCGCGTTTGATCCTGGTAGCTGTTTTAACATGATGGACGCAGATGGGCGTCCATCCGTTTTGGAGACCATTTCATAATCCAGGGAGCCAAACTCAACGTCAGCTACATCCTTGATACGAATAATCGAACCATTGGAATTTGCACGAATAGGCACATTGGCATATTCATCAATCTCCGTAAATTTTCCTGGATAACGCAAGACATACTGTTGCATATTGCGCATTTTGTCTGAGCTAATCCCAGTTTGCCCAGGTGCAGCCTCAATATTCTGTTTGCGCAAAGCCGCTACCACATCTTCGGCAGAGATATTATATGCCGCCATACGATCGGGTTTTACCCATACACGCATCGCATAATCCCGCATACCCATAATCTGGGCTAGCCCGACACCTTCAATACGTTTCAGCTCCTTCAGGATATTGATATCGGCGAAATTATAGATGAAACGTTCATCTGCAGTTTCATCGTCAGTAAAGACATTCAGGTACATCAACATTGAGTTGACTTCTTTCTCTGTCGTTACCCCAGCTTTAATAACTTCCTCAGGCAATTCATCCAGTACAGTCGTTACCCTGTTCTGAACATTGACCGCAGCAATATCCGGGTCCGTTCCTACTTCAAAGAAAATCTGTATCACCGTACTTCCATTATTAGTTGATACGGAGTTCATATAGGTCATCCCTGCAACACCATTGATCGCTTTCTCCAATGGAATAGCGACGGCATTGGTACTTACTTCGGCATTCGCACCAGTATAATTGGCGTTCACAACCACCGATGGCGGCACAATATCTGGAAATTGCGTAATCGGCAACGTAAATAATGCCAGTAAGCCCAAGAGTGTAATAAAAACCGATATTACAAGCGATAATATGGGCCTTTTTATAAATGTTTCAAACATAATTTATCCTCCGCTACAGCCTCCTCAATTTTGGATTAATTTTCATTCCATTACGCAAATTTTGCACACCTTCATAAACCACTTTAACATTTGGATCGAGCCCACCTTCAACAATGTAATAATGGCCTACACGAGGCCCCGCAATAAAAGGTGTCATCTTGACTGTACTATCAGCCTGCATGGTATAAACATAAGTTTTGTCCTGTATCTCAAATACTGATTTCTGATGTACAAATGCATGTTCTCCAGTTTCCATCGGGACAGCAATCTTACCAGTAGCACCGTGTTTCAGGATATGTTCCTTATTTGGAAATTGTACACGAAGTGCGATAGACCCCGTATTTGCCTCAAATTCACTTTCGACAATATGTGCTACCCCTTCATGTGGGTATAAGACCCCATTCGCCAAAATTAATTTCACCGTTTTACGGGTTTCCTTCCCATTCATTTTATCTTGCATCATCGTCAGGTATTCCCGTTCTGAAATATCAAAATAAACATTGACCTGGCTTAGATCAGAAATCGTGGTGATGAGGCTTCCCTCTGTCAGTAGCGAACCTTCCTTCAATAAGATCCGATCTATCCGACCATCAAATGGTGCCTGGATCACCGTATAATCCAATCTCGTTTGGGCTTGATTAACTAAAGCACGGGCTTCTTCAATTTTAGAATTAGCGGCCTTCAACTGAATTTTTAATAGATTATATTCCGAAGGACTCACAATATTTTTATCCACCAACTTTTGGGTTCTTTCCATCTCAAGCTTGATTTTTTGAGCTTCAGCAATGGAATTATCATATTGCGCTTTTGCTTTGGCAACCTCCGAGCGATACTCTTCGTTATTATATCGGAATAAAATCTGGCCTTTCTTTACCCAAGCACCCTCGTCCACATAGATTTTATCTAGAAATCCATTTAATTTGGATCGAATCTCAACATTTTTCAAGGCCTGAATATCTGCAATATACTCCTGATAGACAGTCGTATCCATTACAACAAGCGGTGTAATTGGTATATTCTTAATTTCTTCTTTTTGCTCGGCATTAGCATTGGAAGAGCTGCAAGAAGCCAGCATCCCTACCGTACCCAATAATAGGCACAGTGCAAATAATTTCTTCATAAAAACGATAAAAAATAAAATGTAAAACTAGATGGGAGCTACAATAATATTGTGTAGGAAAACACCAGAGCTACTGCCCCTGGACACCAGAAAAATAAAAAACACTATTATTTTATAGACTCCAATAGAAAAGTATAGGAGAATCCTTAGAAAGGCCGGAATCTATATAAAAATTGATAATATCCTGGTCGACAAATAGTTTTTGACCGATAAAATGGATGTATTTTATCCTTAGAAAAGCATAATGCAGTAAATACAATCCCAAAAACAAATATGAAAATGGATAGTACCTGACTATTGACAGAAAATATACGATAGTCGTCCTGCAGTAGGACTTTCTCTTCTTGTGAAGAATGAATAGGTTCTAGATCCAATACATCATCCAAAAAATACTCCACCATCGTTTCTCCCGCATGCAGCACTTGCCCCGTCGTCGATGAGAATGACTCATACGTCAAGAGATTGAGATACGCAAAGAGTGTTAAAAGATGAAATAATTTACCTAACATATCGAATTTTCGAACCACAAAGGTATGACTTTAAATAGCCAAGATTATTTTATTCGTGTAAAAAAACCATGACAGCAAATAGATTGGTCATCATGGTTTTTTTGTCTCACTTTTTTAAGTGAATTGTACCTGTGATTTTTTTATACTATTTTATTTATTTCCTGATCTTTCGTACTAAAACTTTTCGTTACTGAAAGAATATGGAGCATCGTCTTTCTTAGTTCCTCTATTTTTATTCGGTTCTGTACTCATTTTAAATTCCAGATCTGCTCCTTTTAGGAGATCCGAATAGCGGATATAGTTTTTCTCATAAGCTTTTCCATTCCAGGAGAGCTGGTTCACATAAACCTGATCGCCCCGCTCTTGCTTCGCATGAATATGGACCTTTTTCCCATTTTCGAGTTTTAAGGTCACGCTATCAAACTGAGGTGAACCAATAACATATTCTCCAGATCCGGGTGAAACAGGATAAAATCCCAATGATGAAAAAACATACCAAGCAGAAGTCTGTCCATTATCCTCATCACCACAGTAGCCATCTGGTGTCGGAAGGTACAGTTTATCCATGATCTTACGGACCCAATATTGTGCCTTCCATGGTTCTGCGGCATAGTTATAGAGGTAAGGCATATGTTGGATCGGTTGATTACCATGCGCATATTGCCCCATATTCATGACCTGCATTTCACGCATCTCGTGGATCATGCTACGACTTTTCATACCTTCATAACTCGGGATAACAAAAACTGTATCCAACATGGAAACGAAAGATTTATTTCCGCCCATCAAGTCTATTAGTCCCTGTGGATCATGGAATACACAAAAACTCCAATGCCATGCATTACCCTCAGTATATTCACGAGACCAAGCACTTGGATCAAAATTTGCAACAAAAGAACCATCAGCTTTTTTACCACGCATCAACTTTGTCGTTGGGTCAAAAAGATTTTTGTAATTCATCGCCCGTTGTGCATAAATAGCTGTTTCAGATTTTGGTTTACCTAAGGTCTTTCCAAATTCATAAATACACCAATCGTTATAAGCATATTCCAAGGAGCGGGCTACGTTCTGGTCAACCTTTACATCTGCTGGAATATAGCCTAGTTTATTATAGTACTCATGGCCAAAACGCCCAGTAGAAGAATGTTTTGGATACGCATTGTGTGCGCCATGTTTCAGGGCCTCCCAAAGAATTTCTTTATCATAACCTGTTCGATTAGTCACCAAAGCATCCGCTACTACCGATGCAGAATTATTACCGATCATAGACGCACGATGCCCCGGTGATGCCCATTCTGGCAAGTATCCACTTTCCTTGTAGGCATTCACTAAGCCCTCCTGCATACGATCATTCATAGATGGATAGAGCAAGTTCAAAAGCGGAAATAAACTTCTGAATGTGTCCCAAAAGCCTGTATCTGTGAACATTTCACCAGGTAGAATCTGGCCGTTATAAGGGCTATAATGAATTCGTCTTCCTGAACCATCAATCTCGGAGAAATCTCGTGGAAATAATGTTGAACGATAGAGACAGGAATAAAACGTACGCAAACGATCCACGTTTTTATCCTCCACCCGAACACGCCCCAATACCTCATTCCATTGTTGTTTGCCTTCATCTGCGACCTGCTCAAATGTTTTAGAGTTCACTTCATTGAGATTAAGCTCCGCCTGTTCAAAACTAATAAAGGAAGAAGCAACCTTTGCCATCACTTTCTCTCCTCTTTGTAAAGAAGGGAAGCCAATGATCGCTCCAGCATGATCATCCTGAATTTCCAATTCATTATCCTTGATTTTGCCATTCCTTACACCAGCTTTATACGAAAAAGGCCGATCAAAAGTTATGACAAAATAATTCTTAAAATTATCTGGAACACCACCACTATTTTTGGTCGAATAACCTATAATTTTATTTTCTTGGGGAATAACCTTGATATACGATCCCTTATCAAAGGCATCAATAATCACATAAGCCTGTTCTGTTTTGGGAAAAGTAAATTGAAATACCGCAGCCCTTTGGGAAGGTGTAAGCTCAGTAGTGACATCATGATCTGCCAGGTAAACACTATAATAATAGGGTTTCACAACCTCGGCTTTATGCGAGAACCAACTCGCCCGTTTTTCCTGATCAAACTGTGGTTTACCCGTCATCGGCATCAACGAGAATTGTCCATAATCATTATTCCAGGGACTAGGTTGATGCGTTTGCTTAAATCCCTTGATCTTATCCGCAGTATAAGTATATACCCAACCATCGCCCATATTACCCGTCTGCGGTGTCCAGAAGTTCATTCCCCAAGGACGCGCGATGGCAGGATAGGTATTCCCATTAGACAGCTCGTATTTAGATTCTGTACCAATCAAAGGGTTTACATAGTCTACCGGAGAAGATTGTTGCGCTAAACTTACATGAGACGCAAAAAGAAAAAGGACACCGCCTGTTATTTTTTTAATGTTAAACATAATTCTTGTTTTGGTTGAAGCCGTCCTAAAATTCATCAAAAAGCTAAAACGTATTAGTAAATATAATATAAGAAATTTAAATATAGAGGATAACAAGCCTATTTTCACAAGATGGTTACAAAAAATCCCCTATTCAAGTGGTTGCCTGAATAGGGGATTGTATCTTTTAAAACATGACCAAATGAGATTTTACCCGTTCTATCTGATATCGTTTGGCTTCTGTTTGAATTTTATCATTCGTATAGTCAAATATTTTATTTACTCGGTTTACTACTCATGTTATAGATCAGTTCACCACCATTCGTTAGGCTACTATACGATAGTTTCAAATTATCCAAGAGTTTACCATTCAAAGTCACCGATTTAACATATACATTCTTCTCCGATTGGTTACGCACAGTAATCGCAATACTCTTTCCGTTTTCTAGATTGATCTTTGCAGATTTCACCAATGGGCTTCCAATCCAATAGGTATCTTCACCCGGTGCTACAGGATAAAATCCAAGCGCTGTAAACAGATACCAGGCGGACATCTGTCCACAGTCATCATTTCCACCCAACCCAGCATGTCCATTATGATATTGATTTCGAATAATCTGACGTAAACGTGCCTGCGCTTTCCAAGGGCTCTGGGTCATGTTATACAAATAGGCAACATGATGCGATGGTTCGTTTCCATGTACATAATTCCCAATAATTCCATCCCGGGTGATATCCTCGGTATGCTCAAAATATTTATCGGGTAGTTCCATAGTAAATAAAGAATCCAAATAGGTCTCCAGTTTCTTTTGACCACCCATAAGCTCCATCATCTCGCGGGGTTGATGTGGGACATACAAGCTATAATTCCAGGAATTCCCTTCGATAAAGCCTTGTCCATGGGTATCTAATACATCAAATTTTTCCTTAAACTTCCCTTGAGAATTCTTTGGTCGCATAAAGCCAATCGCTGGATCATATAGCGATTTCCAACTCTCAGCACGTTTCGAAAATTCACGATAGATATCTTCTTTACCCAGCTTCTTTGCCAATTGAGCAATACACCAATCATCGTAAGCATATTCCAGTGTATTGGAAACCGAAGTACCAGACACATCATCCGGAACATACCCTTTATCTATATAGGCTCCTATTCCCTCATAATTACGTGTATTTGCAGTTTGTACACAAGCTCGTAATGCTGCTTCGGGATCACCTTTATACACGCCTTTCAATATGGCATCAACAATGACTGATACGGAGTGATAACCACTCATACACCAATTGTCGTTGGCATAATGTGACCAAATCGGCAACATTTTCAATACGCTCTGATCGTAATGCGCCATCATCGACGCTACGATATCTGCATTGCGCGAAGGGTTAATCAGATTCAGAAGCGGATGGAATGCCCTAAACGTATCCCAAAGTGAAAACGAGGTATAATTCGTAAAACCCTTCGCCTGATTAATCTCCTGATCCAATCCTTTATATTCACCATTTTGATCCATATAAATGGTTGGCATCAGACTGGCATGATACATGGCAGTATAGAAATTGACTAGATCCTCCTTGTTCAACATATCCACTTCAATTTTCTGAAGTTCCTTTTCCCATGCCGTTTGTCCTGCATGCACATACCCATCAAAATTCCAGTTCGGAGCTTCAACTTCCATGTTGTTGAGCGCATTCTTCATACTTACTGGGCTCAGCGCAACTTTCATCAGAATAGATTCGTTGGCTTTCGTGTCGAAATCCAAATGTAGCTTGATGTTGTGAGCGGCTAGATCGGGGAAATTATGCTGTTGATCAAACTTACGCCAAAAACCGTTATACACTGATTTCCCATCTTCATATTTAGCGCCATAGTTTTTGAAAGGTTTGGACGTTTTTATCGCAAAATACACGGTACGTGTCCGGGACCATCCATTCGTCTGGCGATACCCTACCAAGGTCGAGTCATTCAATACCTTGACAACTGTCCAAACATTTTTACCATCATAATTATAAATTCCAGCAGTTAAATCCACCACAAGATGTGAAGCATCTGATTTCGGAAAGGTATAACGATGGATCCCTACGCGTGTTGTTGTTGTTAATTCTGCTTTAATCTGATGTTTATCAAGCAAAACACTGTAGTAGTTGGGCTCGGCACGTTCATTTGCATGCGAATAAGGAGATCTATACCCCTCCTGAGATTTATCTGCAGTTCCTGGATTGAGCTGCACCTTCCCCTGGGTTGGCATGACTAATATATCTCCAAGATCAGAGTGGCCAGTACCACTAAAGTGTGTATGGCTAAAGCCAACAATCGTTGGGTCACCATATTGGTAGCCAGCACAGTATTTATACACATCACCATTGTACTGTCCATTTACAGCATAGGATAAAGTATCCGTATCTGGACTTAGCTGCACCGCACCGAAAGGGACGGTCGCCCCAGGGAAAGTATGTCCCATTCGAGCGGTTCCGATCAGTGGTTTAACATACTGAATCAATTTGGTTTCCTGCGCTCTTAATAAATAAGGGGCACATAGCAAACCGAAACAAACTAAACTTCTTATGTTCATTGCTTAAGGATTAGATCTTTGGATTTTGACTATAAGCACTCCACAACTCGTCAATCGTCTTTCCGGTCTGCGCTTTCCAGAAATCATCTGTATACGTTTTACTCCGCATTGCTCCATCCAATTTTTTAACAAAATCCTTTTTCACATTTTTGTTAATCCAGTAGAGGAATCGTGCCGTAGTACGGTAAGAATCCGTATACTTTTGTTTCTCTGTATACTCAGGTAACTTCCAATTTGCTCCAGCATTATCTAATCCGTTGTCAAAACGAACAAAATCTGCGATCCCTTCGGTTACCCACCAAGGTCCGGCCCCATCAGGATAAGCCTGAACAATGTGCATCACTTCATGGGTAACAACATCGATATCACCTGGATTTTTGGCAAACCACTCCGGGCTATATCGTACAATACCTCCGGCTGTTGCGGCCACGCCCTTATAATCTGGATCAATAACAAAAGACACTTTTTTGATAGTCTTGCTATTATATTTTTTTGCCAGTTTGGGATAATTAGTAAAATAAGCCGCCACCAATCTCTTCTTTAGTGTAGGACTAAAATCCTTGTCTTTATTGATCCAGATTAAGGTATATCCACCTTTGGTGATACTGTCGACATCTACAGCTACCTTTCGGTCATTCTCTGTATGCTGCCAATTATCCTGTGCGGAAAGCGAGCAAGAATACATTAAAGCGACAACAGCAAGCGTTCTTTTCAAATATTTAAAGTTCATAATTAGGTTATTGTTATTTTCTTATTTCTTCTTTTTTGTTTTTTTTGAACTCAGCCCATCCTTCAATTCACTTGTCATCGAATATGGAGCTGCACTCAAGGTTGTCCCCCTATTATAGTTTGGTTTAGCTGTCATATCAAAATTAAGATTCCCACCTTCATGGAGTGCCTTATGACTTAACCAGTTTTTACCATAATTTGTTCCATTCAACTGCAGCGCATTGACATAAACATTTTCATTCGAATTCTTAGGTGCATTTATTGTCAATGTCTTACCATTTTCGAAAGTTAATGTAGCTTTTTTAAATAACGGAGCCCCAAGCACATATTCGTCTGTCGCTGGACAAACCGGATAGAAACCTAAAGCAGAAAATACATACCAGGCCGATGTTTGACCATTATCTTCGTCGCCACAATAACCGTCAGGAGTTGGCTTATACATTCTGTCCATAACCTGACGCACCCAATATTGCGTTTTCCATGGTTGGCCTGCATAATTATACAGATATGGCATATGCTGAATCGGCTGGTTACCATGCGCATATTGCCCCATATTAGCAACCTGCATCTCCCGAATTTCATGGATAATACCACCATAGTAGCTATCATCATAATTTGGAGCCTGAACAAATACAGAATCCAGCATATTGACAAAAGTTTTCTCTCCCCCCATTAAATCGATCAGTCCCTGCACATCATGGAAGACACTCCAGGAGTAATGCCAACTATTACCTTCAGTGAATGCATCCCCCCATTTCAATGGATTGAAAGGAGCTTGGAATTTGCCATCTTTATTTTTACCACGCATTAGATTGGTGGAAGGGTCAAATAAGTTCTTATAATTTTGAGCACGTTTAGCATAGAGATCAATCTCAGTCTTAGGACGGTTCAATGCTTTTGCCAATTGGTATATTGTAAAGTCATCATAAGCATATTCTAATGTCCGGGCAGCATTTTCATTGATTTTAACATCATAGGGAACATAGCCTAAGCTATTGTAATATTCAACACCTTTTCGTCCAACAGCGGTCATTGGCCCCTCATTATTTGCACCATGTTGCAAGGCCTCATATAGTTTGTTGATATCATAACCACGCAAGCCCTTCATATAGGCATCTGAAACTACCGAAGCAGAGTTGTTACCAACCATGATATCCGCATATCCAGGGCTACTCCATTCAGGCAGAAACCCACCCTCCAGATAAGCATTAAGCAATCCCTCCTGCATTTCTTTATTGATAGAAGGATACATAAAGTTTAAGAAAGGATACAAGGCTCTAAAGGTATCCCAGAAACCTGTACCACCAAACAAATACCCTGGTAGCGTTTTACCATTATATGGGCTGTAATGGACCGCCTTTCCTTGTGCATCGATTTCATATAGTTTATTCGGGAAAAATAATGTACGGTACATTGTAGAATAAAATGTGCGCAATTGATCAATATCATCACCTTCAACCTTAATTTTACCTAAGGTCGTATTCCATATCTGGCGTCCATCTTCTTTAACTTGGTCGAATGACTTATTGCCGAGCTCATTTAAGTTTAACAAAGCTTGATCAGCACTGATAAAAGAGGACGCAACCTTTACCTGAACAGGTTTTGATTTATCCTTAACTTTGAAACCAACAATGGCGCCTGTATGATCACCTTTGATTTTCAGCTGGCCATCTTTCTTTTCTTTTCCCTCCCAGGTAGCAACACTAGCAAAAGGTTGATCGAAAACAAGGACAAAATAGTTCTTGAAATTTTCAGGCAATGGGCCGCGTGCATATTTCGACGAGTAGCCAATGATCATATTTTTTTCGGGGATGATCTGAACTTCCGACCCTTTTTCATAAGCGTCCAAAACGATATAAGCATCATCCGTCTTATTGAAAGAGATCCGAAACATCGCCGCGCGTTCAGTCGGTGTCATCTCCGCTGTCACATCGTGATCAGCTAAATACACAGAATAATAATATGGTTTTACAACTTCAGCTTTATGTGAAAACCAGCTTGCACGCTCATCCTGATCAAACACTGGTTTTCCGGTAACAGGCATAATAGAGAAAACACCATAGTCATTCATCCAGGGAGAAGGCTGATGTGTTTGTTTCAGTCCACGGATCTTATCAGCTGTATATTGATACTGCCATCCATCGCCATTTTTTCCGGTCTGTGGAGTCCACATATTCATCCCCCATGGTCTTGCTATGGAAGGATAAGTATTCCCGTTGGATAGCTCAAATTTGGATTCTGTACCCATTAAAGGATTCACCAGATCGACAGCTTCCATTTGCTGTCCTCTAAACTTCTGAGCCAAAACCGGTTTTGCGCAAAACAAACCCAAGGACAGTAATGACCCTAGAAAAACACTTAATGATTTCTTCATTATTTAGGATATATATAAATATTTCTACTAAAACGTATTAGTAAAGATATAAAAAAGAATATTAAATCAAAAAAACTCGGAGCTTTCGCATATTAGGTCTTATGATTTTTACAATAAGGCTTTATTTTCTTTAAGACAAATTTCGGATTTACCCCGCTTCAGGTATTGATACTATCTTTTGATCAAATTTGTCGAAATCACATATTCCTTCGGACTGGTAATCCCACGATCTATTTCCCTCAACAATACCTTCACACAGGTTTTTGCCAATGGCTCCAATGGTTGTTGGATGCAGGAGATCTTAGGATTTAATATATCGAACAATTCATGATCGTCAAAAGAAAACAACGGAAAACTAAATTGTTCCCCTCCTTCAGTCCGAAGCGATTTCAAACCGAGGATGCAGAGGTAATTGGTCGTAAAAAATAAACCATCTAAATCCGCATTTTTAGATACCCAGCTCTGCACAGCAGCTATACCCTTTTGTCGTAAACGACGATATGGTAATTGCAGTATCCTCGCTTGCATACCTGTTTCCTCACAAAACTCTAGATAAGCATCTTTACGGGCGAGCATCTGGGGCTGATCCGAATCGATTGTAATCAATCCAAAATTTTTACATCCAATAGACTGCAAATATGAACAGGCCTTCCGGCTGCTGACTCCGTTGTCAATATGAACATAATGTGCCGCTATATCAGGTGAATTTCGATCGAAAACAACTAAGGGCACTTTATATTCCAAGATTTTTCGTTGATGTTTCTCCAAGTTTACCGTAGGTGCTAGAATTATGCCCTCTACCTTCTTTTCAAGCATGAAATCAATGATATCTCGTGCATTTTGAGGATCTCCCAAAGTACTACTGTATAATACATGGTAATTTTTCTTGCGCAGCAGCTCCTCTACATACAGCGCAAAAGGGCCAAAAAAGGAATCTCCAATATTTTCGACAATCAACCCAATTGTATTCGAACGCCCCGTAGCCAAGCTCTTCGCTAAAGAATTGGGCTTATAGCCTACTTTTGCTACATAATCCAGCACGCGCTTCTCAAGGTCCTTACTGATACGCGCCTGTTCGGCTTTATGATTGATCACCAATGAAACAGTAGATTTGGAGACATTCAGTTCCTGTGCAATTTCTTTAATAGATTTGGCCATAAGAGCATTTCATAAAATTAAGTGAAATTAGAAAATAAAATGAAAAGTAACTTCCTATCAAGATCAATGAATTCTTAAACAATCGTATGCATAAAATTATCTGAACATGTTTATGATTACTGTATGCTAAAACAACCAGCGAAATCATAGTGGAAAAGCCGCCCATTCTATTTTTATTAAGTCTCTCCCTTCTTTGCATAATGATGCCTAAGGTCAGTTTAAGTATCTTCAACTTTATACTTAACCATACTTAAAGTATACCGAAAAAGTACTTTAAGTATGGTTGAAAAATATATAAACAATACTTTATATCATAAGAAAGCATAAAAAATTTTACCATCGCAATCGATTGATAATAAAAAAAGTAATTAAAAAACTCGACTTTTCAGTAGCTTGTAATCAAGCTACTATTTTTTTCTTAAATTTACCAGCATTGAACTCCTTATGAAAAACACCAAATCATACCATTACGAAGAACTTTTACCTCGCATTCAGGAAGGGGATCAAAAGGCTTTTGCTATGTTATATGATTTATTTTCAGGTGACTTAATTGCCTTTATTGCCAAAAAGATATCTAGCCCAGAAATCGCAGAAGATATATTACATGATCTCTTTATTTCAGTCTGGAAAAATCGTAACCGGATTGATCAGATTGAATCTTTACCAGCTTACCTATTCTCTTCATGCCGATACCTTATACTTGCACAATATCGCAAAGAGATGAAGATGAATATTTCACAGGATCTCGAAGAGCTAGAATTTGAAGACGAAACAATTGGCATTGAAGACCGGCTATATTATCGATACATTATCGACATTGTTGCCAAAGAAGTAGATAATCTCCCTGAAAAATGTAAGCTCGTGTTCAAATTAAGTAGGGAATATTATTTGACCAACAAAGAAATTGCCCATAAGCTAGCTATCAGCGAATCAACGGTGGAGAAACACATTAATAAGGCCATTAGACAACTACGCGCCGCGACAAACCATCTCTTCCATTTTATACTTTTTTTCTAAAACAAGAAGTATATCAATAAACATCACAGGCTTCAAAATAAACTCCCCCTTCAAAAAAAATCGACAACAAGCTAAAAATCAACCCTATAAATATAGCACAATAAAAAAGTAGTGCCCAATAACGAGATGAAAATTAATTTTTCTATTTTTTTTCATTTTTGACTAGAAGGTACCTTCATTTTCTATCACCTATATAATAACTGACCATTCCAATGGAACCTGTTATGAACGAACTAAATGAAGTATACAAGTTGATATCCAACTTCTTGAACAGGAAGGAAACTGTTCATGGAAGGAAAGAATTATTTGATTGGTTTGATCAACAATCAAGGAATGATATTTCTGAAGCCGATTTTGGCAACATTCAAGACAATGCACGGAAGAGCATTATCAAGCATATACAAAGTCGAAAAAAGAAAATTATCCTACATCCTGCTATCCGATATACCGGAATAACGGCAACGCTATTAATAATTGGATTTTCAATTTTAAAATTTTGGCCCGAACCTGAACGATTGGCAACAGTTGAACAACTTGCGTCAACCACAGCAGGTAAAGAAAAAGCAATTATTATCCTAGGGAATGGAAAACAAATTGATCTAGAGCAACTCCCACTTAATCAAAGTATCCAAACTGGTGATGTGATCATTAAAAAAGATGGTAATGGACAAATTAGTTATCATGATGCCAAAAGCGGACAAATAAGCGTACAAAAAAACAGTATGTACACACCGAAAGGTGCAACGTATGATCTGACATTATCAGATGGTACTTTAGTCACGCTGAATGCGGATTCGAAGATATCCTATCCGACTTCATTTGATCAAGGCGACAGGGAGGTCGAACTACAAGGGGAGGCTTATTTTCATGTGCGCAAAACCTCTAATCAAAGTAAATTTATCGTCAAGACACAAGGACAAAAAATAGAAGTACTTGGCACTCAGTTCAATGTTAATGCCTATCTAGGCCTCGGGCAGACCAAGACAACATTAGCTGAAGGCGCAGTACTTGTGACCCTAGAAGACCCCAGCAAACATGCTGTTCGCCTCAAGCTAAATGAACAAGCCATACTACAACAAGGGAAATTGAATTCACATCTTGTGAATATTGAAGAGGTATTGAGCTGGAAAAATGGCCAGTTTTATTTCAATGGAAGTAATACTGATGAGGTCATGCAACAAATCGCGAGATGGTATAATATCGATATTAGTTATAAACGGGATGAAAATAAGGAACAGTATACCGGAAAAATACCACGCAATCTGAGCCTAAACAAGTTGATTGAGTTGCTCAATTATGCTGATCTAAACACGAAAGCTTTGGTTGAAAAGAACAATCGAATCAAATTAATCATTACTTAACCAAAATTGCCAAGAATTATGAAAAATGAACAATTACCCCCTTAAATAGCATTGTTAATATCAATAAAAAACGGATTCTGTTGGAGCAGAACCCGTTGATACAATTGATATTAAAGCATCGTCTAACGTCTAAATTATTAATACATTAACATCAAACGAATTTAATGAAATTTTTACTAACTCCGTTCATTAAGAAGGAGAAGGTTTTTCATGAAGGTTCATTGGATACAGAACCTGTGTCCCTTAATGGCCCTAAAAGTGATAAACAAAGACCTTTTTTTGTGCAACCATTATCCCGATCTCTCATGAGGATCAACCTAATTACTTTATTGATCGGCTTAGGACTATCCCAAGTGGATGCCCATACCTACGCACAGCAGATTACGCTCAAAAGGCAACATGCTAGTCTTCAAGTGATTTTAAAAGACCTTGAAAAACAAAGTGGATATACGTTTTTCTACAAAAAGAACGAAATATCCGCCAACAGAGACATTTCCATCGATGTAAAAAACATCCCCTTTACACAGGCTTTAAACATCATATTGGGAAATTCAAACTTTACATACGATTTTTTTGACAAGACCGTTGTTATCAAGAAAAATAATATCCCTGCTAAAGTCGATCCGAATAAAACAGCGAATAGACTGATTATAGACAAAAGCTTAAACATACAACAAGAAATTCAAATTACGGGTTCAGTTAGTGACAGCTTGGGGCGCAAACTCACCGGTGTAAGCATCAATGTAAAGGGAAAATCAGGTTTAGGTACAGCAACGGATATTAATGGAGCATTTATATTAAAAGTCCCGAGCAACGGTATACTTCTCTTTACAATGGTAGGTTATGATGCTCAAGAAATAGCTATCACTGGAAAATCCAAATTTGATGTTATTTTACGAGAAGCTTCTTCAAGCTCCATTGATGAAGTTGTTGTTACAGCTTTCGGACAACGCTCCAAGAAAAGTGATCTCATCGGCTCAGTTTCTTCATTAAGTCCAAAAGAACTTCGTGCTCCAGTAAGCAACCTTACAGCTGCCCTGCAGGGTAAAGTTGCCGGTGTAGTCTCATTCCAACGCAGCGGCGAACCAGGGGGAGATAATGCTGACTTCTTTATTCGAGGAGTCGGAACCTTTGGCACCAACAACAGGCCATTGATTCTCGTTGACAATATGGAAGTTACTGCTGATGATTTAGCGCGTATTCCTGTTGATGACATTGAAAATTTTTCCATCTTGCGCGATGCCACAGCCTCCGCAGTGTACGGTTCCCGTGGCGCAAACGGCGTTGTACTTGTTACGACAAAAGTCGGTCGTGATGGCCCTGCAACCATCAATTTTAGAGCTGAACAACGGATTTCCGCCCCTACCCAAACATTAAAGTTTGCGGACCCTGTGACCTGGATGAAGATGTACAACGAAGCAGTAACGACACGTGACCCTCTTGGTGTTGAGCCTTATAGCCAATTTAAGATCGAGCGTACTGCGGCAGGTGACGACCCAATGACCTACCCTGCAGTAGATTGGTTAAATGCGCTAACGAAACAAACGACAACAACGCAAAACTACAATTTAAGTGTCTCGGGTGGAGGTCTGATCGCGAATTATAATGTCAGTGGAAATTTCACCAATGACAATGGACTTCTAAAGATGGATGCGTTGAATAACTTTAATAACAATGTGAATTTCAAAGTAATGAACCTGCGCAGTAACATTGGTATCAATATAACGAAATCAACGTTTGCCATGGTAAGAACGGTAGCCAATCTTCAAAATTATAGTGGCCCACCAACCAATGGTGCTGAAGCATACAACCTAGCACTGCGTGCCAACCCCGTCTTATTTCTCCCTGTATATCAAGCTGGCCCAAGCCAGTCCTACATCCAGCATCCACTTTTCGGAAATGCGGATAAGGGACAATATGCAAATCCCTACGCACAGATCATGCGTGGATATTCGGAAAGAAAACGAAGCGACATTCAGGTTCAATTAGAGCTAAAACAGGATTTTTCGGAGCTACTGTTAGAAGGATTAAAGTATAGAGGTCTCTTTAACATTGGGCGAAATTCCTATTTCTCCCAATCCCGGCAATACAGCCCCTTTTATTACGAGCCGATCGGAACTGACCCCACAAATAATTCATTATTATATCGAGAGATTAATCCAGAAACTGGAACAGAATATCTTGATTTTGTGCCTGGAGAGAGGACACAATCAGCTGTGTTTTATATGGAAAATCAACTTTCCTTTCAACGAACATTTAATGAAAAGCACAATGTATTCGGTATGCTGATCAATACGATTCGGGACAATGTCAAAACGCCTGTTGATAATAACATCTCATTGATAAATACGCTTCCTAATCGGAACGTCTCCTTCTCCGGTAGCTTTACCTATGGTTATGATGATCGCTATCATGCGCAGTTTGCTTTTGGTTATAATGGATCGGAGAAGTTCTCCAACAAATTTCGTTGGGGATTTTTTCCATCTTTCGGTCTAGCCTGGAATGTTTCCAAAGAGCAATTCTTTGAACCGATTCGGAATGTTGTCAATAATTTGAAATTCCGCTTTACCAGAGGTACACTTGGAAACGACCAAATTTTGGACACCAGATTCTTCTATCTTTCTGATGTCAACCTCAATAGCGCTGAATACGGTTATTCTTTTGGTTTACCCGCTGAATCAGGAAGAAGAACGGTAAATGGTATTGTTGTCAATCGGTATGCGAACCCTGATATCCGATGGGAAGTGTCCACGCAGACCAATTTAGGTATCGATTTAAGCTTGTTTAATGGAGCGCTAGCATTTACCGGAGATTTCTATCAACAATATCGGGATAACATCGTCCAAGCACGATCATTATCTTCAATCAATGGACTTACCGCTTCTGTTTTCGCCAATGTTGGTGAATATAAAAGCAAGGGTTTTGATGGTGAACTGGTTTACAACAAATCCGTAAATAGCGATTTATGGTTTCAGGGCAGAGGAACATTTACTTTCGCAACAGGAGAATATGCATTCTATGAAGAACCCGCTTATAAAAATGAGTACCGTCAACGTAAAGGAACTTCTGTCGCGAACCAATTTGGATATATAGCTGAACGATTGTTCATCGACGACAATGAAGTTTACAACAGCCCAGCGCAGGAATTTGGTTCAACAGTTCGTGGTGGAGACATCAAATACCTAGATGTCAACCGTGATGGGCTGGTCAATGATGATGATCGCATGCCAATCGGTTATCCTACAACGCCAGAGATCAATTATGGTTTTGGACTTAGTACGGGTTATAAAGGTTTAGATTGTTCCTTTTTCTTTAGTGGAGTAGGTAGAACATCACTATTCATTAACCCTACGACCAATAATACCAGCAGCCCCGTCAGTAAAGGGATAGCTCCTTTTGGTTCAGAGACATCTCCAAATGCAGTTTTTCAAGAATGGGCAAATAACTATTGGTCCGAAGATAATAAGAATATTTATGCAGCATGGCCTCGTCTTAGTGTCATGCCTATGGCCAATAACACCGTTCAAAGCACATTCTGGATGCGTAACGGCAGTTTACTTCGACTCAAACAAGTCGAGCTTGGTTATACATTCAACAAAAAACTAACACAACGATACAAAGTCAAGAATCTACGTATTTATGCGAGCGCGACAAATTTATTACGGTTTAGCTCCTTCAAATTATGGGATCCTGAAATGGGGGGCAATGCCTTAAATTATCCCTTACAAAGGGTATTTAACATTGGTATCAATGCTAATTTATAGGAATTATGAAAATAAGATTTAAGAAAAATATAATTGGACTGGGATTATTATTGGGACTTTCGACTTCCTGTAACAAATTTCTGGATGTTGTACCAGATAATGCCCCTGTACTGGATCAGGCCTTTGCAATGCGTACGATGGCCGAACGCTATCTGGTCACTTGTTATAGTCAGTTACCGCCTAGTTTTTCGATGACAAATAATCCCGGCTGGCTTTCCGGAGACGAGTTCTGGTTGAATTCAGAGTCTACATACTCTGGATATTTTAACTGGAGGATTGCCTTGGGAAATCAAAATGGTGATAATCCTTTGCTAAATGCTTGGGACGGAAATAATGGAGCGACCAATCTTTGGGTCGGTATTACCAATTGTAATACATTTCTCGATAACATCATGTCGGTACCAGATATGACCGACGAAGAAAAACAAATGTGGGTTTCAGAAGTAAAATTCCTAAAAGCCTATTACCATTTCCTTTTGCTAAAACAATATGGACCAGTACCAATTCGGGATAAAAATATCCCTATATATGACAGCCCTGGCTCCTCCCAGCTCGCTCGAAATAGTGTGGATGAATGCTTCAGTTACATTGTAACTAAAATTGATGAGGCAATGCCCAATTTAATGGATGATGTTACAGCAGTAAATAGTGAGACCGGGCGCATTACCAAAATCGTTGCTAAGGCGATGAAGGCAGAAATATTAATGTACGCAGCCAGCCCTTTGTTCAATGGAAATTCCGGTGTTGAAGCTTCAATAAAGAATACAGATGGAAAAGAACTCTTCAACCACAGCTATTCGGCTGAAAAATGGCAATTGGCAGCCAATGCCTGTAAAGATGCTATTGTTTTCGCGACAGAACATGGAAAAAAATTACATACTTGGACAGCCACAGGCGGGTTTACACCACAAGCAAGCACCCAGTTTCAAATGAATATCCGGGAGGCCTATAATGAAAACACCGATAACCCAGAAGTATTATGGCTCGACACAAAATCTACTGCTAACGGTACGATACAAGGTTATTTCATGCTACCCAGATACACAGCCAATGCCGGATCAGGCACCTTGTTGGGGTTTATGTCTGCAACATTGAATATCGTTGAAAAGTTTTACTCCAAAAATGGTGTACCTATCAATGAAGATATCACTTATCCCTATACATCCAGATTCGATTTGACTACTGTGCCGAATACAGATGCATATAAATATGATCTTGTGGCAGGAAAACAAACTGCACGCATGAACCTGAACAGGGAGAACAGGTTTTATGGCACACTAATGTTCGATGCAGGTCGTGTATTTATGTTACAGGCAGGCTCAGACGCCAACGCTTATAATATCGATCTTAAGTATTCTGGTTCGTCAGGAAAAGTCGATCCTACACGATTCAATTGGACGGGATATGCTTCAAAAAAACACTACAACTATAGAAGTACAGTGGGCGCAAGCAATGCATACACCGCTAGATTATATGGACATCCTATCATGCGTTTGGCCAATCTTTTTCTATATTATGCAGAAGCACTAAATGAGATTAACGGTCCCTCAGCAGAAGCTTATTCATACATTGACGCAGTAAGGGCACGCAGCGGGCTAAAAGGTGTCGTGGAATCTTGGCAAAACTACTCCTCTTCGCCCAACAAACCTACAACAAAAGAAGGTTTCCGGGATATTATTAAATATGAGCGCACAAGTGAGTTTGCTCTCGAAGGCATCCGTTTCTGGGATCTCCGTCGTTGGAAAGATGCCGTAAAAGAACTTAACAATCCTATTTTGGGATGGGACATCAATCAATCTTCAGAAGGTTCATATTATCGAACAACGCTATTATACACTCGTTCCTTTATGGACCGCGATTACTTTTGGCCATTGAGTTTAAATGAAAGACGACGGAACCCAAACCTTGTCCAAAGCGCGGGGTGGTAATTTAATCTAGAAATATCAATGATGAAAAATATATTAAACAAAACGGGACAATTATTGCTGACAATCCTATTCGTCACGCCGATCCTGTGGACAAGCTGCAAGGAAGATATCGGCATTACGGCTGCGAGAAAGGGAGAAAAACCAGGCGAACTAAAAAACCTGACTTACGAAGAAGCTCCCGGGGGAGCCAAAATCAAATACGATCTACCTACTTCCGCTGATCTGCGTTATGTAAAAGCAACATATATATTAGAAAACGGCAAGGAGATGATCACCAAGGCAAGTATCTATGATAACACCGTGTTGGTACAGGGCTATGCCGGCATCGGTGAGCATGAAGTAAAGTTAGTTGCGATTTCTGTCGGAGACGTAGAGTCTGATCCCGTCAGTATTAAGATCAAGACTGGAAAACCAAATTACATCATTCTGGCAGAATCATTTAAATCAGATGATTTCTTTTACAGCACATTTGGCGGGGTGAACCTAAAATTCGAAAACAAGGACGCATCCAATATTATACTACGTGTATTCAAATATGGGACCAATCCAAATACCAACATTACGGGTTGGAATGTGCTGAACGAAACGTACACCAAATCAAAGGAAGGAATCGTTCGCGTCCGTGGGGAGCAACCTATTGCGACGACCTATGGTATTGTCGTACGCGATCAATGGGGCAATGTATCTGATACAATCCAACGGATATTAACCCCTCAAGAGGAGTATGAGATCAATAATCTTTTGATTTATAATGGCATCACCGCGTATAGCGATATGAATAGAAATGGTGATTATATCAGCAATTACAATGCCCAAGGGGGAAGCGCAGAAATGCAGATATCACTATTTGATGGTGTCGAAAGCTCCCCTTATTATACCACCAACAAACAATGGTGGGGTAAAGCAGCGCCGATACCTTTTCAGTTTACATTAGACGCACGCAAAAAGGCACAGATAAGTCGCGTGAAACTTTGGGGAAGAAATGACAACAATGGCTTATTGTTTCAGGCGACCCATCCGAAAGAATTTGAACTCTATGGCAGCAATTCACCGGCACAGGATGGATCCTGGGAATCCTGGACAATGCTTGGAACATTTGAAGGAGTGCGTCCCTCCGGCTTAGCTTTTGGAACGAATGCAAATGCCGAAGACCAGGATTATGCGCGTAAAGGCGAAGATTTCGAAGTGAATTGGGAAAATCCTGGAGGGTTTAAATATTTCCGCATAAAAGTGAATTGTACCTGGAATGGGGTTCGTGAACAGCCCTTAGGGAATGCACTTACTGTTGCAATATCCGAATTGAAATTATATGGTAAATATGTAGACTGATAAATTATGAGAAAAATATTAAATTATATGCTAATTGCCATCGGTATTATCTATTTGGCCCACAGTTGTAAGCCATCAGATTACTATTATGGTGAGTATTTAAAAAATGGTGAAATTTATTATCCGGGAAGAGTAGACTCCTTATTGATTATCCCCGGCAACCAACGGGCAATCTTAGGATTTAGAGCAACGACAGATCCAAAAGTTGATCGCGTTAAGATCTATCTAAGAAGCAGTCTTTCGCCTGTTGCAGAAATAAAAAGTTATCCAATAGAAGCCAACGAACATGGAAAAATTAAGCTGATTGCTTTAGAAGGGCTTTCTGAAGCAACTTATACGGCCAGCGTACATTCATTCACAAGTCAAGGAGATAGCTCAAGAGCAGTAACGACAAGTCAGTTTATTTATGGGCAAAGCTATATCCGAACCTTGGTAAATCGTTCCTTTCTAAAGTTTGACAAAACAAATGCGAATGAACATTTTCTTGTATTGGCCAGGGAAAGTAATCTGCCCCGACAAGGTACGTTTTACCCTATGCAATTTACAGAGGTAACCTACCTCAATAATACTGGCGATTCAACAACCGTTCGTATTACACCCTACGAAGATTTTGCAAGTTTAAAGAATATCGTCACTCCAAGTACGGTCAAATATAGAACCGTCTATAAGCCTATCCTGGCTTCAATAGATTATTTCTATACAGCATTTACAGAGCAGAATTATAGTAAATAATAGGAATTCATCAAAAAATCAACATATGGAATCTAACGAAAATAATAGACTGATCATGCGCTATTATTTTTGTTAGTCCATATTTCTCCCCACTCAACCTAACGTATTTTTCCCTATCTTTTTTTTAAATACCTTTGTAGCACAAGGGGTAACTAAAAAATGGACAATACAATTGCATCATGGCTAATACGCATTGCTGAAGGCGACCGGACTGCATTTGATGCATTATACAACCATTTTTGGAAACAGATCTATCAATATGTATACCTGAAAACTAAAAATACAGAGGCAACAGAGGATATTTTACATGACCTGTTTTTGAGTATTTGGAAAAACCGTAGCCGCTTACAGGAAATCGACAATATCGAATCTTATCTCAAGACTGGAGCCCGATATTTAACGTACTCCTACTTCAACAAAAATAGCACACAATTACTGGTTGAAATTGATAAAGTAGACCTCATAATCGACGATGCCCCTATCGAAGACCGCTTACATTATCGCTATTTGCTCGATCTTATCCAGGAAGAAATACAAAACCTTCCAGATCGTTGCCGAATTATTTTCAATGAAAGCCGGGTCAATCACAAATCTATCAATCAGATTGCTCTTGAATATGGCTTATCCAAAAGCACTGTCGAAAATCAAATCAACAAAGCGCTCAAACGCTTGCGACTGATTACCAAAGACTTTCAAATTTTCCTTTCTTTTTTTTAATCTTTTTTCATTTCTGCGTAGGTGCTCCGGTCTCAATTGATGACTATATGTATACGAGGCTAACCAAATAGAACGATGAAACCATCATGATGTATTTATGCCACACAAAGGAATAAATAAATCTGATCGTTTCATCACAGCTGAAGCAGCCGAAGGCAGCATGAACCGAGTGAAACGAGTTCATTTATACCGATAAGACTAGACTCTTGTAACTAATTTAAATAGATGAAAGTACCTAACGCATTACGTAAACTAATCAAAAACTATCTATTAGGCTTTGAGAACAAGGAGGAATACAGCCGACTGAAAAAGTGGTTTGAGGATACCGAGTTTCAAGAGATGCCATCAGATGAGGAAATTCAAATGAGCCAACTTCGTGTTCAACAACGGCTCAATCCTATTCTATTTAATGAACCTATTTCTTTCAAGAAAAAGTATCGCTACGCCATTCGTATTGCAGCCTCAATTACGATTGCACTCAGTTGTGTTGGGGGTTATTACTATTATCAACATGCGATCTTTGACAAAATAGCCCCCGAACAGTTGGCCAATATAAAACCTGTTCAGGAGAATGTACAACTTACTTTTGAAAATGGAAAAGTTGTTATACTGAATAAGCAGGGACAGTCTACACAGGCAATTGAAGGTGTCCAAGAAATTAAAAATGGAGAACTTGTTTATAATGACGATGCGGATCATATTGTCCAAAACACCCTCTCGACTCCCAGAGGACAGCTCTTTAAAATTGTGCTGCCTGATGGAACCAAAGTATGGATGAATGCGAATAGTTCCTTAAGCTACCCCTCGAAGTTTATTGGAGCGGAACGCTCGGTAGAACTCCATGGTGAAGCCTATTTTGAAGTAACCAAAAACCCAAATCAACCCTTCATTGTAAAGACTGCCGAGCAGCAAATCAAGGTCTTGGGCACGCATTTCAACGTCAATGCTTACGATAATGAACCTATCACAAAAACAACACTTGTTGAAGGAAAAGTAGAAGTGCAACATCAACAGCAAAAGATGCTCTTAACACCTAATCAACAAGCGGTGACAAAAGGAGCCATACTCAATAAGAAAAATGTAGATGCGCTAGAATATGTTACATGGCGAGATGGATATTTTACTTTCCATAATGCCTCCCCGAATGAAATCATGCAACAGTTGGCTAGGTGGTACGATCTCAACGTCCACCTTGACTACTCAGAAAAAAACGAGCGATTTAGTGGAAAAATCAATAAACACATGAATTTGCAGGAAATCCTAACCGTCCTTCAAGCAGCTGATCTGAATTTCGATATCGTTCAAAATAAAAATCAACAAAAAACAATCCTACTGAAAAACTAAATTATTAATACTGAACTATAAATCATTAACCTAATGCAAAACAACAGGAAGGCAAAACCTCCGGTTCCATGGGAGAACCATGCAAAAAGTACAGCCCTTTCCGATCCAAAACCTTGGACCGAATCTCCTACAGCAGGCTGTATAGACAACACGCTAGACCGTGTATTTAACAGAAAAAACAAACTGCGATTCCATCTGGTTTCTGCTCTTTTGACAATCAGTCTGATGCAGTTATACGGCACAACCAATGCACAACGCATTACAATCAATTCGAGTGGGTCTTCCATCAAACAAATGTTTCAACAATTGGAGAAACAATCGGGGTACAGCTTCTTCTACAAGGATGTTGTCCTGGACAAGATCAAGAACAGGGGTATCAAACTTGAAAACGGAACATTACAACAGGCTTTGGATGCCATTCTCAAACCGAATGGATTGGAGTATGAGATTGTCAAAAAGACCGTAGTCATCAAAACTGCTCAAATAGACCATTTTAGCTTGATTGTAAATCAAGTGCAACAACAATTCATTACGGGCAAGGTCTTAGACGAAGAGGGTAAACCACTCGCTGGTGCAACTCTTCGATTGAAAAGTGATAGCAGAAAAGCTGTCCAAACCCAAGTTAATGGCATATTTAATCTTCCTTCATCATCCGAGGGTGAAACTGTTATTGTTTCTGTTCTTGGTTTTGAAAAGCAGGAATTTGTAGCGAACAAATCAAATTCTAACATTGTTATTAAACTTAAAAAGTTAGAACAGAAGGTTGATGAGGTGGTTGTGACCGGAATGATGACACGCAAAAAGGAAAGCTTTTCTGGAGCAACAGCATCATTTACGGGCCAAGAACTTAAAATGGTCAATAACCAAAATGTAGTTGCTGGCTTAAGAGCACTTGATCCTTCTTTTATTCAGATTGAAAACAATGCACTGGGGTCAAATCCCAATATGCTACCCACAATCGAACTACGTGGGCAAACCAGTATTTCGACATCTGCTCTTCGTGATGAATTTTCAATAGATCCCAACCAACCGTTATTCATCTTAGATGGTTTTGAGACAAATTTAAGGACAATAATGGATCTTGACATGAATATCATTCAAAATGTCACGATTCTAAAGGATGCTGCTTCCACTGCGATTTATGGATCGAGAGCTTCCAACGGTGTTATTGTTGTCGAAACGATCAAACCCAAAGCGGGAAAGATTATGCTCTCTTATACGACGGATATGCAGGCTCAAATTCCCGACCTTTCCAGTTATAACATGATGAATGCTCCTGAAAAACTAGAATTTGAACGTTTGTCAGGACGCTATACCGCCAAAAGTAATTTAATTGAACAACAGATCCTTCTCGACAGTATCTATAATGCCCGACTTCAGGAAGTATTGAGCGGAGTTGATACCTATTGGTTGAAGATCCCTGTTCAGACAGGTTTTTCCCATCGACATTCTTTAAGTGCACGTGGTGGAGAAGGTGCGCTCGTATTTGATGCTGGTGTCAATTACAAAAATACAAAGGGCTCCATGAAGGGCTCAGGTCGTGACGATTGGTCCACAAACTTGAATCTCAATTACCGCGCTGGTAAATTAAATATTGCCAATCGGGCCTTTGTTACAGGATATACAGGGAACGAATCACCCTATGGTGGTTTCGCCACATGGGCAAATACAAATCCATATTACAGACCCCTATCTGCCGCTGAAAAATTCCTAACCTATAAAGAGGATGCCCGCACCTCCAATTATTCATGGAACGTATTTAACCCGATTTACGATGCCAATCTTTCAAGCTTTAATACGACAAAAAACTATGTCATCAACAATAACCTGATGATGACGTATGATTTCAATTCGGCACTTCGGTTAACAGCGAGCGGACAGATTAGTAAGGGGATGACAAATACAGATAATTTCCTTTCTCCATTACATTCTTCCTTTGAAGGTGTTGAAAACCGCAAAAAGGGGTCCTTGGCGCATAGAGAATCCTCCACCTTTGGATATACCGCAAACGCCATGTTAACGTACTCGAAGGTTTTACAAGATAAACATACCATTACAGCAAACCTTCGCGGAGAAATAAGCGAATCACAAAATCGGCTCAATGGATATAAGGCAGTAGGTTTTCCTGCAGCAAGTAACGGTAATCCGAGTTTTGCCTTTGGTTTTGAACAGGACTCTAAACCCGCTGCAAGCACGAGAATTTCACGTCGAACGTCAATACTCGGTTCCATCAATTATTCTTATGACCAACGTTTCAATTTTGACATAAACTATAATCTCGATGGTTCCACTAGTTTTGGTTCCAACAACTTATTTTCTCCCTATTACTCCTTTGGTACAAGCTGGAATATACACAATGAGCGATTTGCAAAAACAGCTAACTGGATTAACATGCTACGCTTGAGAGCAAACATCGGTATTACAGGTAATCAAAACTTTGGGAATGTAAGTCAGTCAATATTTGACTATAATTCAGATGTAAACCGATTTGGGCAAGGTATTGTCTTATCTGCACTGGGTGCTCCAGATTTGGAATGGCAACGAACCAGGCAGACGAGCGTGGGTATAGATGCGACATTATTTAATAATAAACTGAATTTTCAGATCAATGCCTACGACAAATTCACCGATCCACTGGTGGTCGCTGTCACCCTACCCTCTTCGACCGGATTATCAGCTTATCCATTTAATGCCGGAACGCTGGATTATAAAGGACTTGAAGCGACAATCAACTTTTCTCCTATTTATAGACCACAAAATCAGTTCATAGTGACGTTTGGATTAACAGGCTCCATGTTAAAAGCCAAGTATGCACATTTTGACAATAAATTGAGCGCACTGAATAACGAGATGAAACAGAGCAATGCCCTCATCCGATATCGAGACGGTTATAGTCCAAATACGCTATGGGCTGTTCAGTCTCAGGGAATAGACCCTTCTTCCGGTCGGGAAATATTCCTGACAAAAGCTGGCGAACAGACATTTAACTATAACGCCGATGATTTAGTTGCAGTTGGCAATGCCCAACCACTCGCCGAAGGTATATTGAGAGGCACACTTTCATACAAAGGATTTACCACCAATGTCTTGGTGCGTTACATCCTTCGTAAAGACAATTTCAATAAGGCACTGTATGATAAAGTCGAGAATATGTCCGAAGAAGAAATTGTAAAAAACAATCAAGATAAACGTGCATTATACGACCGTTGGCAGAATCCAGGAGACATCGCCCAATTCAGAGGAATAAGTATCACAGATATAACACCAATGTCTTCCAGATTTATACAACGTGAAAACTCATTCAGCGGCGAAAGTATCAGCTTTGGTTATGAGTTTAGAAACAAAACTTGGTTAGACCGTTTAAATCTCTCTACTGTAAGAATCAACAGTATATTGAATGATATCTTTTACAGCTCAACTGTACGAAGAGAACGCGGAATAGAATATCCTTTTTCTCGATCCGTTTCGTTTAGCCTCAACGCAACCTTTAAATAAGATGAAAAACATAATTACGATCACTATACTTACAATTAGCCTTGGACTGACTAGTTGCAATAAATGGTTAGATGTCAAACCGGAAGATAAATTTATTGAAGAAGAGGTTTTTAAAACGCCACAAGGATTTCATGATGCCCTAAATGGTATTTATTTAAGCATCAGCGGGGATAATTTGTATGGCCGAATGCTAAATCTGGAAACACTGGATCTACTCGCGCAGACCTATTACATTTCGGGTTCCCATGACAAAAAACGTCAACTGCTCAACAGTTTCAATTACGGAGACAAGGATGTCAAAGCCCAATTGGATGGCATTTGGACCAATCTGTATGTCAACATTACCAATATCAATAGGTTCCTAGAGAATTTAGACACCTATGGTCATGTTTTAGATACCCAAACGAAAGGGTTGATGGAGGGTGAAGCCCTAACCGCTCGAGCTTATCTTTATCTAGATATACTTCGGATGTTCGCACCAGCATTTTCAGTTAATAAAGAAGCACAAACAATTCCCTATTACACCAATACAACTTATAAGGCCGCTCCTTTTTTTAAGAGTACGGAAGTCATGGCCAATATTTTGGCGGATTTAAAAAAATCATCGGAGCTGCTGCTCAAATATGACCCCGTCCTAAATATGGGAAGAGTAGACCAAACATTCGGGGAAGTACAATTAGGTTCCAAACCTTTCCTTCAATTCAGAAACTATCATTTTAACTATTTTGCGGCCAAAGGTTTGGAAGCGAGAGCAAACTTATGGGCTGGAAACAAACAAGATGCCTTAAAAGCTGCCGAAGCAGTTATCGCAGCAAAATCCAAGTTTCCATGGATCCAAGCCTCCGACCTTAGCGCGTTGTCTCAAATCAATCGCGTATTTAGTATGGAGCTATTACTGGCCTTTGAAAGCCCGAGATTATACAAAAACTATGATGAGCTTTTTAGCCCAGCATTGGAAGATAGAAATATTCTCAGCGCGGGGACAACCAGCAGATTCATTAATGTGGTTTACGAAAATTGGGAGAATGATTTTAGGTACGCTTCCAATTGGCGCTCCAACGGCGGTAAGTCTTACCCTGTCTTCTTAAAATATGCTGATATTCCCTCAGATAATAACCGAAACTTTAGATATACCGTACCCGGCATGCGTATCAGCGAAATGTATTTAATCGCATCCGAATGCGAACCTGATCAAGCAAAAGCATTAGTCTATTTAAATGAATTGCGTAAGAATAGGAACTGTGATATCCTTGCAAGCTCAACAGGATTGCTTGATAATATCAAGAAAGAATATCGTAAAGAATTTTACGGAGAAGGTCAGTTATGGTATTACTACAAACGCAATGATAACAGAACGATCAATGGAGCGACCACGACAAATAAATCTGTAGCGGTAGAAAACTATACATTTCCAATTCCACAATCTGAAACTGACCCAAGGTAACGATCATGAAAATATTAAAATTAATAATTTACGGCTTATTCGCTATCAGTGTATGCATAAGCTGCAAGAAAAGTAGTCTCGAAACATATTCCGGACAAAACAACATCTATTTCCAAAATAAATTAAGCAATGGGACCTATATCCCTGTAGATTACGGTGTGTATTCTTTTGGTTATGTAGATCCCAAAATAAAAGAAGCTATTTTCCCCGTTATTGTTATGACGACAGGTGGTAAGTCCAATCAAGACAGACCTTATAAACTGCTCATAGATCCGGCATCAACCCTCGTAAAAGATCGTGATTATGATATCGTCAACGATAATTTCATGATTCAATCAGGTCAGGTAAGTGATACCTTGCACATCCGCTTGCTCCGCAACGCCGAATTAAAAAAGGAAAATCTAAACTTGCTATTTAAACTGGGGTCCAATGACAACTTTTCCACGTCGATGAATAGTCAGGAGATCGGTACTGGAACCAGTAAATATACAGCCTACTTTACCCGATTTTTATTAGAAGCCAATGACATACCAGGTGTTCCTGATTTCTGGAATCCGGCCAGGTCTTCTTATGCATCGTTAATCATTGGGTATCTTGGAAAGTTCTCCGGATTGAAATTTAAGCTATTAATCGAACGATATGATTTGAGCCTTGAAGAACTCACCGCTCCTACTTATGCACCTTCTGTGGCTAGTATTTTCGCTTGGTCTTATGGAATGAAATCCTATTTGGAAGAGCAGGCGGCTTCTGGAAATCCGATTATGGATGAAGACGGGAAACCTATGGAACTAGGGATTTATGTCCAATAATGTAACCTCAATATGAAAAGATTACTATTTATTACGATACTTTGCATTTGTATATTGAATGCATTTCAATCTTGTCAAAAAGATCTCGGGAATTATACCTATTCTAATTTTGACAGTTTAAAAATCAGCGGAATAGACACGGCCTATCTCGCGTATAATCAGAAACCATTTCAGATCAAACCTAATTTGGCGCTGATCAGTGGAGAAAAAGTAGACCCGAATCACTATACTTACGAATGGTATACGATCAACCCAAGCGCCGCTATTTTAAATGCAGAAAAAAAGAAAGTGCTGGGACACCAATTAGCGCTAGACACCATAATAAGCTTGTCCCCAGCGAAGTACCTGCTACACCTGAGGGTCACAAATAAAACAGATAATACAATAGCAGAATTTGTTACCAAAATCAACGTCACATCTGAACTAAGCGATGGCTGGCTTGTATTGAATGATATTGATGGCAAATCTCGGCTAGACATGTTAAACTACAATCAAACAACATCCAAATATGATCCCTATCAGGATATTCTTAAAAATTTCGCAAGGATTGATATGGAAGGAGCTCCAAAATTAGTGATGTATTTAAATGATAGAGATGCTGTAACAAATAAATATGCCCATAGGGTCTATGTTGGTACGGACAAAACGACCATGAGTTTTAACAATCAGGAAAATACCTGGACAGATTTTCGGAATCTGAGAAAAGAAATCTTTCGCACGACGACAGACAATTATCACGCTGAAATAATTCAACCAATGGGCAGAGGGGGAGGTCCAGTCTATATGTTAGACAGCGAAGGAGTTCTTATACATCAAAATGTAACACAAAATATGGTTTATGGCTCAACAATTAATCGCTTAAATGCTGGCGTCAGACTGAAGATTGCTAAATTTATTGCAGTAAATTCTAATGGTTTTGCAGCTTATGCTCTTGTTTATGATGAAAAGAACCAACGTTTTTTAGTTCACAATAGTACAAATTATACCTTGTTGATCCCAGGCTCTAGCGATCCTGAAATCTTCAGTCCTGAAGCGATGAAAATGGATTTGGTGTATATGGAACGCGTACTTACCGCAACAAACCAATTCTACGCATTATTGAAAAATCCGACAAGCAATAAATTAAGATTAGTCCGGTTTACACATGAGGGTGCTATCTTCAATCCATTAGCCGTTGATGACATTGAGAATCCATATGGAATGGAATCAGCTGAAAATATTGCTGCAGATCCAACATTTGGTTATATCTACTATTCGATCGGCAGCCAAGTATACCAATATGATCCGTTTAACAAAAAACACGGGCTTGCAGTCGATCTTGGTACCCGCCGCATTTCCAAAGTTAAATTCCAACGATTGGTTTACAATACTGGAAGTAACCGATACAATGATTTTGCAAAGAAACTGATGGTATGTAGTTACGATCCTGCCAATCCAAATACCAGTGGTAAAATGGAATTCTATGGGATTAGTCTATCCGGAGCTCCAAAGCTGACCGAATCATACACTGGTTTTGGCAAAATCGTCGATGTGTCTTACCGTGAATAACACAAATTAAAAAATCAACAGAGACTTTATTCACAGGATCGGCATTTGTCATACAAAATTAAATTGTGTAGACAACCTAATCAGTATGTAAAAATGCTAAAAACAAGTATCTCAAGAAGATATTTATGTGAGCAGCCCAACTGGATAAGAGATCCAGTTGGCTGTTTACCAATAACAAAACGCTTATGTGGGCTATGAAAATTAAAAAATGTTTCTTACTCGGATCGTATATTATAAACAGTATTGTTCTATTAGCGCAAACAAATACAACGCTACCAGTCAAATTACTTGCCTGCTTTGAGAAAAAGGATACGGCCTTAATTTCCCACGAACTGGCTGAAGGTTTTTCCATCGCAGGTCACACAGGCCCAGGAGCAAGCTTCCGCTTAAACCAAATTGTCAAAAATTACCCCCTAAAAGCCGTACATATTCTATCGGACAAGAAAACAACAAGAGGAACACTACTTCAAATTGAGGTCACAGATATAAAGGGTAAGACAACAAGCAATCAAGCATTAGTTGATCATAAGGGAAAACTAATTTACTTCAGCCTTTTTGATCAGCTTTATGGACTAAAAAGAGAAAGTAAGCCCAAATTACGGGTAGTCATTCCGTTTGAAAACAAGAATGGTTCCATTTACCTGCAAGTCAAAATCAATGGATACGAAAAACCTTTAAGGCTCCTTTTTGACACCGGAGCAGATGGCATGGCCGTGAACAAGCAGCTTGCTGATGCTATTGGCCTAAAGGTAACGCGTGAAAATAACGCGTCCGTCGTCGGCGGCAACACAAAGATTCAGGTATCTGACAACAATAGTATTCTATTAGACACGCTTAAGCTGACAGGACAAGGGATCGCCATCTTTCCTGAAATGGGAAAAGAAGGCGATGGCATCATCGGCAATAGCTTGATACGAAAATTTATCACGCATATCGACTACGATAAAAATACGCTTTCATTATACGACTTCGGAGATTTTCAATACAAAGGCAAGGGAACGGTAGTACCGATTACAATGCCTGCCGGTGTAATGATATTGCCCGGACAGCTTGAGATCGTCAAGGACAAGAGTTACTCGGGGCATTTTGTTTTCGACACTGGTGCCTCGTATGACCTTATCTGTTTCCGTCCTTTTGTACGCCAAAATAAACTGCTGGTCAGCGGATTCAAACCCGAGACTCAGGCCGCAACGGTAAGCATGGGAGTTTCCTCCCCCACCTTCTCGGGCAAAAGCTACCAATTTGCCATTTCTCCACTGCCCCCAATGCAAGGCTTGCCTGTCACACTAATGGGCGGCAGTGCTGGAAATGAACAATGGCAACCTGGTTTCGACGGATCTATTGGTGTTCGTCTATTAAGCCGCTATAATATCACCATCAATCTCGCTGAAAGTGAGGTATATTTCTCCCCCAGTAGATTACATGCCCATCCACAGGATTTTTTAATTAAGAGTTATCAGTTTGGCTGGGATAATACCGGAAAGTTGAAAGCACTTGGCGCTGTAGGTGCTACTGAAAATCCAACTGGCCTGAAAACAGGAGATTTGATTCAACGTATAGACAAGTATACGGTCGATCAATTGAAAAAAAATCCGACCCTGATAGATGAGATTCGATTAAAAGCAGCAGCCGAACCTATTTCTATTACCACAAATGCCAACAATAGCATCACAATTTAATCTTGAAAAAGAGTCAATAACTCAGATTTTTAAAAACTAATCACATGAAAAAATATATTCTATATATGATCACAATCTGCTGTGGGATGTTTTTTTCCAACGCATTGAGCGCGCAGGAAAAAACCTTCCAAGGCAGTTATGCGGAATGCCAGGCAAAGGCAAAAAAGGAAAACAAACTCATTCTGATAGATCTGTACTTTGTAGGCTGTATGCCTTGTGCTGAGATGGACAAACAAGTATTCCCGGATCCAATCGTTATGAAGGAACTCAACGACAATTATATTATGTACAAAACAGATGTCATGAAAGAGACCAACGGGAAGAAATTAGCTCGTAAGTACGGCGCCCCAGGGTTCCCCACCTATGTCATCGTAAGCCCCGAAGGTAAAACCATACTGACCGAATCTGGTTTCTTTGGTGTAGACCGATTTGTGCCACTACTGAAAGAAGCCGTACGGTTGAATAAAGCGCAGCAGTATTTAGCCTTTAATAGTACGCTGGACAACGACTTCCCCGCTGCTTACAGCGAGCGTTTTATCAAAACCGGAGAAAAACATGATTTTGCGGAACTCGAAGGATATCTCGAGCAACAAAAGGATCTCTTCAATGAGACAGCTTTCTTGGCCAATAGCGTTACTTCCTTTAGAAAATATAATAACTGGGCTTATGACAATCTTCCAAAACTGATTAAACTATACGGCGGAAATCTACTCCGCAACAAAATTTCAACAATTGCCAAAGTAAAAAGTAAACAATATGGGGCAGCGCAGCAATTGGATAGCCTAAACACCATGTTGACCTATATACGTCCTACGTTCAATGATAAATTATGGGAGGTGTTTTTACCTGGGTTTGTTACGAGTTACTATGCGGGCTCACAAAATGCGGCCAGCTATTTTGCGCTGATTGACGAATATAAACTCTACCCTACTTGGGACGAACGTAGCAATGCCTTCGGACCGGTCATTATGGATCAGTCAAAAAATCCGACAATCCTGAAATCTATACGAGCTGAATATCTAGCCGCAGCACAACGAAACACACTGGATCCGGTGGATAGTTATCGACTGATACTATTAAATTACTATTTGAAAGATTTTGATCAGGCTTCCAAAGGGATGGAAAAACTACTGAAATCAGACCTGACATCTCCATTCCTAAACATCGACAAAAAAGACCTACAAGACTTACGTGAGGCCATACAAAGAAAAGATGCCAGCTTATATAAGGCTAAGGATATTAAGAAAATTATTCCATTTAAATTAAGTTAATCCTCTATATCATGATTAGAAAAACCATTTTATTGCTCGTTACCCTGACTTGCTCGATTGTCGCATTCGCACAACAGCCAAGTAACATCACCGGAACGACAGATCCCGCCAAAGTAAAACGTGTCGGACTATTTAAAGTACTGAATGGCCGCTTGAAGGAAGTCGCTACATCTATTCCCGACGCATCAGGTCGATTTGCATTTCGCTTCACGCCTGAATATGAAGGATTGTATGCTGTTGGCAGTGGAAATGCCCAGAATCAACAGGGACTTTTCCGTTTTTACTTCAAGGGAAATGAGGAATTAAACCTAAAATTAAGTCAAAATGATTATGAATTAACAGGTAAAAATAGCCCAGAAAATGAAACGTTATACGCTTGGGACAAACAATCGAAAACTTTTCGCGCTAAAGGCACCACTCCTGGCGGCATGAGTACTTATGTCGATTTCTTCCCCGAGGTAGAGGAATTTAAAGGAAAATTAGAAGGGATCAAAAAGAAGGTCAAGACCAGGAATCCGAATTTTGACAAATTCTTTCCCGAGCTAGTCGATTATGATTTTGCCTATTATGCGATCTCTTATCTTTACATGCCGCGTACAGCCCACCCCAGCAAAGAGGAAATGAGCGATTTTTATACACAGTTCAACGCCGATCGATACCTGACAACTGAATTATTAAAATTTCCCTATGGCGACCGCTTTATGAGCAATATGATTTACCGCAAACTGGATCTGTCAACAAAACCAACATTTGATCAACAAGTTGCGGCAATCGGACCAGATGTACTGAAAGGACAATATGTCTTACAACGGCTTGAAGGAGCACGTTCCTATGGTGACTTTCAGGAAATGAATGAGAAATACAAAAAATATTTTACGCTACCCGAGCAAATCGAACGGGCAAAAGTTGTAGAAGCCCGACTGGTCGAAACGAAAACCGGCGTACCTGCATTTCAATTTAATTACCCTGATATCAACGGAAAGAAAACAAGTCTTGCAGATCTTAAAGGCAAAGTTGTCTTAATTGACATGTGGGCAACCTGGTGTGGTCCATGCCGTGCCGAAGAACCGCATTGGGAAAAATTAAATGAAGAATTTAACGGAAAACCAGTTGCGTTTGTAGGCGTATCAGTAGACCAGGATAAACCCAAATGGGACAGTTATGTGAAAGAGAAGAAACTAAAAGGTATCCAGCTGCACGCAGGTTCTGACAATGAACTTTCCAATGCTTACAAAGTCAATTCCATTCCGCGTTATATATTGATTGACAAAGCCGGGAACCTCATCACCGCAGACAGTCCAAGACCAAGCGACCCCAAACTAAAAGCTTTGCTGGAAGAATGGATTAAAAAATAAAAACCCAATAACAACTTATCCTAAAAAAGATCCCTGTCCAAATAAACCGGGATCTTTTTCTGTTTATATCGAATATGCCAACTGAATCCGTTTCGCTAGCTGTATCTTTGGTTTTTATCCCAATTGCGGATCAGTCTTCGAATGGCTTCCCGTTTCTACACGACCGGCAAACTGGCGAACAAATTTACTTCCAACAATCTGCAAAGTAACATCATACCAACCGTTAACCTTCTGAGATTCTACAACCCATTTTATAGATTTACCGGCACCCAATACTGTATTTTTTTTCCAAGAACTGTAGGCATTATCTTTCACCTGTACATGAAGTACTTTGTCTCCTTTATTGCTCGCTTCCAGGATGAGATTCCCCGTGGGAGTACCTTTCTTTCCCATCTCATAAGTAGCGATAACAGACAGTGACTCCCTATTGCCTTTAAAACTGCGCATAAATCCATTTGGGCCGTAGGCCGTCAGATCATAATACCCATCTTTAAAGTCGGCTAGGTTCCAGTCAAAACTCAATTCCTCACCCGCGATAATCGCAAATGGCCAAAAACTTACACCATCTTTATAACTCGGTCCACTATACACATTAAAAGGGCTGCTCAGGGATTTCGCCCCGAAAATCTTATTGCCCGCGGACATCGTCAGTTTTACGTTGTCCTTATCAATAGATTCACTCGAATACAGCTCATATGCCAGCGCATTAGAATTTTTTTGACCTTTTTCCTGTCTTGCCAATTGTGCAGCTTTTCCGGTAGTCTGCAAAGCTTGCATCTCATCTGCAGTCCATACATGGAAATTATTCGGTAGCGGTTTCGATTTGGCTTGATCAATTGCATAGATCTGTTGATTGCGATCCAAGAATGGCAGTTCTACAGCAGTTCCTTCTTCTGCCTTACGAAATACCGAAGTCAGATCTCCTGTTATAGCACGCCGCCAAGAACTGATATTATGTTCTTTCACATCCTTACCAAGCTTCTTATCAAAGAAATACTCCATAAATTGAATGGTCGAAGTGATATCGCAGACCTCCGAATTGACCCAGCCGCCTTTGCTCCAAGGAGACGCAATGATCAGAGGTACCCGATAGCCCAAACCAACCGGTCCCTCTGTGGCATGCTCCTTCTTCTCGCCACTGGCAAGTTCCTGCTCCAAACTCACATATTCATCGCTATAATCCAATCCTGCTGAAGTTTTTCCCGATCGGGCATCTGCCGGATTAGGCGCTACAAACGGCGGAATATGGTCGAAGTAACCATCATTTTCATCGTAGTTCAGCATAAAAACCGTTTTCTTCCAAACCTCAGGATTTTCGGTGAGTATATTCAATATTTCGGACACATACCAAGCTCCATACATCGGCGCACTGGGATGGTCCGAAAAACATTGCGGGGCGACCAGCCAAGATACAGTAGGTAAATTTCCAGACTTCACATCCTTCCGAAACTGATGTAATACATCCCCTTTTGGTACAGTAATCTGCTCACCTTCATGTACAACAGTGGCGGTTTCACGATAAAACGTATCATCCTCATTTGTCTGAAAGGCACGCTCATGCAAAGCGATTTGCTCCTTTGGAAGTTGCTGGAATGCCTGTTCGGTGAGTCGCTCTAGCTGTTTCTTATAGCTGCCCAGCTGCTCCTGTTTTTGCTTAAGCTTATTTTGGGTTTTCTGTACACTTTCAGTTCCATTATTCGCTAATGCTTTTTCAAGCTCCTGGATCTCAGCAGGTAATTCAACGACACGCTTACGCATAAATTCCAAGTGGCTTTTTTTGAATTCAATATGGTATTGTGAAAACCACTCTAAGTTATTGTCTGTAAAATTACCTAACCATTCTTCTCCATGAAGACCGCTCTCCATACTGACTTCATTCTGATATACCTTCCAAGGAATACCCGCAGCTTCCAGACGTTCAGGAAAAGTTTTCCAATGCGCCCAACGGTTGAAATAAATATCCGAATTACGAATCAACGGTTTTGCTCCTTTATTGGGCACACAAGTGCCTGTCCAGAAAAAATGACGATTGGTTGTCGTACCTGTAATGGAGGAACAAAAATGCTGGTCACAGATGGTAAACGCATCGGCTAATGCATAATAGAAGGGTATATCTTCACGGGTATAATAGCCCATGGTTAGCGGTATCTCACTCAGCACTTTTCCACCTGGACGTTTTGCTTCAATCCAGTTATCATGTTTACCCTGATTACGTGCCGCCATTTGATTTTCCCAGGAATGTGGAAGATTTCCTGTCCAGGCGGCATTGGAATTCTTGATATCCAATCGAAAAGGTGAATAGGTCTTTCCTGAAGCTGAAGCCTGCAACCATACGGGATTTCCACTAGGCAACTCGATAGCTCTTGGATCATTAAATCCCCGAACCCCTCTCAGTGTACCAAAACTATGGTCAAAGGAGCGATTCTCCTGCATTAACAAAACAATATGCTCGGCATCTAAAACAGAACTCCCCGCAACTGGTTCAATCGCTAAAGCACGCTGTATCGCATCCGGTACAGCACTCTGTAAGCCAAAAACCCCAGCCAACAAGGAGGCCTTCTTGATAAAGTCTCTTCTACTATCCATAAAAACATCTATTATATCTCTTATAAATTCAATGGTCTATCAGCGAATATATTCATTCGCTGGCGCTTTTCATGTAACGTTTTTAACAAAAATCCCCGCACACGATTGATCTCATGCGCAGGGATAGTTTTTACGATAAAAATTCAACAGATCAAAGTATTACCTATTTTAAGATCCACATCAGTTGATTGATTTCATCTTTTCCATCATATTGATTCGCCAATGCTGCATCAAGATTACTTCCATTATAATTATATTCACTTGCAGGATAACGCCAGCGGACTGGGATTTTGGTCGGATCATCAGCATTTAAGCTGGATGCTGGATTAATTTTCCATTTCGGATATCCTGTACGACGGTAATCATAGTAGGGATTTATCCTTCCTTGTAAAAAACTGGCCAAATATTTTTGTATCATGATCGCTTCTATCTGTGCTTCTTTGCTAACAGGGAACTGATTTCCATAAGCTGTTATAGCATTGGCTATATAAGTCGCATCCATTGGCATATTATGCGTGTATTGCGTAATATTGGGTGTATTATCTGCAATAAATTTCATTGAAGCTTCAATTCCCTTTTTATACCAATTGACTGCAGACTCTGCTATCCAACCTCGTGCGCTTGCTTCAGCGATTATGAAACATAAATGTGCATATGAAAATTGCTGTGTAGGCTCTCCACTTACCAACTCCGTGTATCGGTCATTTAATTTAGAATAGTCATTCTTCTTTTTTAAATCTGCGATATCGCCAAAAGCCAAGGAAGGATCAATTCCCACATAAGCATCAAATTCATTCATCTGCTTCCCACTGCTAATCTGTAAAGCTGAAGGATTTGCATAAAAAAACAAACGTCTGTCTTGATACTGTTTCAAACGGTCTATAATTTCGGTTGAGACAACTGGATAAATCACAAAACTATTACTGATTTTATAAAAAGGATAGGTTTGTCCGCTTTTGTCAGACCGAATCAACTGAAAATTATCAGCATTACCAGTAAAAATCGGCTTATTTGATAAAATTGACTGAAAACGTCCCTTTATATTTAAGTCTGCATCTGTTTCTTTTTTACTCAATTGAATCAAAACATTTAAGACAAAACTGTTCACCAACTTTCTCCATTTAGTAACATCACCACCGTACATGGGATCTCCAGCAAATTTTGCTCCGCTTGCAAACAACTGATCCGCCTTTTCCAGTTCGTCCAATATGCCCAGAAAAACCTCTTTTTGGCTATCGTATTTTGGAAAGTAAAGTTTATCCGATTCACCTTTTAGTGCTTCTTTGTAGGGTATATCTCCCACACTCATTGTTGCTTCATAAAATTTAACTGCCCTTGCAAAATACATCAATCCATTGTATGCGTTTGCCAAGACATCTGTTGCTGCATATTGGCCCATAAAATGAGCATCATTAATTGCATTCATTGATATGGTCCCCTCGCCAAATCCGTTGTATTGAAATCCTTCTACCAATTCAGTCCAGGCGATCTCTTTCGTTAACAGATATGGTTGCATAAAGGACTTTTGGCTAGGTTGGTTAGCCAAATTTAGAATAATGCGTGTAGCCAACATCGAAGAATTGACCTGCACAGGTGTTTCTGGATTAGTATTTATCTCGTCAAATTTAGAACAACTCGTAGACGAGATCAACGCTCCAATCGCTATATATATACCCAATTTTTTCATTTTCATCTTAATTTCGGTAATCATTAGAAAGTAACATTTAGATTAAAGCCTATGTAACGCATTGACGGTGAGTTTAAATCCTCCGATCCAACATCAGGATCCGAAAAACGATAATCCTTTGTCCATAGTAAAAGATTCTGTCCTGTAACACCTACACTGGCACGTTTCGCTTTAAATTTCGAAACGATTCGCTCAGGCACACGATAGTTAAGTGATAATTCTCGAAGTTTAATAAATGTTTCATCCCAATAATTTTGCCGACCAGAATAACCTGACTTCCAGTAAGTTTCATACGAAACAACTTTATCATTAGGCGCAAAAACTCGTGTATCTTCAGCAATTTGTCCATACTTATCATAAGTAACCGCACCAGAAACAATCTTTACACCGGGAGCAACGAAAGTTCGATTTCCATTGACAACTTCTTCGTACCGGTACGAATTATCCGAATCTGGGTGTGCACCTGTCTGCCACAGACGCGCATTCATCCCCGAATAAGACATTCCCTTAATCCGCCCATCAAGGCTCAAAGACAGAGAGAAATCTTTATAACGAAATTGATTTGTCAATCCTCCAAACCATTTAGGTGCTGTATAACCGAATAACTGAGCCGCATACTTTGCAGATATAGGCATCCCTGAGGCATTGTTCACGATTTGCCCATCGGGAGATCGTTCCCAATCCTTAACAGTAATATAATCGGTACGAGCACCTTCTTTCACATATAGGGCATCAGCGGAATAGGTAGGATCTAGTTTATGGAAGTACTCTAAGTTTTGAGACATATTTAGGATAATATCCCATTGAAAATTCTCTTTTTTTATGGCGGTAGTTCCTAAAGTGATCTCATGGCCTTTCGTCATTTTTTCCTCTTGCGTATTAATCAATCGTGATGTGTAGCCAGATGATCCTGATATCGTTGCATATGTTGTGACATTATGCAATAGCCGAAAATAACGAGTATAATTACCGTAAAAACGATTCTTCAGTACAGCAAAATCAAAACCAAATTCCGTCAAATCACGCTGTGTTGGCGATATCGAATAGTCTTTAATTGAATTGGGATAAGAAGCTGTTGGTAATCCATCCCATACATTGTTACTAATAGAAAAGGCCTGGTTAATTTCATAGGGAGAGGGTACTGTTTTCGTTATTGCCCAAGAACCACGTACCTTAAACATATCCAGCCAAGTTGGTTTCGACGCGAGGAGATCACTCACAACTACACTACTAGAAAGGGAAGGATAAAAATACGAGCGATGTGCCTTAGATAATGCCGACGACCAATCGTTACGCCCAGTTGCCTCGATAAAGACAGCATTTTTCCATGACAAAGATAGACGACCATATACACTATTTACCATTTCTTTTGTCTTACTTTCCACTGCAGATACAGGATCAATTGAATTGCGCAATGAGTAAAATCCAGGAATCGACAAACCATTCACTGTCGAGGCAGTTATTGTATTATCGCGTCGATAAAAGATAGCTCCGCCCAGCAAACCGTCAAAGCCAAAATCACCGATCTTTTTCTTTGCTGTAAAGATTGCATCATTTGTTGTGCTAAAACCATCTTGATTTTGAGTCCAATACTTACCTTTACTATCAAAGCCAGCGTAACCACCACGTGTACCGTAAATGCCCATTGGATTACATTGTTCTCTTTTCTGTCCATAGTAATCGTAACCAGAGCGTACCATAAGCTTTCCCCAATCCGAAACCTTATAGTTTAATGTTAGGGCAGCATTAATCTTATTGACCAATTCGGGAGTAACTTTTTCATATGCTGTCAAATAAGGATTATCATACCACGCTTTATACATCCAATTTTGCGATTGATCTTTGATCAGCCAGTAGTCTTTATAGTCCGACAGATTATATTCTGGACCAGTCCATACTAGAATATTATAGATATATCCTTGATCATTATATCCGGCTCCGAAGTTACTTGTCGCCGAACGCCTGTTATAAGCCAATCTTGTTTCGATATCAACACGGTCGCTGATTTTTGTCTGTCCAGCAACAGACATATTGGTCATGTTTAGCTTCTGGTTAGGATACTGTCCCTTATTATAAATATGGTTTATTGACGTGCGAATGCTCCCATGTTCGCCCTGATTCGTAAAGCTGATAGAATTGTTGGAAATAAAACCCGGTTCGAGGAAATTTTTAAAATTGTCCTTCCCTCTGGACAACAATTCCATATCTTCCAATTGTTTTGTCAATGGGTTCCATTGTTTGGCAGTACGCCCGATATCCAACTTATCTCCCCAAACATAATCGTCATTATTGAATTTTCCGCCTTCACCTGATGAGTAACCATGTTGTACCTCTGGAAGAGCTAAATATCCAGAAAAAAACATATTGTTACTATTTACAGCAATTTCGGTTCCCTTTTCAGCGAGTCCTTTTTTTGTGGTGATCATAATTGCTCCTCCGGCTCCCATACTTCCATATAAAGCTGTGGCAGTGGCTCCTTTCAGAACAGTCATATCTTCTATATTGTCCACGGGGACATCACGTAAGGTCAGATTTTCATATGCCACACCATCTATAACCAAAATAGGTGTCAGTCCTCTAACCTGAATCTGTGGAGTGCTATTAAATTCGGTACTGTTCAGAACCCTGACCCCAGAGACGCGCCCAGTTAGTGTTGTTCCGACGTCAACCCCCTTTACACGCGTTAAATCATCACCTTTGATACTCTGTGTCGCGTAACCGAGTGCCTTTTGCTCTCGCTTAATACCCAAGGCTGTTACAACCACTTCCTCCAAAGATTCTGAAGATTTTGACAATTTAATTAGTCCAGCCTCAGCAACGGTGACTTCCTTTGTTTCATAACCGATATAAGAGATGAGTAAGACTTCAGCACTTGATGTTCCCTGTAATCTAAAATTACCTTCTTCATTACTTGTCGCTGTTGCTGATCCCCCTTTCACACGAATGGTGACACCAGCAATAGGCTGGCCCGTTTCCTGATCCACAACTTTACCATGAATTTCCTTTTGAGTGCTCACAGAAACAACAACCCCACCTTTTTCGTCGCCATTAATCCGTTTAGAAACAACATAAAGTTTGTCATCAATTTTTTTTACCTCAAGATTTCCATTTGAAATCGTCTGTATAAACTGGACGATCTGATCTTTTTTGAGATGGCCAATGTCAGCACGCTCATTAATCTTCTGATTAGATATTGACGCATCATAACCGAATTTAACATTGAATTTCTGCTCCATTCGCGTAAGGATTTTTCCTATCCCCTCATTTGCAGAAAATTGGGCGGCCATGCTTTGAAGTGCTAAAGACTGAAATAGCAGTGCTCCTCCCATAAGTTTTAAATAGTAATTGGTTCTTTTCATAAATTACTTTTTATGGATAATTGTTTGATTAAATGCGGTATTGAGAATTTTCAAAGACTTTTCCAGATCGTTTGCAGGCAGATAACCTGTGAAACTTTCTGTTTGAAAAGAATCAATCAATTTCAAATTATATGTTGGATAAAGATTATTGAGGTCTCCTACAATCTGCATAAGTGGGACTTGATTGAATGATAAAAAGTCACTTTTCCAATTGGAAGCTGTCATGGTATCAATAGCAATTACATTGAATTGCTTATGGTGCATATCATAATCTACTTGTTGGCCAGGAAGGATAATAGAATGTTGCTGGTCATGTTTAACCTGAACTTTCCCATGATTTAAAACCAAACGCATCTGTTGTGGAGAACATGTCAGATTGAATGCAGTCCCTAAAACCCGTACATCAAAATCACCTGAATTGACTATGACAAAGGCCTTGTGGGGATTCTTGGCAACTTCAAAAAAAGCCTCACCCGACAATTTTACTTTTCTCAGGCTATCCGTTTCAAAATCAGACACTACTACAACACGAGCCCCTTGACGCAAAGAGATTTTCGTGCCATCCTCTAAAACAACACGTTTGACAAATTTAGTCGGGTTATAATATTGAATCGCCGCGAAGTTTAGGTCCGTTGGTACCGGCTGAAAAACAAGTGAGAACAAAAAGGCAAAACCAACTAGCAACATCGTCGCAGCAATACCAATTAGCATCCTTGACCGTCTCCAAATAGGTCGCACCTTAGAATTTAATTCTGCTCCCGTAATCGCATAAAAAATATCATCTGATATAGAGTTCTCTAAATCACATGTATTATCATCCAACGCGATTACCTCCTCCAAATCGGGCAAATCATCTTTATTGCAAGAAGTCAGTAAATCTAAAAATATGGCGTTTTCCTGTGGAGTCAATTCCCTCAGTAAATATCTTTTGTATAATGCAGCTAGTTTGGGATCCATCATCTTTGCCATCGTTTAAATACATATACGTATCTAAAAGACGATAAGACGACGCTACACTAAAAAATAGTTAAGAAGATCAACAGGGTTGTTGAAATCTCAAAATTATCCAGGATATATTGGCGTACAAACTTGTTTCCCTTGACCAATTGATCGCGGACTGTATTGACAGAAATACCCAAACGGTCCGCAATTTCCTGATTATCCAAAAATTCTTCTTTACTCAAAAGGAATATTTCTAGGCGAGCCTTAGGAAGCTTTTCAATTGCCTCACGATAGACGCGTTCCAAGTCTTTAAAACGGATGGATTCCTCATTTGAATTGTCCACCTGCTTGGAGGCATCTATCCCATCAAGTTTAAATTGAACCCGTACTTTCTGCTTCCTTAATTCGTCAAATACAAGATTCTTAGCAATTGTGTATAAATAAGACTGAGGATTCTTATTTCCATCTAATTCTCCCCACTTCTTCCAGATACGAGAAAATGCTTCCTGAACCAAATCGGCGGAAGTATCTTCTTCTTTCAGATGTAACAGGGCATATTTATACACCTTATCTTTATAAGACAAAAAGAAATTTTTAAAATCCGGAATGTTGTTATTTTCAATAGGCATCCTTCACCACTTATAATTGACCCTACAAGTTTAGGTAGAATTTTCCAAAATATCTGAATGAATGTACATCATAAATCAAAGCTTGCTCTCTCCTGATATGGATACAACAATTTAGCTACAATTAGTTTACATTAAATTAAACTTCAGAATAGCTCCTTCCAGATGGATTGTTAAAAGCAATTTTGCAAGGTCAATAAAAAATCCCATTGTAGATGCCAATGGGATTAAAAAATTATATGCGCTTAATAGAAAGCTATTATTTTAGGAGCGGAAAAGGTCCTAGAAAATAACTCCCCCTTTTATAAAAACGTAGGAAAAAATCCAGTATGGACTCTTCCAATGGGAAGAAGAATTGTTTATCTACTTCAGTTTTAAACAAGTTGGCATAATACCTTGGCAATTCGCTAGGGAAAAAGTCTTCTACCAAAAGATTCAAAAAATAACGCGCATAAGGCACATCTGCTTCAGCCCCCTTTTCTTCCTTTTCAATAAAAGGATTATGTTTCAATGGGAAAAATTCTTCTATTCCGCCAAATACCTCTAATCCTGTCTTTGGATTGAAGAAAACTGTTACTTTAGCATCTGCAGTAAGTTCCAAATTCGATTCCGGGAGTGGCGATTCCTCTTTGCTTGGATATTTTTGCTGATATCTTTGAAAGAATTCGTTTGCAAATTCTTTTACTTCTCGTCCCTCCATGAAAGCTACAGCTGCTTTTTGCTCTGACTGGAATAATTTACCCATATCTTTCAACTGCTTTTCTGTTTTTTTCAGGCTCTTGTCCTTACCGTTCATCGCTTCAATACGGTAAGTCATTTCATATTGTTCTGGTAGATCAAAATTCACCTCTTCCGGATTGACCACTGTCATAATTCCCGACAAATTCCAAGCTTCTTTCCAGGGAACGATTTCCATATAAAAGGATAATATGGCAGAAGGCTCCGCAAATTCCTGAATCGAATCCTTGTAAATCTTGAATGCTGCTTTTGTGCCAATATGTTTTACATGGACAAACTGTTCATCTGTCTTTACATATTCAAAAAAACTATGGATGCGATTACCCAGCGTTTTGACAGAGCTATACAGAGCATGTTCCTTACCCACTACTTCTGCAACAAATTCCGAAGATTTAAGGGCAAATAAATGTAGCCTATAATTGTTGAAATGATTATCACGGACACGATAAATCATTTGTTGCAATTGAGTTTGATCATGCTGATATCTTCCCAATTCAGCCACCTGCATCAAGTGGTTGAGATTGGTGTTATATTCTCCCGCGGTCAGATAGTTTGTTGCGACAAGTTTTTCGATAAAATTTCGAACCTCAAAATAGTTAGCATTTTCATCTAATGAATATTCTGATTTTAATTTTGGGTTTTCAGGCGCCACTTCATAATGTTCCTCCAAAATAGCATAGGTTAGATCTGTGACCAATTGTATCAAACGGCCCTGAGGATCAATAAACAAGTGTGGATTCCGTTCACTAAAAAATAACCAGGTCAATACAGCGACATCTTCGCTATTGATATCTTCAGGATAGTAATCCGTCAGATTATTATCCTTGTAGAAAGGCAAAAACTGGCTGTATAGTTCTTTATGGATGGTCCTAAAAGCAGCAAATATCCCTGTATTGGCAATAACATCCTCTAGATAACAGGTGAGATAAATACTTAATGTTTTTAATGCGTCAGTGTGAATGAGGTCATTTGTCTCCGGCTCTTCAAACCACAATGTCGATAGACTATCGTTGATCTGATTGGCAACTCTTAAATAATAACTATCTATATCGTTTGCTTTCTGGTAAGTATGGTGTGCAATCCAATCTTGAATAAAAATTTTGTTTCCTCTCATATGAAAAATGCTAAATCCAAAAGTAGCCAAATTTTCGAAATTTCCATGATTGCAAAACACAAGCATAGACGAAAATAATTTAGATATTCTTTCCGGTCAATAAAAGACAAAAACGGCCGTAGATGAATTAGCTCAATGATGATAGAGGATCGTCTAACAGAAACAAAAAGAGATGCCTTATGGGCATCTCCGTATCGTAAATTTTATTTTTTCTTTATCCTGCAGCAATTACATTATCATTGCTTTTCAAATGATCCTGAAGTGACGGATTTAAAATATTACATGTTTTTAGTAAATCACGGACCGGATATTTTGCAACGATATCTTCCAACGCTGCAAGGTGGCGACTGTGATGTACATCCGTTCCAACAAAATCATACATGCCGGACTTAATCATTGTCAGGGCCGCAGATTTCACCTCAACACCATAATATCGACTGATAGAAAGAAGATTCAATTGTAACATACAGCCAGCGTCTTTGATCTGTTTGTACATATTGAAATTATAGTGGTAGTAATTATAGCGTTCTGGGTGTGCTAAAATTGGCTGGTAACCCAGTCTTTGTATATCTAAAATAGTTTGAAATAAAGCTTTAGATTCCTGTAGATAGGACATTTCAATGAGCACATAACCTCCCGGCATCACACAAAGCTCGTTTGTATCAATCAGCCTTGCAATGCCATCATCTATCATATGTTCAGCAGCATGATAGATCGCAGGACTGTTAGGAAGTTGTTTTATTCCATTCACCAATTTATCTTTGGCATCCTCAATTGTTCGGATTGTATTCGGATGCACACCTTCCATAATATGTGGTGTACAAATAAATTTTTCAAACCCCATTCTTCCCAAGCCTTTCAACAAATCAATAGATTGTTCAATGGACTGGCTTCCATCATCTATTCCGGGAAGGATATGATTGTGCATATCCACCTCTAAAAAAGCGAGTGTACCAACAACCTTGATCTTTGACTCTTGAGTTTTGTTTCCAAACAGCTTTGAAAATATCCCCATATTCTATAAAGTATAAATCGTTTAGTTATCTTATTATTGTGTAAATAATAAATCACAAAAGTACCACTATCAGTCCAAAAGAGCGTAATATTATTTTAACATTATAAAAATATAACCATAATATTACAAACTTTGCATCAAACAATCGGGTTATAAAATTGTTTGATGCAAAGTTCAATACCATCTTATTTACTGATCTCTCGCAGGATCTGATCGATCATATAGCCGATAGCACCTTCTTTTGTCTCTGGTAGTTTTGTTGATATTTCGGCTTCCATACGGTTGCCCACAATCCCCTTCGAAGTGATTGCTGTGCTACCATATTGGTTCAATTGTGCCACAGTTTGCTCCCATTGTCTTCCTGGACTTACACCCATCTCTTTTAACATTGCGGGCAGCTTTTGTAAATCAATCGCAGCAGACATTTTGTTTTGCTTCATCAACTTAATAAAATCTTTATTTGCAGTGCCAGCCGTTTTATTTTGACGGATATCATGTAAAGACAAAGAATCATTACTTACCATCACCAAATCATCTTTTAGAAGAACATACATTGGAAAATCTAACCCTTTTTTGGACGAAAATGCGTAGATGCCATCCTGTATTTTACCAAAGGTTTTAGCTACTGCCAGATCTAGTCCCTTTCTAAACAAACGCTGGTCTTTTGATGTAAACATCCAGATAAAGACAGGTAGAGTTTCGTCCTTTGTCTTCTTTACCTCCGTTGAATTATAATCATCGTCATAACTATAATCAATATATTCCTTTCTGAACTTGCGTAGACCATTCACCACAAATAGATGATCCCCCGGCATTACTTGAGCAATTGCTTTCTCATCCAATGCAACTTCAAGTGCCATTAATCCCCATTCAACCAAATCTTGCTGAGGGCCTAGTAATCCGCTATAATATTTTGCTGTATAACTAGGCATATCTCGCAAATAGGCTTCTGAATTAATATTAACGTTAAAGAAACCAAGCGTTTTATCGGTCAGATATTTATTGAATTTTCCATTTGGTTTTCTTGCATATAATCGCTTGGACATTTCAACTAGATCTTTATCTAATCCCATGGAGCCTCTCAATCGCAATACATTTCCATCCTGCAACAAATCCAGCATTCCATCCTTATATCCTGTTTTAAATTTGTCCATATTAATCCCCATATAGAGATAAGGAATGGTTTTATAAGGCATAAGGCCACGATAGAGTTCCTCGACATGTGGTACATATAGACGGATCAATCCTAAGTTTTTGAGAACTTTTTCCTGATCTGAAACTGAGAGAGGCTTATAGGATGCAGACAGCAAACGTGTCGCTTCTCCGAGCAACCACTTATCACGAAGCGCATTGCGTATAGAGTCGTTTTTTCTATTTTGATTCTCGTATTCTGTATAAAGCGAATCGTAATAACTTGGATCATGCATTTCCACCGCCTCAGCGGCCGCGACAGCTGCATCGGCAGCAATATCAACAGCATCCGCCTGCGCTATGACCGTATCTGGTACACTCTCTACAATCACCGGAGGAGACAGTGGCTCCAGTACCTTTTCATCTTCGTCCCACGCCACCACTGCTGCCGTTGCTGAATCCACTACCGCAGTTGTGGAATCCAGTTCGGGAGAATATGCGTCAGCCGCAGGTGCCATGTAAGCAACCTTCTTTATCCCATACCGGTTAGCAACAGAGTCGTTCTCGAAGAAAGTTGTACTCATTGTCGACGAAATAAAGCGCGCCACACGGTCGTTGTAAACCAATACGCTGCCAGCCTTCATCCCTATGCTTGAATATCCATTGGCAAAGGGCTTAGGTTCACCGACATCATGTAGCAGTTTTTCAAATTGCACTTTATTGGACAACGGAAATATAAACTCGAGAAAACTGACACTGTCTGTCTTTCTGTTATAGAAATAAGACGTTTGTGACAAATCGATACCCAAGTTTTTGATATCATTCCCAACTGAAGCACCTGATTTTTCAAGTTGCTTGAACAGACCTGCTTTCTGAAGCAACTCATTCAACTTGTTTGCATTCGCCTTCTGAACAATTTCCTTCACATTAAATGCAGCGATAATTTCTGCATCTTCAGGAATGAGCTTGACTAAATCTTGTGACTTCACAGTCCCCATCAAAGAGAGACACGCTAGTCCAGTCAATAAAATTTTTGATTTCATATAGGTCATTTTGTTAGTGTGATTTTATTTGCCAAAGTAGACTTACCATAGACCAGATCCGTAAATGGTAATTTTAGTAGTACGCCCTTCTTATTGCCCGCAACTTTTGCTTTGCTATTATCCTGAGCCACTATCGCTTTTTCAAAACGCACGATCTGCGTATAAAAAGCATCTGCAAACTGATTTGTATTATCGCTTCCCAACTGATTGAATTTAGCCTTCCAGTTGCTCGAGGCTACAAATTTACGTTGAAAAACGTTGGTCTGAGCATTATAATAATATCTATTTGAATTTGATATCTTTGTCTTAAACCGATTAGCTAATATATCCGAAAAGGCATTTAATGACTCGATCTGACTAAAGTCACAGGATATATTTACAATAAAATTTGTGAAGTCAGTTTGATACTGAACATTGGAGATACCCTTTGTCTGCTTGAGTAGCTGAACTGCCGCCTTAATCTCCTTTTCCATCTCGGCCTGCGTTGGTATCTGTATCCCTTTTATGCTTTTCATCTTCATCAAAGAAGAAACCTTTGTTTTGCTTTTACTCAGGTTCAATGTAGCCGCTATATGTCCCGAACCATTGGGTTTAAGATCAATCTGTTCAACAAAGTCAAAACAACTGGACAATGTAAAAGTCATCAACAATGCACATACAACCACATAAAACCTATTCAACGGTTCTTTTAATTTAAAAACTCTCTTCATTTCTTTTCAGTACCGATTAATAAATTATCAAATCAATATATGTTCGGGCATTAACAGCAAATAGTGTGCTATTTTCGTCACTTTAGGAAAATTTTAAAAAAAAGATATCCAATAACATATTTAGCACTAATCTTTACCGTTATTTAAAAACAGCTGTCTTCCTCAAAAATTATTCAGTAACCACAATAAATATATCTAAAAATCAAATAGATGCATTATCAAAGCATTTGCTTGCACAAAAACACAGATTTATGCCCGGATAATTCAACTTTTCTTAGGTACTTTTGCCCCTCTTTGCTAACAAACACTAACGATCAATATGATTTACACCTCCAGGACTATTCCACAGCATGCAATGTGGCGAATAGTTTATTTTATGATTACGTTGCTTACTCTTAATTCATGTAAAAAAAATGAGTCCAGAATGGAGCAAGCTGCATTACAATTTGCCCCTACAATTGTTGGCCAAATTAACACCAAAGCTGCTGGGACCTCTTGGGACAAAGGCGACCAAATTGGCGTTTATATGATCAAATCAGGTCAGCGATTAACATCAACCTCAATTGTGAATGCTGTCAACAATCATGTATTCGCGATTAACGGTTCATTATTTCAAAGTAAATCACCTATCTTTTTACCAAATGAACAGGTAGATTTCATTGCATATTATCCTTATAAATCCATTACTGATTTTCAATATCCCATCGATCTGAGTGATCAGTCAAATCAGTCAGCATTGGATTTCATGTATGCCAGCAATGCAAAAAACATCAACAAAACCAACAATACCGTCCCACTCAATTTTGTAAGACAATTGAGCAAGATTGCGATTCATCTTTCCATTACCAATACAGCGGGTTTAGAAGCCAATCAGATTGCCGTCAGTATACCATCGGTACACACACAAGGAGGATTTGATCTCCCCGCTGGAAAACTAAATGTTAACCTCATTGAAAAGAAAGATATACAAGGAAAAGTTTCGGTGAATACCAACCAAACAGCTATCGTAGAATTCATCCTCCTTCCCGGAGAGGATATCACTAGAAAGGCTATTAAATTTATTGCTCCTAATGGCGATAGTTATACATGGACAACACCACAACATCAAAACCTAAAAAATCTAATTGCTGGAAATCGTTACAATTTCGACATCAAAATTGACAATGGTAAGCTAAGTGGAGGAATTGGAGATTCGCAAGCCTATCTGGAAATCCCCAAAATGAGTAATTTGAGTAATGACGAAGTGTTCATACAGCATTTTCTTCCCGATGCAAACACAGCAAGAAACTATGCAATGTTGTATGATAAAAAGCTAAAAATGGCTTACTGGGTAGCTTATCCATTATATAATAGCATTTTAGGTTCTGGCAATCGTACAGATGCTTGGGGATATGATCCTTCTATATCAACAGCATTCCAACCAAATCTATTTAAAGGGTTTCAACCAACGGGTTATGACAGAGGTCATCAGCTACCTAGTGCTGATCGCAACCTGAATATTACCCACAATAAAACAACATTTTATTTTACCAATATGACGGCACAGGCATCCCGTCTCAATCAAGGTCTTTGGGCAAACCTGGAAACTAAGGTACGGACCTGGACAGCGCAATGTGACACCATGTATGTTGTAACAGGAGCAATGCCCACAACAGATACGGATAATCTGCTTAATTTTGCACAAGACAATGACAGGAAAGATATCGCAAAACCAAAATACTATTTCAAAGCTTTAGCCATGAAGAAAGGGAGCGAATACTATACGATTGCCTATAAAATAGACAACATAACTCCGCCTTCAGGAAGCACGTTTAATAATTATAAACTAACTGTAAGCGATCTGGAAAGAGAAACAGGATTTACATTTTTTCCCGATTTAGACAACACGAAAAAAGAAAGTATAAATACCAATATCTGGAAATAATTCATGGTCGGCTTTATCGAATTATTTTATTCCGATTAAGACAATTACTTAAAGCTTGATAAGTCTTAAAAAGGCCAAGATCTCCACCATAAAAAGACAATGCACGATGAATTGTGCCTTGTCTTTTTATTTAACGGTATAGCCACGATGCGTCAAAAAACTTGACATTCCTGTAAAAACACCATTTTATCCTTAAAATGCACAATCAATCCATCATAGTTTTTTATTAGTTTTAACCCATGAAGCTTATAATATTCGATCTGGATGGAACATTATTGGATACATTACAAGATCTTGGAGACAGTTGCAACGCGATCCTTCAGCGATTTGGTTATCCTATACATCAGCTACCGGCCTACAAGAAATTTGTAGGTAATGGTGTACAGAAACTGATCGAACGCGCCCTTCCCGAACATGCACGAACCACGGAAATAATCGCAACACTGCTAACGGCATTTAAGTCCTACTACGAAGAACAGACAGTATCCCATACAAGACCTTATATTGGAATTGTCTCGCTACTTGAGATGCTTAAATCTTCGGGGTACCTCATCTCTGTAGCATCCAATAAATATCATGAGGCGGTTATTCCTTTGATGGAAAAATATTTTCCCACGATCGCTTTTGATCTGGTCCTTGGCCACCGTACAGGACATCCCGCCAAACCTGATCCAGACATTGTCAGGGATACGCTCCAGACTTTAGGAATAACAAAAGAAAACTGTTATTATGTTGGCGATTCCTCTGTTGATATGGACACAGCCAATAACGCGGGGGTGACAGCTATTGGTGTAACCTGGGGTTTTCGCGATGAAACCGAGTTGCGGCAACACGGTGCAAAGCATATTATTCACGCTCCGCAGGAACTGTTGAACATCGTATAAAAGAAAAAGCCGAACTTAATTCCAATGATGGTTTAAGTTCAGCTTTTTTGAATTAAACTATTGTTGTTAGCTACATTTTAGCATCCATCAGCTTTTCACTTTGCGCCTTTGGCTTTCCTAATTTCATCTTGATCACAAAGGCTTTATTTGAGTTAAACGAATTGGGAAGCCGAATATCGTAATATGTATTTTTGTCTAAGTCTAAACCAATATCTGTATGACTCAATTCCAAGGATTGTCCATTGTGGAGTATAGTAGCAGAGACTGGAACCTCTACAGCCTTCTTAGGAACTGCAATACGCACGATATTGTTGACGGGACGATTAAAAACTGTCAGATAAAGGTTATCCTCTTTCTTTGTAAAGTAACCCAATTTGGATGGCGCTAGACCAGCATGTCTGACACCATATACCGCTTCGCCGTTTATCTTAATCCAGTCACCGATTTCCTTGGCTAGCTTATCTTCTCCAGGATGCATAAGACCATTCCCATCAGGTCCAAAGTTCAACACAAAATTGCCATTCATGGAAACACAATTCATCAACATATCGATGAGATCATCTGAGGTCTTGGTATAAATCCCAGACCAGTCTTTCATATAGCCCCAACCATTCGGTGGAATCGTCATGACACAGTCCCAGTCACGTCCCTCCAACCATTCAAACTCCTTCGGCATTTTTCTTTCCCAACCTTGTTCATAGTCACCTAGCATATCACCATTGGAGTCAAAATGCCGCTTTCCAAATTCGTCATTTCTAAATCGGCTTCCAATAATCAATCCTGGATGTTTTTCACGTAGCTCTTTTTCTAATTTATACGTAAAATCATACGATTGGATCCAAGATTGATCCCAAGTACCATCAAACCAAAAACCTTTTATTTGCGGGTAGTTTTCCAGAAGTTCTAGCAACTGATTACGCGTGTATTCCAAAAACTTATTGAATTTAGCCTTTTCTTCAGGACTAGAGGGGGCTTTCCCCATATAGTTTGAATTATTCCATTCAAGAATTGAAAAATACAAAAACACATCTATACCTTCCGCTGTATAGGCATCTACGACCTGCTTGACGATATCTTTTTTATAAGGACTCTTCTTCACTGTATAGTCTGTATACTTAGAAGGCCACAGGGCAAATCCATCATGATGCTTTGTGGTAAAAATAAGATACTTTGCACCCATTTCTTTCGCCTGTTTAGCCCAGTTTTTTGCGTCAAAACCTGTAGGATTGAACTTTTTGTAGAGGTTATCATAAGTATTCTTCCAATCTTTCGGCGCTGTTGGTCCACTCCAGGTACGTATCCATTCGGATGCCGCCGCTCCTTTCCGTGCACTGACTCCCTCCCATTCATTACCAGGAATTGCATACAAGCCCCAATGGATAAATTGTCCTAATCCATAGTTTCGGAACCGTTCCATCGCTTCATCTGCCCGATGTCCGGGCGTCAAAGGCCCATATTTTACGTCTACCTTGTTTTCTACTTTCTTGCGAGGACCTGTCCATTGTGCCGAAGTAGTTTTTACTCCCAGCAATATGCTGCCGAGAATCAATGCTGTGATTATTTTATTATATTTCATCTTATCATTATTTCTTTGAAAATGACTCTTCCTAACGACAAATAAATCTATGTTTATTGACCAGATATATGTTGCCCGTCCGACGATCACTTTGGATTATCTATATATTGTTTTTGCGATTTCTTGATAACTGCGGGCTCTGCGTTACTGTCCTTAAAAGGATCAAAGTAATAAAGTCCCTGATCGCGGTACAAGGGCAAATGCTTTTTTAATTTCTTTGTAAATTCATCAAAATCTCGACCTGTTCCTGGCACCCATGCCGCCTCCGCCAATGCCGCTATTCTCGGAAACACAAGGTAATCCAAACGATTGACATTCGTCACTGTTTCAGTCCAAAGATTAGCCTGAATACCCAAGACCTGTTGTTTTCTTTTTCCCAAACTATCCAATTGATTTCCAGCAAAATTAAATACATCCTGCAAAGGATTGAAGCTTTTTCCCCATTTACGACCATACTTATGATGCTCTTGTTGTACAAAGTCAAAATACATGGGCAACCTAGGAGTTAGTATAACCTGATAACCTTTATCCAAAATCTTGTTTAGCTGTTCTGGTTTATCATGACGCCACCACATCATGACCGTCTGATCTTTGGCCAACTTGGCATCCACCATTTCATCCCAGACAATAATCTTTCCGTTTATCCCAGCCACAGAATCTGCCATACGACGAATAAAATACTCTTCAACTTCTTTATTAGATTTTAGACCTACTGTCTTTTTCAATTCCTGAACTTTGACATCATTATTCCAGGCTTCACTACCGAAAGCAACCTCATCTCCTCCTAAATGAATATAGACAAAGGGGAACAGTGTTTTCACTTCACGCAAAACATCAGTCAAAAATGTATATGTTGTATTTTTAGCAGGATGAAAAGTAAAATCGGGATGTTTTTCGTTCCCCCCACCAGACAGAAAAGGATAAGCCCTGTTTGCGGCTGTAGCATGTCCCGGCATATCAATTTCAGGAATGACCTCGATATTTCGCTCAGCAGCGTAGGTAACGATCTCACTGATATCAGCTTGACTATAATACTGTACCGGAGCATAAGGATCGAGATAATTGCCTATCCCCCCAACTTGGGTTAACCAGGGGTATTTTTGTATACTTAAGCGCCAAGCCGGTTCATCTGTCAAATGCCAATGGAATTTATTCAACTTGTAAAAAGCCATCCAATCCAACAAAGATTTCACTTTCTCCTTACCAAAAAAATGGCGCGATTCATCTAACATAAACCCTCGCCAGCCAAATTGCGGTTTGTCTTCAATATTCAATACAGGTAATAGGAACGCATTGCCTTTTCTTTCAGCAGCGGTAAACACCTGCTCCAAACTAGCAATAGCATTGACCATACCCGATCTATCAGAAGCATATATTTCAATACCTTTGCGACCGATCTTTAGACGATATGCTTCATGTTGTAATTTGCCATCAAGCTTCACGATCATTTTTGCGTCCTTTTCCAACGAAGTGTAAGTTGAAATTCCAAAACGGCTCAACATCAGCTTCCGAAGATAGTGTAAAGACGATTCAAACACAGCATCTCCAGTGACTCCAAAATTACCCGCCAACTTCAACTCTCCCTGCCCCATTTTAGATTCTAAAGGCCGTGGAATAATCGCGATTTGAGCTGTCACATTTTGAATGAGCAGGTAGGTTATAATAAATACTAATTTACGTTTCATATGATAATTAAGACTTTACCTTGGCTAGAAGGTGTTAAAATTAATTATTTAAGCGTCATCCTGCTACATTTTTATAAAACCTTTATTTTCGATTCTGAGTTTGCTATATCCTTAAACAAAAACCAAATATCTAAAGTGTTTAATCGATTCTAATTGTAGCTCTGCGTAATACAATGGTAAAGAAATTATTAAGTTATTACTGAAAGTCAAATCCAGTCAATCGTTTGCGCAACTCTCGAAAACGTTATAGTGTATTTTATACAAACAAAACAATAAGGAAACATATTTAAACATGGAGACAATAAAGATTTAAAAAATTAATATTATTGCAAAATCTTACACTAACTAAAACCCGTACAATTAGCGATTGTCTTTTTGTTGGTTATATTTGAAAACGAAACAAATACCCTAAGTTAAAACCATATGATTAAAAGGATTTTTTATACGCTCTTCTTTATAGGGATAACTATTCTGAATCTACAAGCCAGAACTGTCATTCCGTTCAATTCAAACTGGTCGTTTAAAAAAGGTCCGTTTTCCACCTCAGCATTGGACTATAACCAGACATTTGATGGAAAGTGGCAATTGGTTACCCTACCACATACCTGGAATGCGTCAGACATGCAGACAGCAGAGATCAAACCGGGCAGCCTTGGAAAGAACGAACGCTTTTATACTGGAGATGCCTATTACCGCAAAACATTTGTCCCCGCTGTAGATTGGAAAGGTAAACGTGTTTTTATCCGATTTGAGGGTGTGAATACCAATACCGAAGTTTACTTAAATAATAAACCTCTTTCTGCCAAAGCAGGAAAAAATGATATTACCTACGATAACTCGCAACGAAATGGTAGCTACAATTTTGTCGGCAGACATCAGGGTGGCTATTCTGCTTTTGTCTTTGAACTAACTAATATGTTGCAATTGGGTGCAGAAAACGAGCTGTTGGTCAAGGTTAACAATGAAGCTAGCCCACAGGTCATCCCGGTCAACCACACCTTGTTCCCCATGTACGGCGGTGTTTATCGTCCTGTTGAACTTATTGTTACTGATGACATTCATGTTGCTGTGAATGACTTTGCTTCCCAGGGTATCTATATCACGCAGCAAAATGTTTCGAAGAAAGCTGCAGACATAGCTTTAAAAATAAAAATTGACAACAAGTCCGGAAAAATACAACCGATCGAATTGCTAACGACCATTTTTGAAAAAGATGGCACAATAAAAGCAAAACAGCATACAGCTTATACTTTACCACCTCAAGGTCGGCAAATGCTATTACAGCAGATTGCGGTCAAAAATCCGCATTTATGGCAAGGATTGGACGATCCTTACCTTTACCGGGTTGTGACACAGATCAAAAAAGATGGTCATATCATTGACGAGGTGACGACACCTTTAGGCATACGCAAATTTGAATTGCGCACTGGTCAAGGTTTCTTTTTAAATGACATCAAGTATCCCCTATATGGTGTATGTCGACATCAGGATCGTTGGGGCAAAGGTTCAGCCCTGAGCAACGCCGACCACGACGAAGATCTATCCATTATCAAAGAAATGGGAGCCACTTCCATTCGTTTGGCACACTATCAGCAGTCAGCATATTTCTATTCCAAATGCGATAGTATCGGGCTTGTGATCTGGGCCGAAATCCCATTTGTGAATCGCGTGACAACATTTGAAGACAATAATGCCCAACAGCAGTTGAAAGAACTAATTCGACAAAATTTCAATCACCCTTCCATCTATATCTGGGGGATGCATAACGAAGTTTACTCCCCGTCTGCCTACACCGTAGAACTCACGACCAAACTAAATGATCTCGCTAAATCCGAAGACCCGGATCGTTACACCGTCTCCGTCAGCGGATACAATGTAATTGATCATCCGGTTAACAACAACGCCGATGTACAAGGGATCAACCACTATTTCGGCTGGTATAACGGTGAACTGGAAAACAAATCTGATAAAGATGACGATGTAGCTACATGGGCGCAACGTATAAGTAAAGAGTTCAAAGACTACAAGATTATCTTTTCTGAATATGGTGCCGAAGCAGTTCCCGAGGATCAAGCGGAAGAGGTAGGTAATTTCGGGAACCAATGGAGCAATCCATCCTTCTTTCCAGAAGAATATGCAACAAAATTCCATGAAGTCCATTGGGGAGTAATCTCCAAAAATCCAATTTTCCTTGGATCGTACGTTTGGAATACTTTTGATTTTGCCACACCGATTACCGCACTGAACGTTAATCCAAGAAATTACAAAGGCCTAGTTTCCTTTGATAGAAAACTAAAGAAAGATGGTTTTTACTGGTACAAAGCCAACTGGAGCAAAGAACCGATATTGTATGTCACCCAACGCCGTATGATCAATCGCGGAAATGAAATTACTCCTGTAACCGTTTATTCCAATAGAGGCGAACCAACCTTAACCGTTAACGGAACGGTTATCAAAGGCGTTAGAAAAGGGCAAACAGATGTACATTACATTTTTGACAATGTTAAACTTGCAAAGGGGGCCAATACCATAGAAGCAAAGATCAACCAAAAAAATGGGAAGGTATTAACGGATACCATTCATTGGAACTATGATCCATCTTATAAGCAAAATGCATCGGGACCAACGAAATCTAAAACAGAACACGTAGGTCTCTAACACGAAAACTAAAGCCTAAAAAAGCCACACTAATCCCTGCATTAGTGTGGCTTTTTTAGATCATTAACCGACATAACCTGACCGTTTACCGAAATTCTTTCCTGATTAGCCTAATGCCCCTCCCCGACAACGCAAATCTGCCCTACCTTTGAGATATCAAATAAGAAACAAAACATTAAAAAATAAACATCATGGCAACTAAAACAACATTCAGCATCAACAGCAAAACGATCACAAAAGCTTTTCAAGACCTTTTTGATTCATTTAAAAGTTCAGTTTTAAAGGTGTCTTCCAAAAATGGACAGGAATACCTCAATATCTCATTATTGCTAGCGGTGATCATTGGAGTTATTTTTCCGATAGCTTTTGTGGTCCTTATTATCCTTACTTTGATTTGTAGCCTTCAGTTGGCCATCTTACAAGAAGATAAACAGGAAGAAGAAAAACAAAAAATGATCGAGCTAAAATAAACGCTGTACTTGACATAGTTTAATATAGACGGGATGCCCATTGCTGGGCATCCCGCTCTATTTTATATACATTTAGTAATCGGAAAATACACTACTCTAACGTAGGATTGAATTCTCCCCCCCAATCTTTATTTTGCTTGATATTCGGGTTTTTGTCTATCACAGATTGAGCAATCGGGAAGAAATAATATGTATCTGGCACCAGATTTATTTTATTTCCAGTACTAGGTACCTGCAATACATTGTACTTAAACTGATTTTCTTTCAGTTGGTAATTTTTTGCTAAGTCTGCCGCAGCTTTTAGATCCATATCTGTTCCGTTTGCATTGATCGCGATCGCTTCCACTCCCTGTTTGGTTTTATTGTTGAGGACAACAAGCTTACGCAAGCGACGTAAGTCCCAAAAACGGTGCCCTTCGAAGCAGAACTCAATATTTCTTTCCGCCAATAAAGCTTCCCGCATATCTGCTTTATTACCGACAGCGATACCATAGTTATTATCTCCCCCCGGTTCAATACCTGCACGCATCCGGATCTGTTTTAAGAGGGTCATTGCCGTAGCCAGGTCCCCTGTTTCATTTGCTGTTTCAGCATAATTCAATAGTACCTCCGCATAGCGCATGAGCACAAAATCCACATCATATTGGGTCTCCACCTGTGTTTGTCTTAAAGAGAGTTTTGAATTCTTCAAAATAAAAAAGCCTGTATACCGGTCTCTATTCGAGGAGGTTGTTCCAGCTTTTGGGTTTTCTCCAAAATTGTCTAATGCATCCGCGATGCCCAGCGAGGTATATTGTCTTTTCCCTGTTTTAGCCGAAACCTCATAGACCTTCCCGTTCCAAACAATGGATTTGTCAAAACGAGGATCGCGGTTCTCCCAATAGCTTTGTAGAAACTGCTCATCCGTTTTATGGTATTTGCCCGCTGGGTCTGTATATAATTTACCATCTTTCATCGGAAATTCTTTCACAAAATCCCAGGTTGGGACAGCACTGGCAGTTCCCCGGCTTTCGGAGCCCGGCCGTACCCCATTATCCCAGTTAGCAACCTTGTTGGGATAGGAGTTTATGACAGCAAAGACCACCTCAGGACCTTTCTCTACCAATGTAATATTGGCGTAATCAGCAGTCAGACTATACCCCTGTGCCTTTAGCTGCTCATAGGCTTTTTTATTCACCGCATTTGCTTCTGCCCAGTAGGTATTCCCATAAGGATTGGAAGGATTAAACTGTGGCGATGCTTTATACAATAATACTTTAGCTTTAAAAGCCAGAGCGAAATTACCATCAATACGTCCATAATCTGCTGTCCCCTTCCCAATAGTCATCGGCAAATAAGTCAGCGCCTCATCCAGGTCTTTTACCATGAAATCAAAACATTCTTTGGTACTGTTTCGCGGCACTTTCAATTCATCACTCTCCAGATCCTGCGGTTTTGTGATATAGGGTACTCCACCATGATGCTTGACCATATTGAAATACATATAAGCACGCATAAAAAGTGCCTGACCTAAGATAGATTTCTTAGTTGCATCATTTAATCCTGTACTTCCGGACACTTTCTGAATAGCGGTATTGATCTTACGCATGGTTGTATAGTCCCAAGCCTTATAGGCCGTATTATTGACTGTAACCGCATTCAAAGGAAAGTTAATCCCTGCAAGCTGTTGCGAATTATTGTCTGCGCCACTGCTCCAGTTTCCAAATAAGGTATATAAATTAGCCAGATAAGCATTGACAAGATTGGGATCATTCCACACCTTGTCTTCATTTACCGAGTTGAGATCCTCAATATCCAATACATTCTTGCAAGAAGCCGTTGTCAGCAACAAGGCAACTAGCGGATAAAATATCTTTTTCATCATTAAAATCAATTAAAATTTAACATCAAGACCCAATGTGAACGTTTTCATCACCGGATATGAATCGTACATTTTTTGCTCCGGATCATGGAATTCCTTCATCGGTGAAAAAACAAACAGGTTGGTACCATTTAAGAATATGTTGACACCCTTCATTTTGATTTTTTCCATCATTGCCTGTGGCAGTGTATAGGAAATATTTAAATCTCGTAATCGCATATAAGCTCCATTTCGGATCCAGAATGTTGAAGAGGTGGCACCGGATTCCTGCCAATTATAGCCTACAGGCCGAGGGTATTTAGCTTCTGTATTCTCAGGGGTCCAGACATCCGAAGTCCAGATAGGATAATAAGGTCTAAACGTATCCCCATGTTGCCGCATTCCTGCGCCTTCCTGATTGCTGATCACACGATCATAAGCCAATACGCCTTGAAATAAAGCAGAGATATAGAAACCTTTCCAACTGGCATTAAATCCAAATCCATAATTAATGCGAGGTGTATTATTCTCCGAAAGTAACTGCATATCATTGTCATCAATAATGCCATCTGGCTGGTCAGAATAATTTTGTCCACGGATATCTTTATACAGAATCATACCCTGATAAGGGTCACGTCCATAAGTCTTAAAGCCCTTTCCCTTCAGCGCATCAGCTTCGGCCTGCGTACGGACCAGTCCCGAAGCTTCCAGACCAATAATGCGATTTTCAGGTCGCCCTACCTTGGATCGAAAATTTTCCCGTCCTCCTGCTGCGTAGGAAGGTTCCTCGTCAAAAATATCCCATCGGTCTTTTGCATATCCCATATTCGCATTCAAACCGTAAGAAACTTCACCAACCCTGTCATTCCAGTTGAGCGAGAGTTCTCCTCCTCTAAAGCTTCGCGCCGCATAATTTTCCGGTGCCAACCCTCTCCCATAATTATCAGGAACCTTAATCCCCCGCGTTCCGAGAATATCGCTCTCCTTCCGGATAAATCCATCTAAACTACCCGTCAATTTATTGTGAGCAAAACCAAAGTCTACCCCTACGTTGTAACTCTTTGATTTTGTCCAAGTAAGATTCATAGTTGGGTTGTCAAGGTACGTTACCCCGGTGTAATAGCTATCGCCAAAAATATATCCCGGCACCGGTGTTCTGCTTCCTGTTCGTGAAGTGATGATCGAGCTATATTTCTCCATATACGAATAGGGTAATATCGAATAGCCTTCCACATCCACAAAGTTGCCCGAACTTCCATACGATGCTCGTAGTTTCAGATCACTGACTATATTCTTGATGGACGAAAAGAAGTTCTCATCCGACATGCGCCAGCCAAGAGACATAGACGGGAAAAATCCCCAACGCTTATCATTTGGGAATAAAGGCGAGCCGTCGTAACGGAAAGAAAACTCGGCTATATACTTATCCGCATAGTTATAGTTCGCTCGACCGATTACTCCGCGTCGTGCGTCCATTAATTCAAAAGCATCCGTCGATCGCATGCTCCTGTCTGTCGGATAGATATACATCTGATCCAATGGAATAATTGGATTTTCTGCCCGCGACGTAATATTGGTATTCCCCGATTTAAACTGCTCATAGACAATCAGACCATCCACCGTATGTTTGCCAAACTTGCGGTTGTAGTTTAGGAACCAGTCCACCTGGTATTGCCATTTGCGCTGTGGATTATAGTCCATAAAAGGTTGGGCCTGGCTAAAAGTGAATACATTTGTCCTATCCTCTGACGGTGGGGCCGGTATGAAACGGTTGCCATTAGGATTCAGCGAAGTAAATGTATAGTTCTTTTGAAAACTCATATAGCGTTTACGCATATAATCTTCCGCTACGTAACTTCCCACCAATTTTGTTGACAACCCCTCTAGCACTTTATCCAGCTTTAAATTAAGGGTCATGATTGGATTTACCTGGCGTACTTTGCGATCGATATATCGGTCACCGATGACCTGGTCGATCACATTCCAGGCCTGCCAGCTTCCCATTGGCGTTTGAACCGGATAAGCCGTTGGAGTATTGCTCGGCGTCCCATCTGCGGTCAGATAAAATGGATACATCTTGGGCCAGTTGAAAGTAACGCGGTAGAAATCCGAAACATCAAAATCATCATCACTCGCGGATGTACTAAATGGCCAGAAAAACCTATTGGAATTCGTCTGGTTGGCCGAGATGTTAAAATCTAGGCTAAATGCTTCACTAATTTTCGCTGAAATATTGCTCCGGAGATTAAATTTTTCGTGATCCAGCGATTTATAAGACCCATTTTCTTTCCGATAGCTCAATAAGGCATAGTAGGTAATCTTATCGCCACCGCCGTTAACAGCAATAGACTGCCTATGGCTAAAAGGATTTCGCCAAATGACATCATTGGTGTTATAATTTTTGTCTTTAAAATAGTCAAATTCGCGCTGTCCATTCGGAGCTACCCACGGTTCACTTTTCTTGCCCTGTTCCCAACGAAATTGGGAAACTCGATTCTGATAGATTAGTTCATCCGTAGCGGTAGTCAGATTGGCCAATAAAGTCTGTGTTGGTGCACTGAAGGAATAATTGCTCTGCACATTGAATACCGGAGCCTGGGCAGTCCCTTTTTTTGTCGTCACTAATACAACGCCATTACCTGCTCGCGTACCATATACAGCGGCGGTTCCGGCATCTTTTAAGAAACTCATCTGATCTACTTCATTTGCTTCCAGCGCGTCAAAAGCCGCTTTGTCGCGCACCACACCATCAATCACATAAAGCGGTTCTACAGCAGCTCCACGGATACGTAAGGAAGAGGAAGCTCCGGCCATCCCTGAGGTATTGGTCACATTCACCCCAGCAGCCCTTCCTGCCAAGGTATTGGACAGATTGGATGGCGAGATATTTTTCAGTTGTTCAGAGTTTACCGCTGCGACAGCCCCGGTTAGATTTCCCTTTTTCTGCTTACCATACCCCACGATAACCACCTCTTCCAACGACTCGGTATTGCCAATCATCGTCACGGCGATCGTTCCGCTACTTACTGCGACCTCTTGTCGCGCATAACCTTGATAATTGATAACCAAAAAATCGCCCTGTTTGGCGCGAATGGAAAAGCTGCCATTGGCATCGGTCGACGCTTGGATCGTGCTACCTTTTACGGTAATCGTAGCACCCGCAAGCGGTTCGCCCTTTTCATTCTTCACATTACCCGAAATTTGCTGTTGTTCGACATGAAAATAGCTCAATTTCGATTTCAAATTGCTCGCAATTAAATTAGGGGACGAGCATAAAAGACTTAGACCTAAAAGACTTAAAGGTCTGGCTTTGCTGTAAAAAAGATAATTCTTTTTCATAATTAAAATGGAGGTGTTTAGATAATAGTTTACAAACAATTACTAAAGGTTTATTGGTATTTTATCTTTTGTCAAAAAATCACAAAAGACGGTTGATTCTATTAGGAAATTAAATAAAAGAATCTGAAAATAAAAATGAAATTGAACAAAAGAAACTGAAAACTAGATTGTTTTTTATGTTTCACAGATAGGTTATTAGAATAATTAACCCGTTGTTTTTATAAAACAGCGAATCCAGCAGGAGCTGGTCGCACTAAAAAGAGCAATATTTAGACAACAGAAGAGGTCTTTTTAACCACAAAAGCAGCCACCGGGGCAGCTGCTTTTGTGGTTAAAAAGATATATTGCATATACTATCTTTTCTCCGTTCTGTTGAAAGGAAGAGTTGGCGACAAATTAAATGTAAAATTACCCCTCGAATCTACTCCACCAGCTCCTCTAACGCGAGCCTTGATTTCGTATTTCGCATTCGGATTATAATCTCTCACAGTGAAATTGTAATAAAAAGGTTTAATCTTATTCGTTCCTCTAAATTTATCCGCAAGCGCATGATGTCCATCCTCATCAATAATACGACCATCTTGCAGCAATTGGACAGCGTCTATCTCCAGAAAATTCTTACCTTCTAAAAAGAAAAAACCAGCTTGTGCCCGCCCATTGTCATAGATCTTTTTTGTCACATCAAAGGTTAGTGTACTATACTCCTCTTTAATGTCTTCACTTTTCCAGCTACCTGCGATATAACCGCCAGTATGATAGTAATCAATCCGCATGGAATCCAAACGTGGAAGATTAGCATCCAGCCTACGGCAAAACTCCGCATAATCTTTCTTCGACTTAGAAGCCCAACCTATTTCAGCGACGGCAAGTAAGCGTGGAAAATTCTGCACATTCATATCTTTGATATCCTGGGCGATCGCCGACCACATATTACCCTGTACCCCCAAAACCAATTGATCCTCCATTGCTGTCAGCCCATTTGATGGATCAAAGTCATAGACCCTCTTTAAAGAATTAATCTGCGGATAGGCCAGGTCGGTCATTGTGCCATCATTGCGGTCCGCCTGCGTAATATCGAAATACAAATGCGAGGCGGGTGTTGCCACAGCCTTAAATCCATCTTTGGTCGCCTCCTTAATCGCCTCCTCTCCAACCCAACTCATGATAGCTGTACTTTTGGGAAGATTCTTAGCATCTGCTAAAATATCATTCCAACCAATAGGCTTTTTCCCTTTCTGAACAATGATAGCTGATACACGTTGTACAAAATAGCTTTGCAATGCTTTGACATCAGCAATCTGATACTGCTTCATAAACTCCTGCACATGTGGTTCCTTTTCCCATAGATCATGACGGACCTCATCCCCCCCAAAATGAATATAGCTTCCTGGAAATAGACCGGCAATCTCTGTAAACACATTATCCAAAAATTGATAGGTTGTCTCTTTTGTTGGATCAAGTGTATTTGGTGTAAACTGGTTACCCCAATAACCCCAGGACGATACAAAAGGAAAGATATGATTGGGGTAAGAATTTTTGTTCACCCCCAATGCAGGATAGGCTAATATTGTTGGCCAGGAGTGCCCAGGTACGTCGATTTCAGGAACGATTGTAATATTGCGCTCTTTAGCATACTGAACCAGCTCCTTTATTTGCTCCTGCGTATAAAAACCACTACGCTCAGCCGGTTGTTTTTCAGTACGGTGGAAGACAGTCGCATTCTCTGCTGTTAATTTTGGATACTTCTTTATTTCGATACGCCACCCCTGGTCATCCGTCAAATGTCAATGAAAGATATTCATTTTATATAAAGCCATCGCATCCAGGTACTTCTTCACCGTGTTTACATCATAGAATGTCCGACTTACATCTTTCATATATCCACGCCAATGGTATCGGGGATAATCTTTGATCGCCACAGCAGGAATGGACCAGGTAGATTCAGGAACTTTACTCGTATTAGTCTCTATTGCTAAGGGGAGGAGTTGGCGCAACGATTGTGAGGCATTGAAAAGACCATGTGCTGTCTTTGCTTTCACCGTTATCTTTTTAGCAGATACATGTAATTGATACCCCTCATCACTAGGCAGATCCAGTTTTTTATCCAAAATAAACTCGATCGTATTGCTTGATTGCTTTTTTTCCAGCATTGGATAATGGCTTGCTTGCCGCAATTGCCGAATGAACAAGTCCACATCTTTAACGCTACAATTTTTAAAACTTATGGTCGTTTGTTTATCTAATTGGAATAAACCTTCCCCGTAAGTGATTTCCTGTGGTTTTGGAATAATATTTACAATAGATTGCGCATTACTTACCTGCCAGGTAATCAGTGACAACATTGCTGAAATAAACAGTTTTTTCATCAGTTTTACAATTTGTTATTTTAATGGAGCTGAATTATTTTGGCTCAACTATTTGACTCTTTTAGGTTTCCATCTGTAAAATAGAAAATAAAAATTGTACTATCGACTCGCCTTTTCAATCAAACGATTGTGTAAGTTTTTTAAAAAGTAGCGATTAATTGACAGTTATAAACAACACCTTTCATTTTTAAGTCTTAAATTTGAATTTCATACTAAACAAAGAGGCTGTAATTAATTTATTGGTTGAAAGAATAACAACGTGAAAAATAATAGAAAAATATTTATTTTCAGGACAGTTTTAATTGCTTTTCTGATTCTTTCTTTAGTGTATATCGGTTCGATATTTACCTATCAATATATTGAATATCAAAAAACCGAAGCTCGTCTAAATAAAGCCTATAGTTCCAAAAATCAATTGACAAGTTTATTTTATGAGCTATTTGCATCTTATAACGCTGCAGGAAACGCATTTCGGTCATATACGGTAGATTTTAGTACCGAAAATTTGGCAAACTATACGAAAAACTTAGATAGCCTCCGCTTTTATATTGACTCCCTTTCTACGCTTTCTTCCAAAAAAGGAATATCGTTTTCAACCAATACACCATTGGAACAAAACATTCATCTCTCTGATGAATTCGCACGCATCAAGAAATCTGTAGACAATATGATTTTCCTGGCAAAAGACTCCCTTTCTCTTTTGACAAAAACCAGTCGAACATTACGCCCAACGACTAATCGGATAGATGCGGATTCAGTTGTTAGTAGAATATTACGGGATACCTCCTTAACTGTAAGCAAAAAAGATACAATTGTCAGAAAAAAAGAAAAACTTTTCACCCGGATTTTCAAAGCAAAAAATGACACTTTAGTTTCTAACAAACTTGAACAACAATTTAATGTCAATCAGATTAAAGCAATTCACAGCCAGATCCAGACGTTAATTGAACAGAATGAATCGTTCTATAAACAAGATTTTAGTAAAATCCGTCGTTCTTTCGTCGAACTCCAAGATAAGGAAAGACAACTCCTACAATCAAATTATGCACTTTTTAGTACAATCAGTACCGCTCTGCTCAAGATAAAAACACAAGAAGATGAGTCCTTACGGGCGGCCGAGATACAGGATTTCACATTGTATAAGGAAAATTCTGCCTTTTTCGGAAAGCAGGTTATTGCCTCAATCATCCTAATGATTATTATGGTGACTTTGATTCTATCCTATCATTACAATACCATCATTTACGAACGTAAAATCACAGCAGCGCGAGATTACGCCCTGCGCACTGCCAAAGAAAAAACCAGTATATTAGCTAATGTGAGCCACGACGTGCGTACACCGGTCAATTCGCTGGTCAGCGTCATTGACCTCTTAAAGAACAACACATCCAACAATCGCGTTAATCCCGCATTATTGGATTCCATCACACAGGATATCCATGTGATCAATGATACTGTTGAAGATATACTCAATCTTGGCAAATTAGAATCAGGTATGCTTGAAATTAAAGAAGAATATTTCTCACCAGCGAACTTGCTTGCCAATTTGATAAAAATGCAACAAAGCCAGGCTGATAAAAAAGGTCTTAAGCTTATCAGCCATATTACGATAGAACCAGACACCTTAATCAAGAGCGGGGCATATCGTTTGCGTCAGATTGTATCCAATCTCCTGAGTAATGCTATTAAATATACTGACAAGGGACAGATAGAGATAAAGGCATTTATCAACTCGGACGCAATAAAAACGTTGCAAGTACAGGTCAGTGACACTGGAAAGGGTATTTCGGTTAAAGACCAAGAACATATTTTTGAACAATATTACATGACTGACCTCAGGTCCAAAAATAGCTTTGGATTGGGATTACATATTTCCAAACTTATGGCTGAGCAGCTAAATGGAACATTAAGTGTGCAAAGTAAACAAGGAAGAGGGTCGACGTTTACATTAGTCGTTCCAATTGCTGATGAAAAGAAAAGCCCGACGCAAGTTATTACACAGGACAATCTACCGCTACATTCACATATTGTCGTTATCGATGATAACCCAATCAATAATTTATTTATTAAGCAGGCCCTGCAGCAGTTCAAAGATGTACAGATTTTTCAAGATTCGTCACATGCGATGGAGTATCTTCAAAATAATACCAGTGATATTGTCATTACTGACCTCAACATGAATGGTCCTAGCGGCTGGGATATTTTGAATTTAGTCAAAGGAAACACAACTATCCACGGCGCTAACAACAAAGTAATTGCATTAACATCAGATGAATCACAGGTAACCGTACAGACCCCTCAAGGGCAGATGTATCATTTTGATGGGATCATGGTCAAGCCTTTTAATCTAACAACATTCGTACAAATTTTAACATCTTAGATCGTATCGCTAGATGCTGTTGCAATTATCTTCCCATAAAACCAACATCCGTTCCTATCGGCTTCAATACAAAATAAGATCTACATCAAGAAAATAAGGAAAGGGGCCTGCAACGCTTGCAGCCCCCTTTTTCCTACGTATTATTCATAATCCTGAAGCACTTCATTACAGCTTGGTTGCCGTTAATCGTTAAGATATTATTCGGGTGCTCGGGATGGTAATAAAATATTGGACAGGCCTTCTGCTTACAATCCAATAGAATTTCAACATCATGTTTAGAACTTAGGTCTTTGATGGCTTCTGCCCCTTCATTCGTTCGCGGAATATGTATTTGATTGGCTTCCCGTCTCTCACTTGGGAAACTACAGCATCACTTCGCAACACAACGCCGCATGGGGGAACAAACTGAGCCGCTACAACATTCGTAATCGACTAAGCAGACCTGTCCAGACAAAGAACAAGACGAAATTCCCCCTGTAAGTAGTAAAATTAGAGTTTCTCCATAGCTTCAGAGTCATTGCCACTGGAAAGTAGATAAACGGAGTCATAGTAGAGTACTTTAGATCAGTACCCTGCAGAACCGTATTTTATAGTACAACTTCGGAGACTTATCTCTGTGTGGCTTTGTGGCGGTGCATTGCTCTCTGGAATCTTTTGGGAAGTATGTAAACGAAAGAAGCCCTTGACTGTTTCCAGCAAGGGCTTCCGTGTAAAAAAAGG